>JAJRQT010000153.1 GCA_024280115.1 Bacteroidota bacterium | reverse complement strand
TCAAATAAATAAAAATTAACCATGGGGAGAAAACTAAAACTTTTACCTCGCAAGAGGTATATTCCCCATCCTGAAATTTCATTACCAAAAATCTGATTTTTTTCTTAGGTTAACGACTATGGTGACAACACCAACAAGGGCGGTGATAATACTACGCAGGATATTGTACCCATTCAGGAATTTAGTAAAACCGGTTGCAACATCTAAATCTGCTTTTCCTTCTGGTGCTGGCAAAGTCAATGCCGGCTTTAAATCAAAAAGGTCTTCAAGCTAAAATAACCTCAGAACCATTAGATTAAATGGATTGTGAACATTTTATTTGCATCAATTTCCAACATTTACTACTTACCAATGAAAGAAAAAATTTTAGTGACCGGTGGAACTGGCTACATAGGATCCCATACAACAGTAGAATTAATCAACAACGGATTTGAGGTTGTCATCATTGATAACCTGTCGAATTCCAGGGAGGATGTCCTCGAAGGCATTAAAAAAATCACCGGAACTAAACCCGAATTTGCAAAATTTGACCTTTGTGATACTGATCAGGTTGAAAATTTTTTCAAGAAACATCAGGATATAAAAGCGATCATACATTTTGCTGCATCAAAGGCGGTGGGTGAGTCTGTTGAAAAACCCTTATTATATTATAGAAACAATCTTCAATCGCTTGCCAACATCCTGGAAATGATGGGGAAATATCACATTCCAAATATTGCATTTTCTTCTTCCTGCACTGTATATGGGCAACCTGAAAAACTACCGGTCACGGAGCAATCACCAATTTTACCTGCTGAATCTCCATATGGAAATACAAAACAAATCTGCGAAGAGATCCTGAGAGATACGCTTCATTCAAATGACGAGCTGAATGCAATTTCACTGAGGTACTTCAACCCGGTGGGAGCTCATGAGTCAGCGGTTATAGGTGAATTGCCTCTTGGAATTCCGAATAATTTAATTCCTTTTATCACCCAGACTGCTGCCGGTATGAGGAAGGAATTGAGTGTTTTTGGACATGATTACAATACTCCGGATGGTACAGCGGTGAGAGATTATATCCACGTTGTAGATCTGGCAAAGGCCCATGTTGTCGCTGTAGAAAGAATGATAAATGAAAGACAAAAGGCCCACTATGAAGTATTTAATTTAGGAACCGGCAATGGATTTACTGTCCTGGAGGTGATCAAAGCATTTGAATCTTCGACCGGCGTGAAACTGAATTACAAAATAGTAGATCGACGGGCCGGAGATATTGAGCAGGTATGGGCGGATACCACTTTTGCCAATGAAGAGCTGGGTTGGAAGGCTGAGTTGGACATAAGAACTATGATGGCAAGTGCATGGAAATGGCAACAATATCTGCTTGAAAACAAAGAAAAATACTTTGACTGATCCTATTTTGTCAAGTTCGAAACGAAACAACCTGTTCTACTCAAGCCCTAAAGGATGACAGATTGATTTTTGACTCATTCCCTTTAGGGATAAAAGGGTAAAAATGAGTTGAAAATCAATAAATTTGAGAAGTTGACAAAGAAGGATCAATTGTCTTCTAATCTCCTGATTTAAAATACATCCTGAGGATTTTCTCGTATAGATGAGCCGGGAGGAATTTTTTAAGCTGAACTCCTAATTTTTCATTGAATGTGCCAACATAATAGTTCCTCTTCATCCTTTTAGAATTAATGATTTTTTCTACGAAAGGGCCAAACCAAATTGGATCTTTCCCATGGTCAACCGATGCATCCAATGATTCAAAAGCAGTTTTGAAAGTTTTACCGTACGTTTCATCGTCATAATTCAGGGAGACAATTCTATGGCTGGCAATATTTGTCTTTACTTCTCCGGGGTGTACGGTACAAGCCTGAATCCCGTACTTTTCCACCTCTAATCTTAAGGCCTCTGTTATTAAATCCATAGCACCTTTACTCGAGCTATAAAAGGCGCGGAATGGTAAACCTATTGATGACCCGAGCGTACTCATATTGATGATTCTTCCATATTTTTGAGCTCTCATGTGTGGAAGCACCATTTGTGAAACTCTAACCACGCCAAAGCAATTCACTTCAAATGATTTTTTTATATCCTCGATAGGTGTCTTCTCAACTACCCCCGCCGATCCAACGCCGGCGTTGTTGATCAGCACATCAATGCGCTTATTCTTATCGATGATGGAATTAACCACCTCCCTGACATTTGTATCATCTGTGACATCAAGTTTTACGGTATTAAAATCATTATTTCCCGGGGCAGAACGACTACCGCCATAAACTATATAACCTTTTTTTGCAAGGAAAGTGGCCATAGACAACCCAATACCCGACGATGCACCTGTAACTAAAACAACTTTACTCATAGATTATAAATATTTGCTCATTGAGCACTATCAATTGATCGTTTCGTTTAAAAAACAGAATTGTTTAGAGCAACTAAAATGATTCATATTTCATATAAAATCAATATTCTCAATAGTTATTTCTACTTTTTATTTAATTATTAAAATAGAATATCTATTTTGACAGATAATTAACTACCAAATAAAATAGCTATGAAACGGTCTGGAATTCTTTTTGTATTATCTGCTTTTGTACTCGCATCATTCATTCAAATGAATATTTCTAAAAATGCCAAAACTGAATCGGAATCAAATCCACTCGAAGAATACAAATTCCCCAAAAAAGTTAAAGCCATCATCGACAAGTCCTGCTATGGTTGCCATAGTGTAGATGGGAAATCAGATGATGCCAAGGATGCTCTGAGATGGGATAAGATGCATGAATATGACAAGGCAAAGCTTGTTTCAGTGATGGATGATATCATTGAAGTCACCGGTGAAAAAAAGATGCCTCCAAAAAAATTCCTGGAAAAGAAACCTGATTGGAAGCCAACTGATAAGGAATATCAAACCTTATCCAAATGGGCAGACAAAGAAGCTGGAAAGCTCTTGAAATAATTTTTTATGGCCTTTAATGGCCATTATTATTTTACTAAATAATTAATCCATCCATGAAAAAGACGTTAAAATATTTAGCTTATGGCCTGCTCCTGGCTTTAGTCATCAGCCAGTTTATTCCTACAGAACTTCCTGAAAATAATTCTGATCTATCAAATGACATAGTAGTTACCGAACAAGCTCCTGATGAAGTGAAGATTATCTTAAGAAAGGCCTGCTACGATTGCCATTCAAATCAAACAGTCTATCCCTGGTATTCTCAGGTTGCACCGGTTTCATGGCTGGTTGCAAAGGATACCAGGGAGGCACGTGACGAACTGAATTTCTCTGATTGGGCTGAATTGAGCAAACGAAAAAAAATTAAAATCCTCAACGAAATGGCTGAAGAAGTTGAAGAAAAAAATATGCCAATGAAGATTTATACAGTGATTCACAGAGATGCTGCCTTAACAGATGAGGAAATTAGTACTTTAATTTCATGGACTAAATCCCGGTCTGATAATATTCTGGGTGGCGATTAGCTTCATAGTGCTGGGTGCTGGTTTCTGGTAACTGGTTTCTGGTAACTGGGCGCTGGCAACTGACAATTGGCACCCTTCACCTTTTAGCTTTCACCCTTTAGCTTCTTTTTATTATCTTCCAACTCCTCCACAAATGGCGCCATCACATCTACAGTAACATGCTCCATCACCACAATTTTATACCAATTGGGTTTACCATCATGCGTATCAGGAACAAGACCATATTTTTCAGCCAATTCCTGAGAAACGTAATTGCTTTCTATGGACACCTGATTGCTGAACGGCTGTCTGAAAAATGGAATGCTTTTTTGCTCCAAATGACTACAAAGCCAATCGGTACGAAATTGAAGAATATGAATTTTCTCATACCAACCATGAGGGCCGTACGACATCAGTATCATCCAAACGGCGATGGCATTGGCGCCGGAACGGCTGCCTATTAAAGTTGCATCCAAACCCTGCACATAAGCTGCTTCATCTGTGAATACATAATCAATCAATCCTTTTCTACATAAAAATATACCGGTACCAAAGGGCGCCTGAACCATTTTATGTGCATCCAAAGTTATTGAACTGACCTCGGGGTTTGAGAAATCAAGTTTATTATCTTTACAACTGAAAGGATACACAAAACCTCCATATGCCCCATCGACATGGATTTTATACCGTATCTGCTGTGACTTTAAAACATCAGACATCATTGAAACATCATCGACAGATCCAAACATGGTCGTCATCATGTTGGCAATGACAATGAAATATTTGGCACCTGATGAGTTGGCTTCTTCTATCGATTTGCTGAAGGATTCTTTGTTAACCGATCTCGTGTTATGGTCAACTTTTGAAGAAATAAGTTTGATATTCAGTAAATTGGCAGCTTTGGGTATGGAATAATGGCAATCTTCAGAGCCGATAATACAAATCTCATCGTGATTAGCTCCATATTCTTTTATAAATAGATTTCTATAAATCCATATTGCCTGAATATTCGCTTCAGTTACACCAGAGGCAACGTAACCATCCTGCCCATCTGCTGACCCATTCAATATATCTTCCGCAATTAACGAGATAAGCTCTTTTTCAATTTCTTGTGTACCTGCAAAAAAACTTTCCGACTCTCCCAGCGTATGGCAACCAATATGATTAGGATTATGAATCATTGTAGAAAGAAAAGGCGCGTCTTTTAAAAATGCTGCATTACCATAAAATACCTTTTCGTCCAGATGTGAGGCAGGGACGCCAAGAATTGTCTTATTCCGGTAATCTACATTCTGATCAAGCGCCCTGGCAATACGGGTTCTTATTCCATTTTCACTTAGTTTTTTCCAATATTTCATAAATATTCACTTATAAATCATTCAAAACTAAGCTTAAAATATTAACTTTATTCAATCTGATTTACACATTTTTTATAACCCGGCCTCATGAAGTTTTTAATAATAATTTTCAGCCTCTTACTCACACTATTTAGCTGTACCTTAAGTGTAAATACAAAGCCTCAATTCATCATGACAGTTACAGGTCCCAAAGATGTTGATCAGATGGGATTGACCCTGGAACACGAACATATTGCTACTGATTTTACAGGTGCCGAGAAAGTCACTCAACCCCAATATCCGGTCGAGCTAGCAGCTACATTTTTATTGCCTTATATTCAAAAATTAAAAGCAACCGGAGTCAATACATTGATCGAATGCACCCCCGAATATATTGGACGAGACGTGCTATTGTTGCGGGAATTATCAGAAAAAAGTTCTATAAATATCATTACCAATACAGGATACTATGCGGCAGCAGATAAAAAATATTTGCCAAAACATGTATATAGCGAATCGGCGGAACAGCTTGCTACAAGGTGGGTTGAAGAATGGGAAAATGGCATTAAAGGGACCGGTATAAAACCAGGGTTCATAAAGCTTGGTGTTGGAAAAGATACCCTGGATTCGGTAGAGCAAAAGATCGTAAAGGCAGGAGCACTCGCGCACCTTCAAACAGGTCTCAAAATCGCCATTCATACCGGAAGCACTATTGCTGCTAATGACGAAATTGATATACTCGAAAAAAAAGGTGTTTCAGCAAGGGCATTAATAATCGTCCATGCACAGCATGCGACGAGCGATGAACAGATAAAGTTGATAAAAAGAGGTTGCTGGATAAGCCTGGATGGCATCAATCAAAAGCCTGAAACCATCGAAAAATATACTGATTTCCTGATCACATTGAAGAATGCCGAACTGCTGGAAAACGTATTGATTTCCCATGATGATGGCTGGTCTGTGATTCAAAAAGATGATGGTGCCATAGGATTTGAATTATTTGGCAATGGTAATGAAAAGCCATATACCACCATTTTTGAAATATTGATCCCAGAGCTTAGAGCTCTCGGTTTTAACCAGGAAGATATTGATCAACTATTGATAAAGAATCCTGCCGAAGCCTATAAAATTGAGGTTTGCACAAATTAATAAGCTCTTAAATAGCCACAATTGCTAACTTGTTAACGATAATTCAGCAACTATGCTTATGTTGGAAAACTTACCTATCACGAAATGCAGGGCAAGCTATGTTAGTTTAAATTGGGTAATTCGGAGCGCGTGTTGGCCCAACAAAACAGCGGGGGGAGCAATGGCCATGCGGGTGGAAGCATTGTTTTGTTTTGATTTTTCCCTGCCCGCCGTTGCAGTAGCTTGCGCTTGGCAGGCAGGTTTGGTTCTTTTCTTTTCATCAAGGAAAAGAAATGAACTACCAGTCAATTTTCTTGCTCCATGATATAACATGAAATAAATGTGTTAAAATCTGCTTCCAACAAAATGGTTTATTTTAAAACGTGTTCTTAAAATAGTTAGGAACTTACTAATTCAGAATATCTCATTTTGGAGCAATGACCATAGCCAAACCGTTCATTCGCTGTACGGCTCTTTCTATGATAGTTTCTGAATTTACTTCAATCTTTTCAATTCGTATATTTGTTTTGGTATTCATAGATTTATCATCAATAAATATTTTAGCAACATACTGAATTCCCGGTTCAAGAAATCCCAGATTTATTTTAAACTGACGAGGTTCACTTCCATTTAGAACTCCAACAAACCAATTCTCATTACTTTTCCGGGCAATTACCGCGCGTGAACCCGGATAACCATCCAATACCTTCGTGTCATCCCAAACCGTTGGCAGCGCATCATAAAATTCCAAATCAGGCAATTCGGGAATTATTCCTTTAGTTTCTCCTGCTCCACCTGTTTTACCGGGAGATCCCTGCGGGCGGTCATACCAGTATAAAAATTGCCATGGGCTATAGATACACACAGCCTTCGCCATCTGTGAGGCATGTGAGCCCATTTTTGTATCTACCCTTTCGGCCATATAACAATTTGTATGATCTCCCGCCCCAGCAATCATCCGGGTAAAGAGCGTATTCAAAACCATGGAATTATCGGGAGATTCTTCATCGCCCCTTATCCCTTCCTGGGTCATGAGGTTTGGGTAAGTTCGCGAGTAGCCTGTCGGCCGGTACTCATCGTGAATATCAACCATCAACTGGTGATCAGCGGCCTTTCTTACAGCATCATGCAACCACGTTGTCCACTCTTGTGAGCCAACATTCACAAAACCATATTTAACTCCGGCCACACCCCAGGATTTCAAAACAGGTAAAACCTCATCTAATTGCTTTTCCAGTGCTCTTCGGTTCACATATAATATTACACCGATATCCTTGCTTTTAGCATATTGAATGACCTTATGCAATTCCAATGGACCTTTTGACCTTTTGGGATCGACTGTAACTGTGGTAGCATCGGAAGCATTTTCATATTCACTCCCATACCAACCCGCATCAAATTCGATAAATTGCAGATTGTGCTTCACTGCAAAATCAACACAGGCCATACCTCCCTGTGTAGTAAGCGTCACTTCCCGAATTACCTTCCCAGGTTTGATCCACGAAGTGTCAGCTATTTTATTTGGTTCGTTCAGATTCAATAACAAAAAATTATTTTCTATCAGGCCTCCCGGTCTTTTTGATGCCATTACGTATCTCCAGGGTGTAACAAAAGAAGTATTGAACACAACTTCGCTACTCAATTCAGATGTTAAAGTAGAGCTTTCTCCATTTTTTAAGGCAAACTTCATTCTGGCAAAATCCACCAAACCAGCCTCTCCGATTGCTACAAAATATTTCCCTGGCAACTCCATCAGCAAAGGTCGCTCCACCGCCTCGCTAACCTCATTCACCGACATTTTTACAATCTCACTTTGAGCTCTTGTCGATGCCCAAATAAGCGTTTCCGGTGGCAATGCAAATTCCGTCAGTTCATCACTGATTATTACTTTCCTGTCAATTTCCGTGAACTCATACCTGTAAGCGATCCCCTCATTATAAGCTCTTATTCTAATGTTAAAATTGGGATCCTTACCATCAACTTGTTTCAATTCGACCAACATTTCATTGTAAATATCAGGATACTCACTCTTTTCTCCATAAACAGGTCGCCATGAGCTTTTTACTTCTTCCCGAATAGTACTGCTAATTCTAAATTTTCTATTATTATTCTTCTCTCCTTTAAACTGAAAGCCCATTTTGGAAGTTCCAATAATTACCGCATCCAGATATTTGACAGAATAATTCAGATTATCTTCCGTATTTAGCACAAATTCATATGCACCATCCGGACTGCGTAATTCTTGTGAGGTTTGTTGTGCTGATAAAAAGGAAGTGACCAGCATTGATAAAATGAAACAGAAAATGATGGTTCTCATATAACAAGGTTTTAAAAAATTACAATTTAAAATAATAAACGACTTAGTAAATCCACTTCAAATAAACCAAATACCAGGTTAATCAGACCTGTTCACACCATCTTATCTGTCACTATCCTGTTTATTGTTTACGGCCGCCAGTGAAAAAGCCAGGGCAAATCCGATTCCGGCCCCAAGCGCTGTGCCTAAAGCTATGTTTCCCATGGTAGTGCCGATTGCAGTATCGACTCCAACACCAATTCCGATACCCAGTTAAACATATTGATATTGTTTTCTCCTTTTCATAGGTCTATCTATAATTAGAGCCTGTCCATAAAGTCGATAAAATTCAAAATAATGAATGGTTTTTATATAGACCCACCCCTACGCCCCTCCAAGGAGGGGAATATAGGTATTCATTTTTTTGTATTTATGAACCATCATAGTTTATAGACAGAGTCTTATGAATAGCTCATCATCGAAGAATCGTTAAAGGGCCTTTATTTGGCTTATTTCCATCGTTAAGCTGGATTACATAGAAATAAGTATCAACCGGCAGATTTTTACCATTATAGGTCCCATCCCAATCATTTTGATACCCGGAAGCTTCATACAACTTTGTTCCCCATCTGTTGAATATTTCCACTTTACTACCCGGGTGAAATACAATATTCCTGATTTGCCAGACATCATTGGTCCCATCATTGTTTGGGGTAAATGTATTTGGAATCACCAATTCAAACGAAACCATTACATTCACCTCATCAAAGGAGCTGCACCCATTTTTGCCAATGGCTTCAACTGTGTAAACTGTACTTTCCTGTGGACGAATTTTTGGTGTTGGAAGTGAGTTTCTATTCATCCAATTATCAGGAGTCCAGAGGTAATATGTATTGGGATAATCATGCTCGCCGCCAAGTATCACTTCATCGCCATAAATAACTGTCTTGTCTTCGCCGGCATCAGCTACAGGAACATCAAGGACATTCATATAAACAATACTGCCGGGGCCTTCACAATATCCATTGGTCAGGGTAACAAAATAGTCCTTTGAAATATTGATAGGAACTATAATTTCTTCACTGTTCAATCCATGGATCAACTGATTATTCTCATCGCGCCAGACATAGTTGCCGTCCAATCCACCGCTGACCTTTACGGTGAGCTCTCCAGGGCCACATTGATCGTAATATTCTTCAACGATGGTGGGTGGTGGAATTTCTTTAACTTCAATTGGAATGATATTATTGGTGGGAGTTGTTCCGCAGATGTTGGTGATTTCTGCTGAATACAGCCCAGGCTCTGTAGTCGTAATGCTCTGGATATTTTCATAGATTATTTGTCCTTCATCAAACCATCGCCATGATTCTCCGGCTTTTGTATCAATCGAAAAAACCACCTTTTCTCCAATGCAGAATATTGTATCCCCGTTTATTTTAATATCTCTTTTATCCGGCAGGTATAGATGATTTATAGCAACATTATCAGTAACAGTAACACCACATCTGTTTTTCATGGACACCGCATAGAAGCCGGTTGTATCTGTGAATGCCCTATTTTTCGAGAAATTTTCAACCGGAACAGAACTATTGACAAGCCATTGATATGTCACTTCCTCTTCCAAAGGAACTCGTAACGCAACACTATCATAATAACAAAAAGTATCCGGGCCATCCACAATAATCTGTTGCTGTCCTGGAACTTCTTTAACTTTCAAAAAATAAGATCCGTTTGCATTAATACTTCCGCAACCGTTCTCCAACTCCAATATATAGGTGCCCTCCAATTTAGCTTCAAAATAATTTGTTTGCGTAGAAATTATTGTATCTCCATTATTCCAATTATAAGTAGTCCCCACCTCATACGGCACCTGGAACTGACTGCTATCTCCAAGGCAAATTGTGTCATTCCCGGCTAGTTGTAAACTTTGCACATCAGGGACATCATATTTAATAATAACCACCACACTGTCCCTGCTATCAACAACGCACTCACCTTTAGTCAGGCGGAGGGTATAGGTGCCTACTTCATCAACATCAATATCCGGTTCATCTTCACCGAAAATTACCCCATTTCTCATCCATCTGTAGTGGACCCTCGGTTGTTCATCGGTATTCATCTTTACATCTATAGGTTGATCTCCGCAAATGCTGGTAGTACCTTCATCATAAATCTCCGGAACCTCCGGAGGGCCTTCCCGCCTTATTTCGATTGTGTTACTTTGTGCAACAGTTCCACACGCATTGGTCAATTCTACATAGTAATCACCTTCGGCGCTTACTACAATTGTCGAGCTATCAGAGCCCAACGGGGCGCCATCTTTAAACCATCGGAAGGTGGTTAATAATTCCGGAGGAAAGCTTAAGGTAGTTTCAATGGCCTGACCGCATAATGGTTCTCCATCTAATACATTCAGAACATTTGTATCAACATTTCCCAACGGTGGTTTTATTTTCCATCCCCTGTTTCCTCCTCCATCAATGGAATTTTCGGCTATAAATTCAGCGCCTCCAAATGCCCTGTTATTGTTCAATACCAGGTACTGATTTGTTACTTTACCAGAAGATTTTCTGAATGATCCGCCATTTATCCTGATCGGATTTCCCGAAGTGCCAGTGGCTACGAGCTCTTTGACGGATTGTACACCCTTAATAAATATTTTGGCCCCGTAAGTAATCGTAAGTTTATCGTAGCTGTTATCATCCTGAATGTAAACAAGGCATGCCAGGTTAACCTTTTGATAATCATTGTCACCTCCATAGAAATATGCGCCTTCATCAGGACTCAGAACGTTAATTTCCGATGAATCGCTTGAGAAATTAACCTGCTTACCGATCTTCCAGGATTTTACGGTAATATGAGAATTACCGATATTGAGTGTTCCATTATTACCCTCACTGGAGCTATGCTCAAAATCAAAAAACGGAATCTCCAATTCGTGGTCATTGGTGATGAAGGTTCCATCTGTGGCATTAAATTCTGAGTCCAGCTTTAAATCACCCAAAAGGTTAATTTTTCCATTATTTCTCAGGAAGATATTAGAGGAAATTTTCTCATTCCCGGTAATCAGATCATAATCTCCCTGGTGGTCAAATAAAAGAGTAGCAGCCAGGCGTCTGCCCCTGGATACAATTTCAAAAGCGGCTGTGTCAACCGGGAATTTCAATAAACCCAATCCGCTGTTGCCATTTTCATTAAATTGAAAGTCGCCAAATACCCACATCTCAATCCCTCCATCAATATTAAAACTGCTGTTTACATCAGAAAAATCTATCTGCTTTACATATGCTTTTATCTGGTCAACTTCAACCGCTCCATTGCTGAGTAAAAAGGAGTTTTCATCAAAAATAACTTCATCCAGTGCTCCGGGAATACGATCATAAAATACAGTACCTCCCGATGAAGTCGCCCAATGTATATTGTATTCACTCCACAATCCGGATCCTCCGACCCAGTAGTATGTTTTAGGAATAGGGCTGGTGATATTCCATCCATCCACATTTCCGAGATCTACTGTTTCTATTGCGGTAAAAACGGCCCCCTCTGCTTTGCTGTCCATCAGGTAAAGATATTGCCCATCCACCGTACCACCATTTTGCGCTATCCCCGCTTGTTGGCCCTCAGCATTCGAATTGACAGAAATGGGAAAACTTGCAGTGCCACTCACGACCAATGTATCTGCAATTTGAGTTTGATTTGCAGGCAAATAAATATCAGCGCCCGGACAAAACTCCAATTTATTATAGGTATTCTCTCCTCCTACATATATTCGCCCACATAGAATGACATCAAAATAATCCTGATTTCCCCCATCGAATAAACCGTTGCTGTATGATTCTACTCTAACTAAAGAAGAATCGGATTTGAATTCCGAAATATTCTGTAAATTCCAACGCTTTGTCAGTATTGTTGATTTTATAATATTGAGCCTGCCTGCAGATAAATTTATTTGAGGAACACTTATATAACTGCTGTCAACAATCAGCTCTCCTTGAAACATATTCAGATCACCTTCTATCAGCACGGAATCTTCAATGATGGTTGCGCCTTCCCGTTCTAAATTGACAGATCCTGATAACAACTGACTGTGAGCAAGAATTGAATATACTCCCGTATGGTAAAAATTTAAAGTGCCGGAAATTGCGCGGCCTTTACTATCTACAACGCCATTTTCATCATTTTTAAACCTTATATATTCGAGTTCGCTACTTGCATTTTTATTGAAATAATAAGACCCGAAAATATGCAGCCTCACAATTTTTATATTCTTACCAGTATCATTTTGCTCTTGTCTTATCAGCACTGGATCATCAACTCCTGTCCAATCCATATTGCCCGCATAGGCATGATATAGATCTATCACCACTTCCGAACTGGAAGAAAATGAATTTTTATCAAATATCACATCATCATAAACTGTGGGCAGACCTTCATGAAATTGACTTCCTCCCGAAGTGGTTGCCCAATGATTTTCATAGTCCGACCAATTCCCCGAACCCCTTACCCAATAGTATGTTTTTTTGGCCGGTGCTGTTATATTCCACCCTTCCACATTTCCCATATCGACAGAATTGCTTGCATTGAAATCTGCTCCGCCCTTTGCGTGAATATCTTCCAAACTCAGTGAAGAAGCATTAAGACTTCCGCTGTTTTGCCGGATAAATGCTTCTTCGTCAAATATATCTGAGGAAATTCGAATGGGATTGCCAGGCGTACCTTCGGCAATCAGTTGCTTTACTGTTTGAGTGTGTCCTGCTTTTATTTGAATATCTGACCCCTCACAAAAAGTCAGTTCATGAAAGGAATTATCTCCGCTTACTGATATTTTCCCGCAAAGGGCTACATCGTAGTAAGTATAACCGGCGCCATGAAAGCTACCTTTTATCGGATTATTGACAGAAATGGTTGAGTTGCCCGCCGAGAATGTATTGATCCGATTTATAGACCAATTCTTCACATCAATAATTGATTTCATCAGATCGACCCTGGCACTTCCTCCTTTTATACTAATTCCATTAGAGCTGATATACTTGCTACTGGTCCTGAATTGGCCGCTATAAATTAGGATTTCATTGGCTACGAGCAAGGAGTCCTTCAGGGTTACAGTTCCCGTTCCTGATATTACAAGCTGATCACAAACCGTACGGTTATCTGTCGTAAGTTCAAGTATTTTAGTATTTGCAAGTGTAAGGCGCCTGGCCAAATGAATTCCTGCAGAATTTACAACTGCGTCCCTTGATTTCGAGGCAATAATGAGATTTGGAAGGTTGCTTTTTACCTTATCATTCATATACAATGACCCGAAAACCGTAATATCCCTGCCTGCCGCAATGGTTTCTATGGTAGCTGATTTTGTGATTTCAGAAAAGTCAAGATCATTTACTTCAGCGATCAGAATATCAATTTGCACTTGCTGGCCATCTGTAGTGAAAGAATTTTCATCGAAAAAAACATCGTCTTTTATTGTGGGCACCCTGCTATGAGAGTTTGTTCCTCCGGAAGTACGCATCTAGTGATTTTGATAATCTGACCATCTTCCAGTACCACCTGCCCAGTAGAAGTCATCCGCAAAACAGGTTTGAAAAGAACAAATCGACCACATACCGATTACCGCGATAAATCTGAGATTAATGCCTGACCTTTTAAAATATGGTTTACAAATTGCTATCATTGAAAATTAAAGATGAACCGGACAAAGGATCTTGTGCCGGTTTCTCAACCGAAGTCCCACATATAATTCATGGCTGCCGGAGTTGTATCTGTCAACTGCGGCGCCCCCATAATCAAAGGCATATCCCAACTCAAAGAATGAGCTGGCAATGAAACGGGTGGATATTACAAATTCATTGTTGTTTCGATACGTCATTCCCAGGCTTACCCTGTTGATAAATGAAAACACCAGGTTATAATCGATAACCAGGGGCTCCGGAGAAAGCCATTTTAATGCCACCGAAGGTATGATTGTAACATTATAACCCGTGTAAAATTTATATCCCCCTGTAAATATAAAATGCCGGTACGATTCTTTTTCAGATTGAATATAATCTCCGTACGACTGATTATATTTAAATAATTGACCTCCTGAAAACCCGAGGAACAGTGATTTTGAATAAAACCACAAACCGAATCCCAGGTCCGGGCTGATGTTGGTATATCGCTCTCCGGTAGCCGCCAGATCGTTGGGGTTTTGAAGTGTAATTTTATCCTGATCCAATTTATTATAGATCATCCCCAGCGAAAGACCTGCAGCCAACCTGTATTTTTTACTGAGCGGAATATGATATGCATAGCTGGCGCTTGCCTGTAATTTAGAGAATGGCCCGATCCGGTCAGCCATAATAATTCCTCCAAATCCATGATGCGGTCTTGCGTTGTAACCACCTAGATCAACAGTATGCTCATCGACTGAAAATTTCCGGGGTCTTACGGGATTTGCAGGATTTACCTTAGTCTTGCCTTCAAGATTTCCATGGACAGTCAAGACCAGGGTTTCCGGGGCGCCTTCCAATCCATTCCATTGAGATCTGAAACTTGACTTGATATCCACATAATCTTCTATTCCCACCACTGCTGGATTTATCAAATAATAATTAAACAGGTAATTATTGAGATGGGGTTTAGTCTGGGCAAATGATATGAAATTGCTGCAAAACAACAATAGCGAGAATATTCCGAAATGATATTTCAACCTTGTGCAGGCACACAAAAATTGACGTACAACACTTGTGTTATGGATCATAGACGGCTTAATGTTACAATGATCATCAATCGATGACCACTGAGAATTACAATTTATGGGTTGCTTTTAATACAATTCCTGGTAAAAAATACCTTTAAAAATAGCACATGGATAGATCGCAACAAATTGTTTCTCAATTATTTTTATGATTAACCCCATGTCAGAACATATTTCCTTAACCCTTCTCTTTTACCTTTTAGCCCATTTACTATCTCACAGCTCGTAACTCGTAACAGGTAACAGGTAACAGGAACTGGTATCTGGGTACTGGTATGGGTGCTGGGTACTGGCAACTGGGCACTCAAAGCTCATGGCTCAAAACTCATAGCTCGTAACTGGCAGTTGGTGGAAGACTTGCCTTTGCGTGCAGGCGCATGCCGCTATGCTCAAAGCATATGGGCGCGTGAATCCCAGAGCCGTGAAGAAGCTCAGAAGGAGTGGAATGCCAAATCACCGGACGCTTTCAATCTCCGGGATGAGCTGGTGCATCATTTCCTGTTTGCTTTCAGGAAGCAGCCCGAGCTGGTGAACAAGGTGCAGATCATTCGGGAGGGTGGATCAAATGCAGATATGTTGCAGGATCTGAGTGACCTGAGTGTGCTGGGAAAGGAAAACCTGGAGCTTTTAAAAGCCATTGGCTTAGAGGCAAAGATACTCAACGAAGCAGCCTTGCAGTCCAACGACCTCGCTGTAGTATTGGCCAATTCCAATGGCGCTGCCGGTAATGATGCAGATGCAAAGGAGCTGCATGACAAGGCGTACAGCTACATGAAATTGGCTGATGATGAAATCCGTACCACGGTTCAGTATTCGTTCTGGCGTGATGAGGATAGGAAGAGTGGATATGTGAGTATCTATTTTAAGCGGAAGAACCAAAGTAAAAAAAGGATCAACAAATTGATCAATAGCATGAAGGGTGGTGCTGCATTTGGTGGCATCACCCTTTTTTCAAGAGACCCCGGCTATACGAAAACGTATCTCTGACACAGGGCCTCTTACAGAAGATCCCGCTGAGACAAAGTACCTTTGGATTTCCTTTTCAAATTATCTATTTCCTGTTACAAAAAATGTACTTCCTGTTAAAATCCTCGCTTTCCTGTCAAAGATTTTACTCGTCCTGTTAAACAGGAGCATATCAGATAGTAACAGGAAGCAAATTAAGTTAACAGGAAGCATAAAAAGCAGTACAGGAGATCCAAAAAGTTAACAGGAAGCTTAAATAATGGTAAAGGAGACCAAAAAAGCTAACAGGAAGCTGGATATATAGAACAGGAAGTCTGAAAAACCAACAGGAGGCCTGAACAGTTAACAGGAAGTGTAAAAAAGGAACGGGAAGTATAATTCCCTGGAACAGCGCCAAATTGTTTCATCATAAATGGCGGAGATAAGCAATGAAAACGATTTATTGACTATATTTAAATTACATTTTTGTGATGCTTTCAATAAGGACTAATTTTTTTAAGATATGTCAGGCCACCGTTACATTAAAACATTTCAAAAATTTTAAGAATCCAATTGATGCCTTTGATATATAAGCAACTAAATCTGAACATACCCAACAAATGCTGGAGGGTATGTATGGAAAATCTGAATGTATAAACAAGTTGTGTGTAATTAAGGAAATGAAAATCAGAACAATAAATATCATCTTATTTGTAATTTGTTTTAACCCAATTTTCGGACAAACAAGTTTAATTATTCCAAACAAAGGAATTGAAGGAATTCCAGTTGTCATTGACTCGACAAATATTTCTGACGTTATCGAAATTTATGGAACTGACTATACACTATCTGAAATAGCATCATCAAAAAGATATAAATACAAAAAGATTGGTTTGACTTTTCAAATTGACCCTTATGACAAAAATGAAATTATCCATTCAATTTATGTTGAAGCACCCTTCAAAGCAAAAACTGAAAAAGGAATTGTACTAAGCAAAAGTACAATGAATGACGTTTTGGAATTGTACAACGAGGAAGGATGTTTTACCTCAAAAAATTATGTTTGGAGACCACAAAATGGAATAACATTTTTCATAAAAAAAGACCCAGACAAAAAAGGATATAATACTGATGAGAAAATCTATAAAATCGAAATTAACAATGATGGAGAGTTCGGGATTTCATCAAGAGTTAACTTTGAGTTTAATAGTGAGCCTGTTCAGCATAAAATAGATAATCTTATAGAAATATTAAAAGCAGACAGTTTTGATTTTGAACTGTTAAGTGAATTTTGGAATACTGAGAAAGTCACCGAAAAAGAGTCTTATGGACTTAAAAAACGAATAGTTTTGAGCAGACAAATTGAAAATAATCTGACACAAGAGAATATAGAAATCAGAATTGCTGGAAGTTCATACAATCTCAATATTATTAAGTCTAATAAAGATTTAGCGTATTTGAAACTAACTGACAACAAGGAACAAAAAACACTTGTTGAAAGAATAGAAAATCCACAATTAGAGAATACAGATTTGAACGTTTATACATATGGAACATTTTGTGGTTTTACAGGAACACCACCTGACAAATGCCAAGAAATGCTCGGTCTTGTTCAAAAAAAGAATTATAACAAATTAGCAAATTGGTTAAAATCTATAAATCCAGAAATTGCCACATATGGTTACATTGGACTTGAATTTCTAAATCAAAATGGAATTGAAATAACACAAACCGAATTAAACCGAATGAATGAATTAAGGAAATCTGATATTCAACTTAATACTTGTCAAGGTTGCATTTTCGGAGTAACAGAAAAAATAAGTGATGTATTAACAAAAAAGAATTTAAAACAAATTTATCGTTCGTTTGAACAAAGCGGATGGTTAAAATAACTACACACAATAATATGGAATCAAATTTAAGTGGGTCCAGGAGATCTTACTAAAATTTTTCATTTGTTGAACAAAACTAATTGAGGTTTAGGTTTGAAATTATCCACATAATCTCACTACTGAATTTTTAGGGTATGACCACAAGGATATCGCAACAGTCATGGATATTTAATGCTTTTTGGTCACAACAAACAACACTACACCAATAGAGGTAGATTGTGTTTTATACTGAGTTGAAAACTCTGCTGTTCGTTGTTTAAGCACAAGTCATAGGCTTGCGCCAGATTTGGCAGTAAGTACTCACAGCATCGAATTATCCGATAAAGCATCCATATTCAAATGCCAAGCGGAATACGTTCCGATGCACATTTTCCTCACAGGTTCAGAGAACCTGCGAGAGCCTATCTATTAGTAAATCATGTAATCACCAAATCATACAGACCATAGTTCAGACAAAAGCATGGAAAAGGAGCGTTTAAAAGGTATAAGATTGAATAAAGATTGAATAAAGATTGAAGGGATTGAGAGGATTGAAAAATCAACCACTTATCAATCTCCATCAATCTTATTTGGTACTGGCTTGTCCAGGCTTTGGATACAAGTCACTTTTTTTATCTATGGAGGTTAATTAATTTTAAAAATCAAAAGGCGGCCCTTTTACGTGACCGCCTTTTAGCACAACCCTAACCTAAAAAGTATTATCAATTAATCATCATCAGAATCATCATCAGAATGGTCGTCATCAGAATCATTATCATCATCAATATCATGATCGCCGTCATGGTCCTCTCCCGCTTCAAATGCATTGTCTAAATTTCGCCATAGCGATGACGTCAGATTTGTGTTTGAAGTGCTGTTTATTCTGATAACTCCATCGCTGTCTGTAACAGCCATTGATAGATCTACACCTGCGAATAGCTTATCGAGATCGAATAATATCAGTATTTGATTGATTGCATTTCCATCAAACTGCATACCGGATTTGTTTTCTATTTCGAATTTAATTTCCCTGTTGCTTGTATATTCAACGGTCACAGGATCCTTGCCGTCTGCCTGATAATTAAATTGTATAAAAATGCTATTTCCATCATCCATGATTGGACTGACTCTGACCTCCAACTCTTTATAAATGCCAGGTGCGATATCAGCCATTCCAAAATCCGGATTGCTTGTTCCGTTCAGAAGATCAACAATAAATTGTCCTTCAAATTCTATTTCATATTCATCATCGTTGTGATTGTTGCTGTCATCATTGTGATCGTCAGAAGAATCATCTGAGTCATCATCCCAGCCATTGTCGTCCCAACCATCACTGGAATGATTGTCTCCTGAATCATCGTTATCCATATCATTGTCTCCTCCCATTGATTCAAACTCAATTTCAGTAACACCAATCAATACTTTAGTAAATTCAATTCCGGTATTGGCTACCCTTGCATTTGTATTAATTGTTGATAGTTGCGAGGTAGCTCTCATTTCTAATTTTATGTCTGACATTGCAGGATCGACACTTTCACCGCAGCTTACCAGTAGCATCACCATTCCCATCAAAGCGATTACCATTGTGTTTTTAGATATTAACTTCATTAGATTTTTCATTTTTTTAAGTTTTAATTTATTCATGATTTATTTACCTGTTTAATTTATTTACTGTTTTTTCTCAAGTACCAATTTGTCAACTGTTCCATCTCCACCGCTTACGTCTTTTAATTCTATCCGGGCATCTTTTACATCTACAATATCCCAGTCATCATTAAGCTTATTAAATGGCATATGCTCTCCAAAATCCAGGACTAATTTATCTACACCATCATCTATAATAGTTGACCAATTTCCCGGGAGCACATCATCGCTTTTGGTAGCAGTAACTGTACTGTCAGCAGAAAAATCGAGTTCAAATCCATTGAAGCGAGCAGTTTCATCATCTCCGGAGTCGATGTAATTAGCTACAATCCAGAGTCCGTCAACCATAACCTTAGCTATTGCCGGGGCTTCATCACCTCCCTCGTCACCAGTCGGTCTCACGAATGTTAAATAACTTTCTGAATCATGTTCCCCACTTTTATCCATTAGCTTGATGATTGTGCCATCAAATTCTATAAGTACCCAGTCTTCTTGCAGTTCATCAAAAGGTGATTTTTCTCCGAAATCAAGTTCCAGTTTCAATTTGCCATCATCACCATTTCCATACCAATTTCCTTTTATAATCGACATACCTTTTTTTGCTTCCGCTGAACCATCTTCAAAAAAGGTAAACACGTATCCGGCAAAATCATTAATTGAATCATTATCGTTAAAGAAGTAAGATATTATCCAATTGCCATCGATGATAACCTTGACCAATTCTGAATTATCTACATCATCCTCATCGTGGTCATTGTCATCGTCCTCATCGCAGGCATCTATGGCATTTTTTAAAATGTCCTCCAATTCATTGTTATCCTTGATTACCATTTCGCTACTATCTGACAACACTACTGTTATTGGGTAGTTAAAGCTTGCAAAATCAGTATTTTTCAGATCATGTATGAACTTGTATAATTCTTTATCATTGTCGAAAGTAACAACATCGGATAACTGATTATCTGAATCATAAATGGATATGCTCAAAGGGAATTTAAAATCCACACATTCAATATCATCATCATCACCATCTTCTGTACATTGATCTATTAAATCTTCAAAATCATCTTCATTTGTAATTACCAATTCACTATAGTCAGAAAGTATGACTGTGACCGGGAAAATTATTTTAATTTGATCATCATCATCATCGAACTTATCTACGATATGCTCAATCCTGTAAAAATCATCAATGGAATCTAAGGTGATTTTCATTCCATTTACGACAACAGTCACAGGTAGAACCAATGAGGAGCAACTTGAACCATCGATAATATTATCATAAGATCCGTCTTTGAGCGATGTGCGCTGCACCAGGTCGGCAATCGGTGATACAGGAGTAAATACCTCACCTGCCGGCGGGTCAATAATTTCCGTAACTTCCTGCTGACAACCGCTGAAGTAGAATAAACTTATTATTAAAAGCGGGGTTATTATATTGAATATTGTTTTCATCGTATTTATATTCATTTTTGATTTTCAGGTATAAAACAGGTGACCACATAAAATTCCTACCACTGAATCAATTTTTTTTTAATTTTGGACAAAATAGCCCCGTGAATGGAAGAGAGAACGGTTGATAATATTTGTGAAGAGAAGCTTTTTAATGAACTTTTCAGGACACATTCAAAAGATCTTCATGACTTTTTATATTATAAATATGGAGCCGAACATAATCCAAAAGATATAGTACAGGAAGCTTTTTTGAAACTGTGGGATAATTGTCATAAAGTCATTTTCGAAAAAGCTCGATCTTTTCTATTTACAATCGCAAACAATCAGATGCTCAACGAGCTTTCGAAAAAAAAGACTGTTTTGACTTATGCGCAGCAAAAACCAAAGCAGCATACCATAGAATCTCCTGAGTATATCATGGAGGAAAATGAATATATGGATAAACTTCAGTCAGCTATAGAAAGTTTAACTGAAGAGCAACGGGTTACATTTTTGCTAAATCGAGTTGAAGGGAAGAAGCACAAAGAAATCGCAGAAATGTTGGGGATTTCGCGCAAAGCGGTTGAGAAAAGAATATATACTGCTTTAAAAAAATTAAAAGACCAGGTGGGAGATATTTAATTTCACACAAAATAAAGGTTCTGTTATTTTAATGGAAATCTTTGTTTTAAGAGACGGAAGACCGAAGTCAGGAGTCGGAAGAAGAGGTTAGTTGCATAAGCGACTAATAATGTTTCTTAATCTTATTTAGGATATTTTACACGTTTCAACTTCGGTCTCCGGTCTTCTGACTTCGGTCAATTTTTATAATCTTCCATTATATTCGTGGTAGAACCAAAATAAATAGTGAACATTAGAGCATTAGAAAGACGAATTTTGAAGTATGATTTAATTTTTTTTCGCGATTCCAATATTCTATTATTCGATTGTTAAATTGTTCAAAATGTTAAGTCCACTCCAAAAAGTCCCCTTTAGGGGATTTAGGGGTGTTTTACTTTTCGGAGTGGGCTCAAGATTTTACCACTGAGAAAGTAAATATGAACTGACTGGGAAATTAATTTTTATGAAATGTTTGTGAGAGAATTTAAAATATTTCTATAAATACGGTAGGAAAAAGTAATCTTTATCTGTTATAGTATTGAAATAAATACCTATGGAAATTGAATATTACATAAAGAAATGGCTTGAGGGCACATTGAGTGAAGAAGAGAGAATGGTATTTGAGGCTTCTCCGGAGTTTAAATCATTGGAAAAGATAGATAAATCCGTGCAGGCGTTCAAAGTTCCCGATTATAATGTGGAGCAGGAACTAGAACGGATTAATGATATGAAATCCGGACGAGGAAAGATTGTCAGGATGCCATGGTTGAAACCAATATTTAGGGTAGCTGCTGCAATAATCGTCCTTATCGGGGTTTCCTTCTATTTTTATCTGAATGTGAGCACATCAATGCAAACTCTTGTGGCAGAAAAGGATGATTTGTACTTACCGGATTCATCTCAAATTATGCTGAATGCAGCTACAAATATCTCATATAAAGCGCGACTGTGGAATTTTAACCGTAAGGTGAAATTAAATGGGGAAGCATTTTTTAAGGTGGCCAAAGGCTCAAAATTTGATGTAGTAACTTCTTCAGGAACAGTGAGTGTACTCGGGACGCAATTTAATGTGAAAAACAGGGACAACTATTTCGAAGTAGTCTGTTTTGAGGGATTGGTAGAAGTGCAAAGCAGTGGTGAAATCACCCAGTTGCCACCTGGCCATGCCTTCAGAATAATTAATGGGAAAAAAGATAAAAGAGAAAATTTAACAGATATTTCTCCGGGTTGGATTAATAATGAGAGTTCATTCCTAAGTGTTCCTTTTGCACAGGTGATCATGGAATTTGAACGACAATATGATGTGAAAGTCATCACAAGGGATGTGGATTTAGGGCAATTATTTACAGGAAAATTTATTCATAATAATCAGACGCTGGCACTTCAGGCAATATTATTACCATTAAACCTGAAATTTGAGATAGAAAAAGAAAATCAGATAATTCTCTCAGGGAAAGGTGATTAAACGACTCATACTAATCCTAATCCTGACATTTAATGGCATTTTCATTCATGCCCAGAATTCGAATGGAAAATTTTCACTTCGAGCAATTTTAGTTGATTTAGAGCAGAGATATGAGGTCACGTTTTCCTACGCAGATATAAATGTTGATGGGATAATAATTATTCCTCCATCCGAAACTTTTACAATTCAGGAAGCTATTAATTATCTGGAATCACAAACCGGGCTAAATTTTCAAAATTTGAATGAACGGTTTATTTCCATCAGTAAACGGGAACTGAAACGAATAGATGTCAGCGGTTTTGTCATTGATTTCGAAACCGGAAAAAACATTGTTGGCGCTACGATACAATCCAATACCCGGGCTGCTATCAGCGATGATCAGGGATATTTCGAATTGAAAAATATTATTCTAAATGACACACTTTTGGTTCGTTTTCTCGGATATACATCATCTCGAACACCAGTGCTAGAATTTGATAGAAATTCATCAAGCCACATTTTCCTAAAACAAAAAATAACAAAACTTCAGGAAGTCATTGTTTCCAATTTCATTACAAAAGGAATTGACGTCAATTCCGATGGTTCGATTAAAATTGATGCCGGGACATTGGGAATACTGCCCGGGCTCACTGATCCGGATGTGTTGCAGACCATCCAGGCATTGCCGGGGATTCAAAGCATTAATGAAACGGTTTCGCATATCAATGTGAGAGGAGGGACTAATGACCAGAACCTGGTTTTTTGGGATGGAATTAAAATGTATCAGACAGGTCATTTTTTTGGGCTGATTTCCGCATTTAATCCATACATTACAAAAGAGGTGGTGCTTATAAAAAACGGCACGACAACTGCCTTGAGTGATGGTGTCTCCAGCACCATAGATATTCGCACCGATGATTTGGTTAGTCAGGACTTTTCTGGTGGAGCAGGGATCAATATGATCAATGCTGACCTGTTTTTTAAAATCCCATTGACTAAAAGGATGAGCTTGCAGCTTTCCAGTCGCCGTTCTATTTCAGACCTATTTCATACTCCAACATATGACCAGTATTTTAACCGTATTTTCAGAAATACAGATGTGACAAGTTCCTCAGATCCCGTTGCTGATACACTTGTTGACTCAAATGAAAAGTTTAACTTTTATGATATTACTGCAAAATTGCTGTATGATATTTCAAGCAAAGATAAATTGAGGATAAGCTTTCTAAGGGTATTTAATACAATTAATTACGAAGAAAGCGCACTTGTAAATAGTGAGTTGGAATCAAAAACCAGTGGATTAGAACAACAAACTACGGCTTCAAGCATAGTTTACAGTCGTCTTTGGAGTGATAAATTAGTGACTACAGCCCAGTTATATTTTTCTGGCTATGAACTTGGAGCCATCAACTTTGATGTGCTGAATGATCAGCGCCTGATCCAGGAAAATAAAATACTGGATACAGGTTTGAAACTCGATGCCCGTGTTGCCCTGAATAATACGCTTGATCTATTTACCGGCTACCAGCTATCAGAGGTTGGCATTACAAATCTTGTGGATATTAACAATCCGATTTATCGGAGATTGATAAAAAAAGTGCTTCGGACCCACGCTGTATTTGCTGAAGGAAATTATAGTTCAGTTTCAGGTAATACAAATTTACGTCTTGGATTGCGCGGTAATTACTACGAAAAGTTTAATCGTATAATCCTGGAACCCCGATTGGCATTCAACCAAAAATTTTTGAATCATTTTTCATTCGAAGTGCTTGGAGAAATGAAAAGTCAGACAACTACACAGGTCATCGATTTGCAAAATGATTTTCTTGGTGTGGAAAAAAGGCGCTGGGTATTGGCCAACGAAGAGGACATTCCTATTGTCGAGAGCAAACAAATCTCAGCAGGATTGCGATACCAACAGGGTAACTTCCTGGTTAGTTTGGAAGGCTACATCAAACAGGTAAATGGAATCACTTCATCCAGTCAGGGTTTTCAGAACCAATTTCAATACGTTCGTTCAAGCGGTTCTTATGAGGTGAGTGGGCTCGATTTCCTGATCAATCAGCGGATTGGAAAATTCACAACCTGGCTGAGCTATTCTTATTCTGAAAATACATATGATTTCCCCGAATTTATTCCTCCGGTTTTTCCGAATAACCTGGACATCAGGCATACAACTACTTTCGGCACCAGTTTTCAGACTAAAAATTTTCAGCTATCGGCGGGCCTGAATTGGCGGACAGGTAAACCATATACGATAGGGACAGAAATTATAGACGGAGATATTATTTATGAAAATCCAAACGGCTCACGATTAGATGATTATTTGCGAATTGATCTTTCTGCAAAATATTGGTTTCAGATTTCTAAACGCGTCCGGGGTGAATTTGGAGCCTCGTTGTGGAATATTTCCGACAATCAAAATATTGTGAACATATATTATAAAGCGGATGACAATGGCAACCTGGAAACCATTCAGCAATTCGCACTGGGTTTCACGCCAAATTTTATGTTCAGAGTGAGTTTTTGAGTTGTTGATCCATCAATGCTTTCCATCAGATGATTTCAGGTCACTTATATTGGAGAAATAGTGATTTTTCCTGTCCCATCAATTATTTTCATTGCCGTGAGCCGATTGAATCTTTGAATAAAAAATCAATATTTTATGGATTATTGATTTAAGAAATTGTTGTTTTGTTGCCTAATTATCAATTATGAATTACAGGTATATTTTTAATATACTGGGGAAAATTTTATTGGTGATAGCATTTTTCATGATGACTGTGCTGCCATGGATTTTTTATTTCCATGAGAAATTGATGTTACCGCCTTTTATTGAATCAATATCCATCTCTTTTACCCTTGGGATCTCAATATTAATTCTGACAAAAAAACACTCTGAAGAATTACATACTAATGAAGGTTATTTGATTGTATCCTTAACATGGATATTAATGGGAATTGTCGGGAGCTTACCATTTTATCTTTCCCAAACGATCCCTTCATTTGTGGATGCCTTTTTTGAATCTGTCTCTGGCTTTACAACAACTGGTTCATCTATTCTTACTAATATTGAAGCTCTTCCAAAATCAATGTTGTATTGGAGAAGTCTCACGAACTGGATGGGAGGTATGGGTATTATTGTTTTGGTAATAGCGATACTGCCTAAGTTGAAAATTGCAGGGTATCAATTCTTTCAGATGGAATCATCTGGGATAATGCCAGAGAAAATTAAACCGCGTACCACCGATATCGCAAAAAGGCTGTGGCTGATCTATTTTATGCTCACTGCAATTCTTGTTGTCCTGCTCATGGTTGACGGGATTAATTTTTATGAAAGCCTTTGTCATGCTTTTGGTACCATAGCCACTGGTGGATTTTCAACTAAAAATGATAGTGTGGGACATTACTCATCTTATGCCCAATATGTTATAATAATTTTTATGTTGTTGTCAGGAATAAATTTCACGCTGCACTACTACCTCTTAAAAGGTGATTTTATGAAGGTTATAAGAAATACCGAATTAAAAGCCTATTTATTGATTATTATCGGAGTTGGTTCTCTCATAGCATTTTACTTGTATGCCAATTCTGATATGTCATTTGAAAAATCATTTAGAGATTCATTTTTCCAGGTTGTTTCAGTAATAACTGCAACTGGATTTGCAACTACAGATTATCTGAAATGGGATGATTTTGCCTGGGGACTAATATTCGGTTTAATGTTTGTTGGTGCTTGCGTAGGTTCGACAGGGGGTGGAATAAAAGTTATTAGGCACGTGATCGCTTTTAAGAGTATCTCAAATGCTATAAAAAAGATGCTGCATCCAAATTCGATAAGTCCAATTAAAATCAATGGAGCTTCTATCACCGAAGAAAAGTACAATTCTATATTGGGTTTTATCACTATATATTTGATCACCTTTTTCTTCAGCTCAATTATTATGATTTTTCTAGGTCTGGATATTAAAACCTCATTTGGTTCCGTATTGACAGCAATGGGAGGCATTGGGCCAGGGATTGGAGCCGTTGGACCGGCGGGAAATTTCGCACACGTTCCTGTCTTGGGAAAGATAATGTTGTCTTTTCTTATGATTATTGGAAGGCTTGAGATATTAACATTTTTAGTTGTTTTTACACCGAGCTACTGGAGAAAGTAAGCATATATTCCAGTTTTCCTTTACAACAGTAGGAGGGGGAGGAGCCTCAATTGCAGGTGCTTGAATCCGGAATTTCCGAAATCAATTCGGAATGTTAATTTGGTCGAAGATACATTTATCTGACTTTATCAACATTTTCATTGAGCGAAATGACATATGGTAAGAAAGAGGCCGAAGATATTAACCCGCAGATCATTGACTATGACAAATTTAATTTTTATTAGTATTAAATTATCCTCCACGCTGTCGCTGAAGCTTTAGCATAGGCGCCTTGGAAGAGATGGGGGTTAGGGTAATCGGGTTAAGCAAATTAACTAATAAAAATACCATGGTCTGTGGCTCACAGACCATTTAACAATCAAAATATTCGGCCTGTGAGCCACAGACTGAGGCACGAGATGTTAAATTTTTCTAAACCCAATTACCCTAGGATGGGGGTGGGTTTTTATAAAAAGCAGCGTATTTAAAAATCATAAACTAAGGCTGCCATGTTAATATGTCCCGGACATTTTTTTTAATACTCAAAGCTCTTCGCTTAAACTTTAATTGTTATTTTTTATAATTTTTAGAAAATCTAGGATCGGGATTAAAATCTTTGAACTCTTTTTTGATATTCTTGTCGGAAGATTTTTTACTGTTTTCCCATGTAGAATCCAGCTCAAGTCTGGCGATATCTTTCAGATTTAGATGGATCGACAGACTTCTTAGATCACTTTGAAAAGATCCTGCGCGCCTGCTTAGCGGCAATGCATATTTGCTTGCAAAAACATTCCCATATACGATTAAATCATTTCTTTTTTGTGAAACGTAGCTGAGTTTTTGCATGATTTCTGAAGGAGGTTCGCCTATTACATTGCTCGCCTCCAGTGTGCCAAGGGTAGCTGTAGCTGTGCCTCCCAGTCCGGTCACCCATTTTTGAGCGTCTCCATCAATTATGGTGGCCAGACCGGTCAATCCACCTAATCCTGCTGTAATGATGGATCTGTTTTTTTTGCCTTTTTTTGCCAGTTTATATTCCTTCTCAAATTGATGTTCCTTTTCATTTAATTGAACGATCATATCCCATGATCGCTCCAGAACCGTTCTGTATTGGTCATAGAGTATTCGATCTTTTTCAAGAATATTGTCTGTATCAATTACCGTCACCTGGATTGATTTTTCGGTCCGGTTACTCTCCTTATCTATTGCAAAGTAATTGATGCTAAATTCTTCCTTACCTCCTTCTTCTTTTATAAAGTCATAGCCGGGTGTCCAGCTAAATGCATATTGCCATTTCTTTTTTTCAACCAATGCATGATCCTCTATTTCACCATTTTCAGAAACGAAACCAAAAGAAAGCAGATCATCTTCTCCATTGGGGTCTGTGATGAAAAAATTCAATTGCAACTCTTCATTTTCTTTGAGTTCAAATTTTTCTTTGTTGGGAATCATGGTGATTTGTGGAGGCAGATCTGCCTGGGAGACTTCAATTTTTATTTGTCCAATTGATTTTGCAGCATCCGGATAATCTTCTACTGTAAAAGATAAATATAGTGGATTTTGTCTCAGAAAATTAAATTGCCTTCTCGATGGTTTCCAAAAAATCTCACCCTGCTTATTCAACGTCATGCCCTGGGGCAATTCTTTAAGTACCGGTTTGAAAATGATAGAATCTCCGTCCGGGTCAAACGCCAATCCCTCTTTATTGAGTTGATAGGTATTTGGTCTGTTAAATTGAATATAAAATGTAGGAAGTTCATTCACTACCGGGGGTCTGTTGACGTGCTCAATATTAAGTGGAATTGTCTTAAATGCAGCATCCCCATTTGTATCAAATACTTTAATCTTTATTAAAACAGATTTGCTGAATTCTTCACGAGTGACAACATCAAAATCAGTTGTCCAAGTGAAATTTCCATAGCTATCGAGATTCTCCATCAGTTCCTCCGGTTCCAATAGTTCAAATTTATAATCCTCCGAACCACCGATCGCATCAATTTTAAATGAAAAAGTTTCTCCTTCTTTCTTACTGTCCCAGTTACCAGATGTTGGCAATTTTACTGAAATTGATACAGTCTGATGTTTTTCAGTATGATCATCATTTTCACTAATGGCTGTGGTATTCGACAAACTATCAGGTTTGTTTTCTACTACTACTACTAATTCACCTTCACCTATTACCCTGATTTGTCCAATAATATAATTATCTGAAGGTGCATGTGCGAAAAAATCGACTGATAATGACTGCTCCTTCAATTGATTAAATTGTCCTGTTGTAGGAGACCAGGAAAGCACTCCATCAATAGATAATTGAAGTCCATCAGGTAGTTCTGTGGCAGAAAAGAATTTAAATTTTTCGGATTTATTTTTAAACGCCGGGATGTTTTTAATATCAAAGGAATTTAGCTGGCCATGGTTTACCTTAAACATCAAAGAAACTTTTTGCAATGTATCGAGAGGTGTTGATTTCCTGATTGATGTTATAAAAGGATTCCCATAAACCGTGGCTGCTGATAAGATTAATATCAGAAATAGTATCCAAGATTTTCTGATGAAGTTATAAAATATGATATATAACATTTAACTATTAGTTTAAAAAAATATAAGCCGGTAAACTTCAGTTTAAATTACTCGCAAAAATAGTAAGAGATTATTTAATAAGTACCTTTGAAAAGCATTTTGATGTCATATGTATGCTCATTACTTCTATTCAACGGTCAGGAAATAAATTATTATTTTTTCCTCTTGTTTTGTTACTCTTGAAAAGTAGAAAAGTACTATTATAACTGTTGGTGGTAGTTAAATATTATTATTAGATCGCCATCTTTTTTCAGGTTGATATTCCCTTGTGAAATAAACTTTTTTATTTCTGAACTATGATCGGGGAAGGCTTTGGCAATACCTGAAGGAGACGTTTTTAATTTATGGAATTCAAGATCCAGCTCACCGTTATAATAGTAATTAGAATATGTCTTAAACTCGTCAAATGTTTTATCATTGGAATACCCTCCCTGGTAGTCAGCTTTTTCAAATACAACAACAATGTCTTTATATAAGCTGACCTTGCCTTTGTAAAGTACTCTATAAAAATGCGTTTGATCTCCCTTTTTATGGTGTGGCAGTTTTTGAAATAAGACTTCTCGATTTATTTCCGGATCTTGCAGACTAAATGAGCTAATTTGTTTTTTCGGGATATATACAGCCCCTGTTTTGCTTTGATTCATCAGCAATTCATTTTCATAAGCATTAAACTTGAGCTGGATGTTTTCCGCCCTTTGACCATTTTGCATAGTAACTGTGCCTTTGACCCAATCATCTAAATAAAATGGTGAACCTTTAACCCCCTCATATCGATTGTCAAATTGTCTGACCACACCTGTCGCAGCCCCTGATCCGCCTATTTTAAATATATTTTCCTGAGAATCATTCCCGCTCGATTCCTGAGAGAAAACATTAATTGTTATAAAAATATAAAAAATTGATAATATGATATGTTTAACCTTCATAGCGCTTAAAGAGATTCACTCATGATTTATAAACCCTATTTCTATTGACATGTTGTAAAAAAAGCTCCAATCAAATGATTGGAGCTTTAAATATTTAAAACCTTAAAGTGAAATTCAAATTTGTTAGAACAACACTCCAAATAAGAACATCAAGCTATTCTTCCTTATCAGCTTTTGGATCTTCTTCGGTTTTATCTTCTTTCTTCGCCTTAGTGGCAGCCTTTTTTTTAGGCTTGGCTTCTTCCTTCTCCTCTTTGGCTTCAACAACTTCCTCTTTTACCTCTGCCGCAGGAGCTTCCTCTTGTGCCTCCACTACTTCTGCTTTAGGAGCTTCTTCCACTTCAGGAGTTTCTTCTGCCTTAGGAGTTTCTTCTGCCTTAGGAGCATCTTCTACCTTAGGAGATTCATCAACAACTTCCGCTTTTGGCGCTTCCTCTACTTTCGGAGTATCTTTTATAACTTTCTCCTTTGGTGCTTCTTTCTTTTTTGCGTCCGTTTTGGAAGATGATTTTTTACCACCCTGCATTTGTTTTTTCAAAGCAGATAGGGCCTCTAAATCACCAAGTGTATCTCTTACGATCTCTTTGTTGATTTTAGAAACAGCGCTTCTCGCTCCACCACTTTTCTTTCTTGGAGCTTTAGGCTTTTCTTCAGTATGAGTTCCTGTATGAGTAAGAACGATCCTTTTCTCATCTTTGGAGAATTCTGTAACCTTGAAATCTAAAGTCTCTCCAACATTTGCATTGCTACCATCCTCTTTCACAAGATTTTTAGTAGTTGCAAACCCTTCAATACCATATGGAAGCTCGAGCATTGCCCCTTTATCATTCTTGCTGATAATGGTACACTTATGCACAGATCCTTTTGTGAATACAGATTCAAATGTATCCCATGGATTTTCTTCAAGTTGCTTATGACCGAGAGCAAGCCTTCTATTATCAACATCGAGTTCAAGAACCTGAACATCGAGTTCTTGTCCAACCTTAACAAATTCAGAAGGATGCTTGATTTTCTTAGTCCAGCTTAAATCAGAAACGTGAACCAGTCCATCAATTCCTTCTTCAAGTTCGATGAAGAGTCCGAAGTTTGTAAGATTTCTTACAATTCCGGTATGCTTGGTACCAACTGCGTATTTTGTAAGCACATCCTCTTTAGTCCAGGGATCTTCCGCTAATTGTTTGATACCCAGAGACATTTTTCTTTCATCCCGGTCAAGAGTTAAGATAACAGTTTCTATTTCATCGCCAATTTTAATGAAATCAGACGGATTTCTCAAATGCTGAGACCATGACATTTCAGAAACGTGGATCAGGCCTTCAACACCAGGCATGAGTTCAAGGAATGCGCCGTAATCAGCTACATTAACGATCTTGCCTTTTATCTTAGAACCTATTTCGAGATCTTCAGAAAGCGCATCCCACGGATGAGGAGTCAGTTGCTTCATGCCGAGTGAGATTCTTTTTTTATCATCATCAAAATCAAGAACAACTACATTGACCTTCTCATCGAGGTTAAGGACATCTTCCGGATGGTTGATCCTACCCCATGAAATGTCAGTAATGTGTAATAATCCATCTACACCTCCAAGGTCAATGAATACACCAAAATTGGTCATATTTTTAATGACACCTTCCAGTACCTGACCTTTTTCAAGGTTATTAAGAATTTCAGCTTTTTGTTTTTCGAGATCCTTTTCAATAAGTATTTTATGAGAAACTACCACATTGTCATTTGCATAGTTAATCTTCACGACTTTCACTTCCATCTTCTTATTCACGAAAATATCGAAATCTCTGATTGGCTTTACATCAATCTGAGATCCTGGGAGGAAGGCTTCTACACCAAAAATATCGACAATAAGTCCACCTTTTGTTCTTCGCTTCACAAATCCATCAATGATTTTATCATCTTCATAGGATTCCTGGATGTTTTTCCAGGCCTGAACAATTTTTGCTTTTCTCCTTGACAGAACGAGCTGTCCCTGGTTATTTTCCTGCTCCTCAAGATATACTTCAACCTTGTCGCCAATTTTCAGATCGGGTTGATCCCTGAATTCATTCAATGGAACCAGGCCATCAGATTTGAACCCGATATTTAGAATTACATCTCTATCTGTAACTCCTACCACGAGACCTTCAACAACTTCTTTTTCGCTAACGGTAGTTAATGTCCCTTCGATGAGCGATTCAAGTTTCTTTCGTTCTTCTTCGGAATATTCATCTCCAAAACTTTTAGATCCGAGATCATCCCAGTTGAAATCATCTTGCGGTGCTACAGTTTCTTTTGGCGCTTCTGCCTCAGCAACTTCAACTTCTTTTTCGGGAGCTTTTTCTTCAGCTTCCGGAGATTCTACTTTTTCTTCCTGGGCTGGTACTTCCTCAACTTTTTCTTCTGCAACAGGTGTTTCTTCTGTAACTGGTGTTTCCTCTGCTTCTGCTTGTGGAGTTACTTGTTCAGCTGCCTCTACCTGAGGCTCATCTTTCTTAATTTCTTCTTTTGATTCACTCATATTATTTCCCCTTCAGATACTCATCATCCTCAGGGGATAGAATGATGAATTTTTACTTATAAAACCATAATCCCAATTGCGATCGGGACCCATTTACTCAAATGGTCTGCAAAGGTAGTGTTTTTTAATAATTATTCTTTTAATGAATGGAAAAATCCTAGAGCAATCGGATTTAAGGTAAATTAATAAGAAAACCATGGTCTGTGGCTCACAGACAATTTAACAATCAAAATTTTCGGTCTGTGGCCCACAGACCGAGGTACGAAATGTTAAATTTTTCTAAACCCAATTGCCTTGGAAAAAATCAAGCGAATCAGAAGAGAATACTATGAATAGCTGTGATCCTGTGTCACAAAATACATCATCATGGATCCTTTCCCCTTTACTTCAATTGGTTTGCGATTTTCGAATAGGACATGATTTTCTTTTACGAAATCCATATCTTTTACTAGCAGATAGGTATCGTTTGAAATATTTACCTTCATTGGCGTAGAATTACTTTCCATCCTGGAGGCTGTATTTATCGTATCTCCAAATACATCATATATATATTTTTTTACTCCAACGATACCCCCAACTAAATTGCCGGAATGCAGGCCAATTCTTATTTCCCACTTTAACTGAGAATTGAGGTTTCTTTTTTCAATGAACTGCATAACTTCCAGCGAAGCTCTCAGCATCATCTCAGCATGACGATCATTTTCTTGTGGCATGCCGCAAACTGCCAGGTAAGCATCACCTATTGTTTTTATTCTTTCACAATCATATTTGATCATTATTTCATCAAACGCTGTATAAATATCATTGAGTTCATTTATCAATTCCTTGGGATCCAATTGTGAAGATATTTTAGTGAATCCAACAATATCAGAGAAATAAACGGTCACATTTTGAAATTTTTGCGGTTCAGATTTCCCACTTTCCTTTAAGTCATTGACCACTTTTATTGGCAATGTATTTAAAAGCAATCTTTCATTTTTGTCTCTTTCAATTTCAATTATTCTATTTGCCTTTTTCAATTGAAAAAATGAATAAAGAATAATGAGGAAAAATAAAAATATCATCACAAAACCACCGAGCAACAAGCGTCTTGTGTTTTCGATTTCACTGGAAAAATCTGCTTCAGGAACTACTGCCCCAATTGTTAAAATGTTCGATGGACTTAGCTCGTACTCCTGTATGCCTGCCCACCATCTTGCATCATTATGTTGAAATGAAATAATATTCTGAGTGTTATCTTTATCCCTAAATACCCGAATGGCTTCATTGAGCACGGGAATACCGAGATCTCGGAGTTTTTTAAGTGTATATTCATTTCTGATCTTTATATTGGCGAATCGCTCATCTTTAGGCAAACCTATGACCTCCTGACTGTCTGAAAGAATGAATATTTTACCATTTTTAGTGATATCCATGGTTGTAGTAAAGTTTGATAAATTAGCAATCAAAACATCCATCCCGATTACATAATATTGTTTAGTTTTAACATCATACCATTTGGTAGATGCAGTAATGCCAGGTTGCTTCGTTGTGAAAAATGTATAAGGAGATGTCCAGGATATTGTGGAGTCGTCGGGATTGTCGTAGGCGGATTTAAACCAGGGGCGAACCCTCGGGTCATAGCTGACAGGGTGCAGATTTTTATCAGTTAAAAAATCATTCCCATTTGGATTTTCCTTCCAAAAGTAATCTGTTGGTGCTTTTAGTTCACTGCCTTTTTCAGTAATTCTGGTAATCCAAATGCTGTCTGCTTGCAATAGCATGTACTCATCACCCTGTTCATTACTTATCATAAGTGATGAAATAAAAGGAGAGGTTTTTAAAAGTGGAATAAAAATATCGTTTAGCTTTTGCTGATCGAGGTTATTTCTGAAAAGACCTTTTAAACCCCGCTCTCTTGCAGTTTCTAATTTCTGATTAATGGGTTGGAAAAAATTATTCAACTCTTCCTTTGTGAGATCAAGGCGATCGCTGATCATAACCTTCGACATCTTCTGCACAGTCGATGAAAGGTTTTTATACATTGTAATTAATGTAATCGTCGAAGCGATGAGAATTAAAATCACAAGGTTTCTCAGAATTACATTATAAAATGTTTGAAAGATTTTCATTATTGAATATTCACCAATATCGGCATGAATTTAAACCAAAGGTCTAACACACAAAAGGAATTTCAAATTTATTAATGTGATAGTCAAGGCATGGATATGGCTAAACCGGTAAAACTCTATGGAGTCTGCAAAGTACCTGTATGATAATCTAATATAACTTTTTGGAATAGAAGATTTAACCTTGCCTGTGCTTGCCTGGAAGCGGCGAGAACATAATTATTGTTTGAATTGGTCAATTCTATCAAACTGCCAACACCCAGGTTATACTTTTCTGTCTGGACGTTTAATGCCATTTCGGTGGCTTCAAATTGCGCAATGCTTACATCATAGGCACTGCGGACATCCAGAAAATTTTGATAAGCATTTCTCACATCATTGAGAATTGTTTTTCTTAGGTTTTCGGTACTTATCCTGGAATTTTCCAATTGTATTTGTTGCCTTACAAGCTGTGTTTTATTTTTCAATCCACTGTATATAGGAATATCCAGTGCAAGTCCGTATTGCATTCTTTTGTTGTCTATAGCAAATTGTTGATTAAGGTCACCAATTGAAGTATTATTAAATCTTGAACTTAAATTGTAAAAACCATAAAGTGTCGGAGCAAAGTTTGCTTTGGCAATAGAAATTGATTTTTCTGCAGAGGTCTCATTGTATTGGAACTGTTTCAGGTCTGGTCTGTTTTGCATGGAAATTTCATACAAATCATCCAGGTAAAATTCCGATAACCGTATTTCATCCAGATCCCAACCCGGGTCACTTATTTTTATTTCTACTGTTGGATCAAGTTGAAGTGTGATCGCTAAAAAAGATTTATCATTACTCAGATTATTTTTGGCCTGGAGCACCAATAGTTCCCGATTTTTAACGATTGCCAGCTGATCGTAAAGGTCTGACCTCGGTCTGTTACCCACCTCTACCATTGCATCAATTTGTCTGTATAACAATTCCTGTGTTTTAAGATTGTCCTCAGCAATTTCAAGGAGTTCTGTGTCCAGCAGAACCTGCAGGTATTGATTGGTGACAACAAAGACAACATCTTGCGTTGTTCTGTTTATCAACTGATTTTGAGCATCGAAATTGGCGTTGGCCATTTTGATGGTGTTGATTTGCGAAAACCCACTGAATATGTTCATATTGGCTGATAACGAGCCTGATAAATTGTCGCTTGATGTATTGATTATTTTCGCTTCCTGTTCAATAAAAGTATTTCCATTAGATATCCAACCGTTCAGATTGGCAGATACGGAAGGGGCAATTTCTCCACGGCTTTGGCTTTTTTCAGCTTTAATAACACGCATTAAGTTTTGTTGAGTCCTTAGATCCACATTTTGCTCCAGAGCGATTTTCACTGCTTCTTCGTATGTGAGATTTAAATCCTGGGCATGAATATTAATTGTAATGAAAGCCAGGAAGACTAAAAATAGATTCCTCATAATAAAAATTGATTTCATTTATACTACAATTCCAGTCGCTCAGCTTTTGTGTCACTTCGAACTATACCATCTTCCAGCCTTATAATACGGTTGCCATATTGTGCATTTTTTTCAGAATGTGTTACCTGGATAATGGTCATGCCTTCCTCATTTAATTTCTTAAATAATTGCATGATTTCACTCCCTTGCTCAGAATGTAAATTGCCTGTTGGCTCATCAGCCAATAGCAATTTTGGCCTTCCTACAATTGCTCTTGCGACACCTACCAATTGCTGCTGACCACCGGAAAGCTGATCGGGAAACAGATCTTTTTTTGCAACTATCTGAAACCTGTCTAGCATTTCGGCCACCATACTTTTTCTCTCTTTTGATTTGATCCCTTTATACAGCAGGGGGGTCTCTATGTTTTCGTAAACTGTGAGCTCGTCAATCAGGTGATACGCCTGGAATACAAATCCGAGGTAATGCTTATGAATTTCCGATTTTCTCCGCTCTCTCAATTTGTGAACTGGTTCATCCATAAAAAAATAATTCCCGGCAGAGGGTTCATCCAACAGTCCAATGATATTTAAAATTGTGGATTTCCCGGCGCCGCTCGGTCCCATAATAGTTATAAATTCACCTTGATCAATATCGAGCGATACATCTTTCAGTACGAATGAACGTTGGTATTTATTTTCATAATATTTATCAATATTCCGTAACTCTATCATATCCGATTTGCTTAATAATATTTATTAACTGCAAAGCCAATAAGCATGCCAAAAAAAATCGTTGAATTTCGGGGGATAGAGCTGTTTTTGGAAGGATTTAATAATATGGGATGTTCGCTGGCGATAAGGGGGTGTCTGAAATCGGACACAAAAAACAGGTCCTGCTGTTAGGCAGGACCAAAATTGCAAGCAGAAAGTTTTTGATTAATTAATTGTTGATGCAATATAAAAAAACAGAGGTAAATTCCTCTGTTTTTTTTAACCTTTTTTCTAAAGTCTCACCCAAATAATGGATGAATATCATTTAAATCTGAATTTTTCAGTATTTTTCACACTCACTGGAACCGGTTTCAGAGAATTATTCAAAATTGTATTTCCAAGTATATCAATCTCCTGACCTATTCTATCTAACATCTGTAGTACCTTTTTCGCTTGTATCTTGTTCATCGGATTATTATTAGTTACAAGTGGTTATACTGAAAACAACATAAAAAGTTTTATAAAAATTATCAATGGCAGCTCATGGGGTGAGGTTCAATGCTTTAGCCTTCGGTAAAACATCAATAATCCGGAATATCCGAATTCCTAAGAGAACACCCAATTGGATTATTATTTTGAAACAACAATCCCGAGTGGGTTTGAAAATTCTGCTTCGGCCGTTTTTAATTTCACGTTAATCTTCTGTAATTTGGTTATTTTGTCAAGCTCTGTTTCATTTTTCAGATCCTCCAGGTTAAGAGTGATTAATTTTTTTATTTTATGAAATTTGAGTCTTAATATATTGCTATAAACAGAATCGGAAAGTACATCTTTTTCTTTCGGGACATATATTCGATAGCGTTCCCAGTTTTCACTAACTTCATGCCTGTCAGATATCAAATCCAAAACCTCGTCCCTGATGTTTTTATTTGGATGGTTGGTGAAAAAATTCGCATCTATTACATTCCCCTTTTTCAATTCATCCTTAAAGATGTTGAGTATATCATTATAAATGGGTTTGGTAAACTCCACAGGGTCTAACTCTTCCAGGTAGTGTTCTACGAGATTATATTCATTTTCTATCTTGTTGAAACCGTAGTTAATTAATATCCTGATGGATTCCTTTTCCTGAAAAATAACAGAATCAAAAGCTTCTTTTTGCTGAACTTGCTCTATTTCTTCAATCAGTTGGGCGGGTTGCTCGCGCGATGCCGCTTTTTGCCTTTCTTTTTTTTGACTGATCAGGATTTTATTGAGCTGTGCGTACAGAACCTGTTCTTCCAATCCGAGCAGGTTGCTGGTTTCCTTCATATACACAGCGCGCTTTACCTGGTCGGGGATGGTAGAGATGCTGGATATAATCTGACTGATAGTCTCGGCTTTTTTTACAGGATCATTATCATGGCCGTCCAGCAGAAGCCTGGTTTTGAAATTGATGAAATCTTCGGCATTTTCCTTTAAAAACTCCTGAAAACCCATGGCTCCCAAGCTTCGCGAGTAGCTGTCAGGATCTTCTCCGTCTGGAAAGACAACAGCTTTTACATTCATCCCCTGTTGCAGGATCATGTCTATTCCCCTTATCGAGGCGCGTATTCCAGCGGCATCCCCATCGAACAAGACGGTAATATTTTCTGTTTGACGATGTATGAGTTTTATCTGGTTTTCTGTTAGGGAGGTGCCGGAAGATGACACAACATTCTCTACTCCATGCTGATGGAGGCTGATGACATCTGTATATCCCTCAACCAGGTAGCAATTATCAGATTGCCTGATTGCTCTGCCTGATTGGAATAATCCATATAACACATCACTTTTATGATAAACATCGGTCTCCGGGCTGTTAAGGTATTTTGGTTGGTTTTTAACGTTTTTTAGTATCCTGGCTCCGAAGGCAATTGCTTTACCGGTAGCGTTGTGAATCGGGAAAATTACACGGCCTCTGAACCGGTCATACTGACTTTCCTCCTTTTTGATGATCAACCCGGCTTTTTCGAGTAACTCAGGATTATATCCTTTGGACTTTGCATCATTTTCCAGTGCATTCCATTGATCGAGGCTATAACCAAGCTCAAATTTACGAATGGTTTCATCGGTAAATCCCCGCTCCTGGAAATAAGTTAAACCGATGTTTTTGCCCTCTTCACTTTCAAAAAGAGTATTTTTGAAATAGTCTTTTGCATAGTTTAAAATGATGAAAAGGCTTTCTCGTTCACTCTGCTTCTGTGCAGCTTCCGGAGATGGTTCCTCCTCCTCAATTTCAACTCCATATTTTTTTGCAAGATACTTTAAGGCCTCAACGTAGCTGAGACCATCATATTCCATAATGAATGAAATAGCGTCTCCTTGCTTCCCTGAACTGAAATCTTTGAAGTTCTGATTTCTCGGGAATACGATGAATGAAGGTGTTTTTTCATCGCTAAAAGGGCTTTTCCCTTTATAGTGCTGTCCGGTTCTTTTTAAAGTCACAAAGTCACCAATTACATCCAGGATATCGATGCGGCTTTTCAATTCATCTATCGTTGTCTTACTAATGCTCAACTTCTGTGCTTTTCTGTGCTTTCAAAATTAAATAAAATTTATACGATAATTGAAAGAAATCTTTTTGAAAAAAGCACAAATAAATTTACGATATTTGCGGTTTGAAATTATTATTTAGATTTAATCTAACTAAATCTAAGCTTTTTAGTTAAACATAAGAATTCAGTATCGGAGATGATGATAAAAAGAGAAGATGTTTTAAAGGCACTTTCAAATGTAATGGATCCGGATCTTGGAAAAGACCTGGTGACATTGGGTATGATACAGGATGTTAATATTACTGAAAATAATATAGCTTTTTCAGTTGTGCTGACTACACCTGCATGTCCTCTAAAGGAAATGTTGAGAAAAGATTGCTTAAATGCAATCAAAGAATTGGGATTGGATGATGTAGATGTTGAGATAAACATGACCTCATCAGTAACAACCACCAGGGCGGATAATTTGCCATTATTGCCAAATGTTAAAAATTTAATTGCTGTAGCCTCCGGAAAGGGAGGTGTCGGTAAATCTACTGTAACCTCAAATTTAGCTGTAGCGCTTTCAAAAGCTGGCGCCAATGTTGGAATAATTGACGCAGACATTTTTGGTCCGTCGATTCCAACGATGTTTGGCTGTGAAGATGCGCAACCTACGATTAAAAAGGAGGGCGAGAAAAATTGGATAATTCCTGTAGAAAAATACGGTGTTAAGTTAATTTCTATTGGCTTTCTTTCTCCTGGAGATAGTGCAATAGTCTGGAGAGGCCCCATGGCAAGTTCAGCGTTAAAGCAATTCATCACAGATACAGACTGGGGAGATCTCGATTATTTATTATTTGATTTACCCCCCGGGACAAGCGATATTCATCTTACTTTGGTGCAGACATTACCTGTAACGGGCGCTATCGTAATAACAACACCACAAAAAGTTGCCTTGGCAGATGCTGCAAAAGGTGTTTCAATGTTCCAGCAATCTCAGATCAATGTCCCGGTATTGGGGATTATTGAAAATATGTCGTTTTTCACACCTGCAGAATTACCGGATAATAAATATTACATTTTTGGAAAAGATGGAGGAAAAGAACTTGCAAAGAAAAGTAATGTAGAGTTTCTCGGCGAGATACCCTTGGTGCAAAGTATAAGGGAAAGTGGAGATAGTGGTCAGCCTGTTGTTTTGAAAGATGAGCTTACAGCTGAAGCTTTTATTAGCCTTGCTGAAAATCTTGCTCAGCAAATTGCAATCAGGAATGCAACACAGGAAAAAACAAAAGTGGTTGAAATCAATGAATAGGTAATGAAAGATAATATCTCGTCAAATACTATTTTCCAAAAAGTTGAAGATGCTCTTCAGACCATCAGACCATACCTGGAAGCTGATGGAGGAGATGTGAAAATTTTGGAAATTAGTGAAGGGGGTATTGTAACACTTGAATTACTTGGTGCTTGCGGGTCGTGTCCTATGTCAACAATGACACTAAAAGCTGGAGTTGAGGAAGCAATCAAAAGAGCAGTTCCGGAGGTCATTGGTGTTGAAGCTATAAATATCACTTCTCCTCATGATCCGGAGGCAAGACTACCAAATAGATATCTTTAGACTATTTATTTTTAAAACGCGTTTACTTCATAGATTTTTTAAGTATTCAAACAGTAAACACATTCATTCGGAAAATTGATAAAGTCAAAATATTTTCTTTCCATTTTTATAATACTACTGGTCACCTTTTCCGGGTTACAAATGTATGCCCAAACCAGGTGCAGCACGGTGGAAGCTGAAAAAATGCGAAGAGAAAAATATAAGTCTCTGCCCGATCAGGCAGAGTTCGAAGATTGGATGGCGCAAAAGATCAGAGATAGGAGAAACAAACTGGTTCCCTTCGGGACAAGGGAAGCTGGAGTACCTGATAAAATTGCAGTGGTTGTTCATGTGATTCACAAGGGTGAAGCCTATGGTATGGGCACAAATATTACTGACGAACAAATTATATCACAAATTGATGTGCTCAATGAAGATTATCAGCGAAAAAATGCGGATACTTTAAATACTCAGCCGGAATTCTTGAATGTGGCCGCTAAAGTAAATATTGAGTTTGTTCTGGCGAGACAAGATGAAAACAAGCAACCTACAAACGGAATCGTAAGAGTTCAAGGCCCTAAGGACACTTACGACATTTCAATATCAGATCGTGAACTGCTATCGGGTACGAGCAACTGGGATCCCAATATTTACTTAAACATCTGGGTGACAGATTTAAGAAGTCCATATATTGGCTTGGCGCAGTTTCCAGATTTCGGCAAAACCGATAATCCAGAAAACGGGCTGGACGGATTGGACGAGGAAGATAATACGGATAATGTGGCCACTGATGGGTTGGTAATTGATTACCAGGCCTTTGGATCTGTTGATAAAGTACCGAGTTTAGATTTACAATCCTCCTATAATTTGGGCAGAACAACTACTCACGAAATCGGACACTTTTTAGGCCTCAAACATGTGTGGGGTGATGGTGGCTGTTCGGTTGATGATTTTGTAACTGACACTCCAAATTCAGACAACGATTATTCCGGATTATGTGAACCGTCTGACCATATCTCGTGCAGTTCAAATGATATGTTCGAAAACTTTTTATACTACACGAATGATGCATGCATGAATATTTTTTCATTTGGTCAGGTGGAGAGAATGGCAACAATACTTGAATTTGCACCGAGAAGAGCTTCGTTAGTCAATTCTTTTGGCACCGAATATACTGACAATATATTTTTTGATTTGGCTATAAATTCTATAAAATCTCCAGGAAAGGTTTCCTGTGATAATGAAATTGACCCTGTCATTGAAATTAAAAATATTGGTACTATTCCGGCGACGGATTTTATGATAAATTATACCATTAACAACCAGGAATTTACATTGATCTATGATGTTGATACTATTTTTTCCGGTGAAACAAAGGAAATTCAATTGGAGCCGGCAACCTTGTCTGCCGGCAACTATAGGCTGGTTGTAAACCTAAATAACCTTCCGAATGATGTTGATAATAAAAACAATTCAGCAGTACATGCTTTCGCTGTTGATAATCAAAAGGATTTTATTCCATTAAGAGAACAACTTGATATAGATGATCTGAATTCTACGAATTGGATAATGATTAATGATGATGGGGATATTGGCTGGGAACTTAAGGATGCAGCGCTCGTCTCACCAAATAACAGAGCTGCCTATATCAACCTGTACAATTATGAAGATCGGAGGCAAACCGATTGGTTGATCAGCCCGGCACTTGATTTTTCTGAGGTTTTGGAGGCCAGTGTCTTTTTCCGGGCTTCGTATGCGAAAAATGAAAACTTCGATGACCAGCTCAAAATTTTAGTTTCCAGCGATTGTGGAACCAATTTTAATGATATAGTCGGAGTGTTCAATAGTTCAGACTTATCTATTGAATCTTCTCAGGAATTCTGGGAACCGGAAAATCAAACTGAATGGGATTCTCATTCGGTGGATTTGAGTAAATACGCAGGACAGGAAAATGTGAGAATTGCGTTTCAGGTTTCGAATGATTTTGGCAATAATCTGTACATCGATGATATTGAGTTTTATGCTACTGCTGAGGATAAGGTTGTGAAAACGGCGCAAAATAGTTTTACATTATATCCAAATCCAACAAGCGATGGACTTTTTAAACTCTCATTTAATACAAGTGAAAGGCAGGATATTGCCGTGTATATTTATGACCAGATGGGGAAACTGTTGACTCTGGATGAATATCCGAATACCTTGAACCAGACCTATTATTACGATTTGACCGGTACAAGATCCGGGATTTATTTTATTAATGTCCAAGGGCAGGATTTTGTCAGATCAAAAAAATTATTAATCAGTAGATGAGCACTGTTGAACAGTACAAAATGTAAGTCAATAACTTTTGTCAATTCTTGTAAAAATATTCAACATCATAATATTATTTTTGGGGTACTTTTAGCAAAATTAATGAACACATGAAAAAGCTGAATGTAGCTATTTTATACGGTGGCAGGTCCGTAGAGCATGAGATTTCCATCCGTTCTGCAAAAAATGTCGTATTTCACATAGATAAGGAGATTTATAATTTAATTCTTTTGGGGATTGATAAAAATGGATCGTGGTATTTAGTTGATTCCATGGAAAATCCCATCAGTTCAGGTAGTCATATATCAATAAATCTGAATGCTTCCAAGCCGTATTTAATTGCAGAGAATACAGTCAATACCATTTCGATAGATATTGCATTTCCTGTTTTACATGGTACAGATGGGGAAGACGGCAGTATCCAGGGACTTTTTAAGGCCATGGATTTGCCTGTTGTCGGATCTGGAGTTTTGGGGTCTGCTGTATCTATGGATAAAATAATTTCAAAAAAAATTCTCAGAGAATGTGGTATTCCCGTAGCTGAATATTTAGAGTTTGATCGTTCTGAGAAAGCCCACATTGTATTTGAGGATATCACAAATAAAGTGGGGCTGCCTTTTATGATAAAATCTTCTGCGCTGGGCTCTTCTGTAGGTGTTTCTTTGGTAAAATCAGCAGATGATTTTAAGGATGCCCTTGATGAAAGCTTCAGATATGATGAAAAAGTAATCATCGAGCAATTTATAGTTGGCCGTGAATTGGAGTGTGCAGTGATAGGCAATGAAAAACCCATTGCCTCGTTTCCAGGTGAAATTGTGATGGTGAAAGACTATGACTTTTACACCTATGAAGCAAAGTATCTGGATGAAGATGCGATCAGGATAGATTTACCTGCAAAGATAGATAAGGAAGTTACTGAAAAAATCAGAAAATTCTCGATTCAGGCTTATAGGGCTTTGAGATGTGAAGATTTCGCAAGGGTGGATTTGTTTTTAACCGAGGAAGGCAATGTGATTGTCAACGAGATAAATACCATTCCTGGCTTCACAAGTGCAAGTATGTTTCCAATGATGTGGCAACATATGGGAATTGAGTACAAGGCACTGATTTCAAAATTAATTAACCTGTCATTAGAAAGGTATAATGCTTCAAAAAGAATTGAGACGGACTATAACAAAATATAGGTGATTAGGTAGCCTTGAGTGTTCAATAAATCGCTCATTTTTGGAATAATATGGTCAATTATTACATATTGTCAAAAGGGGATAATTTTTTAGTAAATTCGCATCTTTGAAAAAGATTCAACTGCGAAAAGGTGTTTTAAAGATATGTTTGATAAATTCATTGACATTTTAAAAGGAAATTCATGGAAGGCAATTGCAACTCATATAGGAACGATGGTTGTTATTGTGGTAGGGTTGATTCTTCTTTTCTTTTTTCTTTATCTCCCATCGACCACCAGGCATGGAGAAACAGTTACCGTTCCTAATTTGCTGGGGATGTCTCTTGATGAAATGGAAGAATTTCTGAAGAAAAGAGATCTCAATTACGAAGTCTCGGATAGTGGCTATTCAACCCAATATCCACCTCTTGCCATTCTGAAGCAATATCCATTGGCTGGATCTTATGTAAAAGAAAATCGAAAGATATATCTTACCGTAAAAGCAAAGCAAGCGCAATCAGTAAATATGCCAAAACTGATCGATGGATCATTGAAAAATGCGGAGTTGGTATTGAAAAGTTATGGGTTAAAAAGAGGAGAAATCAGGTATAAGCCTGATTTGGCGTCAAATGCAGTGCTTGAGCAACTGTATCAAGGAATACCCATCGATTCCGGTGTGCCAATACAGAAAGGATCAGAAATAGATCTTATAGTAGGTGATGGCTTGGGAAGAAGGGTATTTAATGTCCCAAGATTCATTGGTTTACCAGTGGATGAAGCTGATTTCTTGATCCGAGCCAGTGGCTTAAACACAGGTAGTGTGATCGTCAGGGTAATCGGCAAAGAAAAAAGGATCGAGTTGGTAGAGCTGGCCAAAGAGCTTGAGATAGATACCGTGAAAATAATCGAATCCGGGCATGTTTATCGACAGCGCCCCGAGATAGGCAATGATATACGTCTTGGTCAGCAAGTGGATATTTGGGTTGTCAGTTTGGATAGAAAAGACAGCCTTAGCATTTTAGAAGAATGGTTGAACAAAACTGAAGATGAGTCGCTGCAAGAAGAGTCTGATGAAGAGTAAGCATCTTTTCATTGTCATTTTCCTGTCATTATTAAGCATTGGTCACCTTGGGTTTGCTCAACTTATCTTTAAATCCATCCCTTCCGTAAATCAAAAAAACACAAATTTAAGGACAGCTTCTTCAGTCCGTGACAGTACCCGGATTTTGCTGCCTTTTTGGGATGATTTTTCCCGAACGAATTACCTTCCGGACTCAACACATTGGTTTATTGATACCGGGACTTCGAATATATCATCAAGCCTCGGGATAGATCCTCCGACAATAAACGTAGCTACATTTGATGGGTGGAATGCGCAAGGCACACCGTACAGTACACTTGAGCTGGAAGAAGGGGCAGGTGATAGCCTGGTGAGTAGGTTTATAGATATGAGCAATATCAACCCTGCATTGAGAGAAACAGTCTATATAAGTTTTTTTTGGCAAAAAGAGGGGAGGGGTGAAATCCCTGATGCCCTTGACTCTATTCATCTGGAAGCAATGAACGCTGATAAAAAATGGGTGACCATTTGGAGTAAGAGTGGGGATGAGGTAAAGCCTGAAGAAACCGATGTCTTTAATTTCAGAATATTTCAGATAAATGATCCAGGCTTTTTCCATGAGTATTTTCAATTCCGTTTCCAGTCGTTTGGAAGATTATCCGGAGGATTTGATACCTGGAATATCGATTATGTTTTTGTAAATTTTAATCGAAATCCCAACGATAAAGCCTTTGAGGATCGGGCGCTAACAACAAATCCGACTTCCTGGCTTACGCAGTTTTCAGCGATGCCTTATGATCACTTTTTAGTGAATCTTGAAGAAAATCTTCAACCAACAAAAGTAGGTGTCTTCAATCTTGATGATCAGGTGCAGCCAATCGAATATTTTGCGCTGATTCAGGACTCTATTAAAATATATGATGAAATGAATCTGGGGACTCCTAAAAATCTGGGGCCAAATGCATTTTTAGAATTAATCTCTGAGCCAATTGATCCAAATGCTTTTGACCCGGATGCCGATACAATTTCTCTTATACTTGAGACTAAATTCTTTATCAATTCAGGAGACTCGGCGAACTGGTTTGATAAATATGATCTCAGAGCCAATGACACAACTATTAGCATCATCAAACTGGATAAAGAGCTGGCCTATGACGATGGAACTGCTGAGTGGGCAGCAGGTCTTTCCCAGAAAGCAGGCATGATTGCTTACAGATTTATTGCTCCTAAAAGTGATGCTATAACAGCAGTAAACATATATTTCCCGGAATTTATCCCACCATCTTCAGGGAAAACCTTCAACATTATTATTTGGGATGACTTGTTTGAATACCGTCAAGGCAGGCAATTGACCGAACAGCACATTGTTAAGAAATCTCCGGCGTTGAACCAGTTCACGACCTATACATTTGGAAGACCTGTTGTGGTCTCTGATACATTCTATATAGGATATGAACAGTCAACAGATGATTTTTTCCCGATAGGGTTAGATAAAAATGGAAAAACTCAAAAAGGGAATATTTTCATCAACCTGGATGGAGTTTGGGAACTCTCAGATAAAGTGAGTGGAAACCTGATGATCAGGCCGGTCTTTGGTTTTGAAAAAGCTGTTGGAATTGAAGAGGAGCTGTTCAGAGACATTAAAATCTATCCAAATCCAAATCATGGGATTTTCACAATTAAAGGTTCATTTGAAAGTGCCGTAGTACTCGATATTTTGGGTAATACTATGCTGGAAATCAAAGGAAATGGATTAGAAAAAGAAATTAAATTAATGAATTATAATAGGGGATTATACTTATTGAAAATCCATAAGGGAGGAAAGTATAAAACCTATAAAATAGTAATCGATTAAAAAGTGCAAAATCCAATTTTTTTCATGAATAAGGAAAAGATTAATAAACAATGAATATTTAGCATTTTTGAATTATAACTAACATATTTGCCGTCAAATTTTTTTATACGATAATACCTTGAGAACATGGGATCTATAGTGCCATCAATTTCAGCAGTAGCAGGTTATGTGCCTGATTATATTTTAACAAATCAGGAATTAGAAGAAATGATTGAGACAAATGATGAATGGATAACTACCCGGACAGGAATCAAGGAACGTAGAATATTAAAAGGAGAAAGGCAGGGGACCTCTGTCATGGCCGTAAAAGTGCTGAAGCAATTGCTTGAAAAAAGTAATACCGATCCTAAAGACCTGGATGCAGTTATTATTGCCACTATTACACCTGATTACTTTTTCCCTACAACTGCAAATCTGGTGGCAACTGAAGCCGGAGCGGTAAATGCTTTTAGTTTCGATATGGCAGCAGCATGCTCGGGTTTTATTTATGCATTGGAGACCGGAGCTAACTATATCAGGTCGGGGAATTATAAAAAAATTGCGATAATCGGTGCTGATAAGATGTCGAGCATTGTAAATTACAAAGATAGAAATACATGCATCCTTTTTGGTGATGGAGCCGCCGGAGTGATGCTTGAACCAAATGGAGAAGGATTAGGAATATATGACACCATTTTAAGGAGTGATGCAGCAGGTAAGGAGCTTATTTACTTGAAAGGAGGAGGATCTGTTAGCCCTCCAACACATGAAACGATTGATGAAGGTTTGCACAACTTTTATCAGGATGGAAAAAGCGTTTTTAAATTTGCCGTAACACGCATGGCAGATGTTGCCGCAGAAATTATGGATAGGAATAATTTAAATGGCGAAGACATTGCATATCTGGTTCCACATCAGGCAAATAAAAGAATCATTGATGCCACTGCAAGAAGAATGGGCGTAGGGGAGGAAAAGGTGATGCTCAACATCCAGAAGTACGGGAATACCACAGCTGCAACCATACCATTATGTCTTCGGGATTATGAAGATAAATTGAACAAAGGGGATAACCTGGTATTAGCAGCATTCGGTGGTGGATTTACATGGGGATCGATGTATCTCAAGTGGGCCTACTGATTTTTTACGTTGAGATAATTCTCGATATTTTCACAGACGATTTCAATCAAAGCTGTCCTGGATTCTATACTCGCCCAGGCATTGTGCGGGCTTAAAACCAATTTTTCCGGATATTTGATTTTAAGCAATGGGTTGTCGGCAGCTATTGGTTCCTTTTCAAAAACATCAATACAAGCCCCTGCGATCTCTTTCTTGTCAATGGCATTTGCTAATTCTTGCTCATTTACGATTCCTCCCCGGCCTACATTCACCAGGATGGCAGTATTTTTCATCATTGAAAATTGCTTTTCTCCAATGAGATATTGAGTCTTTTTGTTAAGCGGCGCATGGATGCTGATGATATCCGACGTGACCAATAATTCTTTAAAGGATTTGGACGGGTATTTCCGATTATTATTTTTACCGGAAGTTGAATAGTATTGAACATTAGATCCAAACACTGTTGCAATGTCAGCTACAGTTTTGCCAATATTTCCCAATCCGATGATTCCGAAAGTTTTATTGTGCAATTCTGTGATTTTTGGGCCAAAATGCGTGAATATTTCACTGTTGGGGTACGCCCCACTTTTAACATATTGATCGTAGTAACTGAGTTGGTTATACAATTGTAAAATAGCTGCAAATGTGTGTTGAGCAACGCTCTGAGAGCTATATCCCACAGCATTCTTAACCTGAATATTTCTGTTCTCTGCTGCCTCGAGATCTACATTATTCATACCGGTGGCGCTGATACAAATTAATTTTAAATTGGGGCAATGTGCCATGATTCCGTCATCGATAATTACCTTATTCGTGATGATGATTTCCCCATCTCCGATGTGCTCAATGCTTTGCTGCGGTGTGGTGGTTTCAAACGAAACTACATTTCCAAAGTTTGAGATTTTATTAATATTGGGAATAGAACCAAGAGTTTTGGCATCGAGAATTACAATTTTCATAACTGGTTTACAAAATCATATATTGATCAATTAGAGTTCGTCCATAAAGTAGGAGTCTTTTCAGAATGTTCGAGATCAAGGCTTGCTAAGTTTCTAATAAACGGAGTTTACATAGGTAAATGAGCTTTTTAGAAACAAGCGTAACGCAGAGATCGAGCATTATGGACAGACTTCAAATAAATGACAAATGTATAAATCATATAAAAATAATGAAATATAGTGAATTCTATTTTACTGCTATTTATTCCTGTGTTTGGCGTTAGGATATTGCGTGTGCCCGTATTGGATGGAATTGTAATGCTTCAATTTCTTTTTTCCCTCATAGCTGTTGAAAGAGTATTTGGCTTTACAAGCAGAAAAAGCCAATAACCCAATTATAAGAAGTGTTGCTATTTTTTTCATTTTATTTTGATTGTTGACTTAAAAGTAAAGATTATGCCAATCTGATATCGTCAATAATTGATGCCAAAAGCATATGTGAAGGATATCTGACTATAGTGCATAATTTCAAAAAAATACCGTATCACCATTTGAACAGCCTGATTATTACTATTTTTTTCCTCTTATATTTGATCATAAGTCTTGCATCCTACAAACAATTAATGCTTAAAGATTATCTTTATGATCAAACTGAATATTAAATATCGCTTGTCAATCGTTAAATCATTCAATGCTGGTTTTAAATACTTTGCATAATTATGCTATGAGAATAATTATATTATTGTTACTTATTTTTTCCATTTCATTGGCGAGGGCCAAGGATAGAAGTGAGCAAAGCGAAAAAGATTCGCTGGAAAATAATAATGTATGCAGATCTCAAATCTATATTGCTCCAATATATAGATTGCATCAATTTGTTGAGACGAGTTCCTCATTTGCCGGAGCTTCAGCGGGGATATTTTTCAACGATAGATTTGATATCCGTTTTACTTATTCGAAAAACATTGACAATTTCATCGATGATATCATATTCCCCGTTGTTTACCAATATGATCAGACAAACCTGAGTATTGATGCGAATTATACTTTTCTGAAGGGTAAAATAAGACCATTGGCCGGGCTAGGCTATACTTATGCAATGACAAGCTGGGAGGCAACCAATGATTCGGATGATAAGTTTACAGATAATATATTCATACTTGATTTTTTTATTGGTGCGAGGTGGTTTATTTCGAAAGTTATTTCGCTACATGCAAATGCAAGCTATAATATTGGTATGGATGTGAATATTATTGGATTAAAAGAAGATGATTATAATGGATTTGGAGCAGAACTTATGTTAAAAATAAATATTTTGAGGCTTTAGAATGAAACATGGAATATTCAAAATATTGACCGTTTGTATTATTCTGGTTTCCTGTGAGGGGGAGCACCCGGTTCCCAAAGGTTTCCTTCAATATGGGCATCCGGTTTATCAGAATATGAGTGGTAGCTTATTGAACAAACTTAATGACGAGATTATCCAGGGGATGTTTGGAGATATTCATAGTCTTTTGATTATCAGGAATGATACCATAGTATTTGAAAACTATTATTCTAACTACACAAGATCTGATCTGCATCCTATTGGGGCCTCCACACAAAGTATTGTTTCCACTTTACTCGGTACCATGTTACTGGAAAGTGAAACATTGAGACTGGATGAGAAGATTATTAATTATTTCCCTGAATATTCACAGTATTTCAACAATATTCCTCAAAAAGATTCAATTGAGATTGGGCACTTATTGTCAAATACTTCAGGCCTATGGTGGGATGAGTGGTCTAATCCGTTTGGCAGTGAGGATAATGATGCCTGGGTAATGTCAATCAGTGATGATTGGGTAGGTAATGTGTTATCAACTCCAATGATTCGTGAACCGGGTTTCGAGTTTAATTTTAACAGCGGAAACGGGATATTAATGGGTGCTGTTCTCGAAAAATTGTCAGGACAGAATGTGGAAGACTATGCAAAGGAAAAGCTATTTTCTCCGCTTAACATACACGATTGGAAATGGGAAAAAACACCGGGAGGAGAGATCAATGCCGCCTGGGGATTGCATCTGCGACCGATGGATCTGGCAAAGATTGGTTATTTATATTTAAAAGACGGGGCGTGGAATGATCAGGTTCTTTTTGAAGATACCTGGGTGAAAAGGTCGTCAAGAGCCAGAACATCTGTTTCCTTTTATTTTAATTATGGTTATTTCTGGTGGCGATTTACACGAAATGCGGATATTGTTCGATTATTCAATAAAAATGATGTATTTTTTTCATGGGGTGATGGAGGTCAGTTTCTTTTTATTATTCCACATTTAAATATGGTTGTTGTCACTACTGCCGGCAATTATAATAATAATGAAACTGTCTCTTTTGATATGTTAAAAGATTTTATTTTTGCATCAGTAATTGACGGATTTCCATAATTATTGATCATTTATCTAATTTTCATCTTTGTAATTCCTTAATAAGATTGTTGAAATTTTTAGAATTAGTAAATATGAAACCTTTGTTTTTTTTGTTGATCCTGATTTTTATGGGTTGCAGCCCAAAATTTAAAATTTATAGTGACACTCCATTTCAAGGTGATTTTAAAAACTATAAATCTTTTAAGTTTTTCAATCCGGACAACATTCCCGGTTCTAATTTCTCCTTTGAGGAACAAGATAAAAAGGCGCTTTTTGATGCTGTAGCAGATGAAATGAAATCCCGAGGCTATGTAAGTGTTCAGGATGCTGAATTGATGATTAAAATCCAGGGAGGGACAAAAAACACAGTTGAAATACAAAATGACAACAGGTACAATAATAATTACTACAGTCCATACGGTAATAATTATTATAATAGGTATGGAGGTTATGATAGTTACAATGACAGGCCTCGTGATGAGTCAAAAAAGGAGACGAGCATCATAATTGATATTATTGATATAAAAACCGGTAAAATTGTATGGCAAGGAGTAGGGATCGGTACTTTTGGAAAAAAAGTTAGTTTGAATGAAATCAAAATAAGGGAAGTTGTCACAAACATATTTTTGGAATATCCACACACAGCGGGGAGTTAATTTTTTATGTAAGATTCACGCTTCAATTTTAAAAATAAAAACTATTAAAGCTGTTATCTTTGATTGCTTTTGAAAAACCATTTAATTCTAAAGTTCAATGATTTATGAATCCAGGGCATTTGCCCGCGCAGGTTTGTTGGGAAATCCATCAGACGGATATTTTGGCAAAACTATCTCGATAGTAGTAAGAAATTTTGGTGCACACATTTCGCTTTATGAATCACCGGAATTGCTCATTGAATTGCAGGATTCCGATAGAAATATTTTCCGGGGAATTCATCAATTAGTCGAAACTGTTGATCTGACCGGATATTATGGTGGCGACAGGTTGGTAAAAGCTGCAATTAAAAAATTCTGTGAATACTGCGATAATAAATCTATTAGGTTGCATGGAAAGAATTTCACCATCAGATACCGATCCTCAATCCCGCGGCAAGTTGGCCTTGCGGGGTCCAGCGCAATAATTTCAGCCACGTTAAGAGCGCTGATGGAATTTTATGGGGTTGAAATAAGTGATGAGTTTTTGCCCAATCTGGCGCTTTCCGTAGAGACGGAAGAGCTGGCAATCAACGCTGGTCTTCAGGACAGGGTGATACAAACCTATGAAGGTTGTGTCTTTATGGATTTTGATAAAAAAATAATGGGAAGCAAGGGTCACGGAAATTATGAAAGAATTGATCCGAACCTTTTACCTAAATTATACATTGCCTATAAAACAAATCTGGGGAAAGTTTCAGGTGTAATATTTAATGATGTGAAAGCAAGATTTGAAGAGGGTGATCCTCTTGTTGTGGATACTTTGGCTGAGATAGCAGAGGTAGCTGCTGATGGAAAAAAAGCTATAATAGAGGCCGATCATCAAAAACTGGCAAAGCTGATCAATAAGAATTTTGACCTGAGAGCTAAGATCTTCAATATTAGTGACAGCAACTACGAACTGATAAAATCTGCAAGAAAATGTGGAGCTTCGGCGAAGTTTACAGGCTCGGGTGGATCTATTATCGGGACCTATGATAATGACGAAACATTGAGATGCCTGATCATTAAAATGAAAGAATTGAATGCAAGGGTTATTAAACCATATATTATTTAGAACATTATGCAAATGATAAAAAAAGCCGTAATACCCGCCGCTGGACTCGGGACAAGATTTTTGCCAGCGACAAAAGCACAACCGAAAGAAATGCTTCCTATCATCGATACACCTACTATCCAGTTTGTTGTTCAGGAGGCTGTAGATTCGGGGATTGAAGACATTCTGATTATAAGTGGAAGGAATAAGAGGGCCATGGAAGATCACTTTGACAGGAACACGGAATTGGAAGATCGACTGGCAAAAGAAGAAAAAGATACACTCTTCAATGAGATCAGGCATATTGCCGACATGGCTAATATCCATTATGTAAGGCAAAAGGAAATTCTGGGTCTTGGTGATGCGATATATTATGCGAGGTTCCATACGGGAAATGAGCCATTTGCAGTATTATTGGGAGATACCATCATCAACTCTGTTATGCCGGTAACTCAACAACTCATTGATGTTTACGAACAATATCAGGTTGCAACAGTAGCCGTAGAAGTCGTGCCACATGATAAGGTTTCCAGGTACGGGATTGTTGGAGGAGAAAAGCTGAGCGACCAGATAATGGAAGTCACGGATTTTATCGAAAAACCCGCAATTGATGAGGCGCCGTCTAACCTTGCCATCGCCGGAAGGTACATTTTAACACCCGGAATTTATAAAGCGTTGGAACAAACCCCGAAGGGTAAAAATAATGAGCTTCAACTGACTGATGCACTTATGATACTCACACGTAAGGAAAGGGTTCTTTCGCATACCATCGAAGGGAAGAGATATGATATTGGAAATAAGCTCGATTATCTAAAAACTACCGTGGAATATGCTTTGAGGAGAAAAGAATTTGCAAAGCCATTTTACGAATATCTAAAAAAGATTGTTGCAGAAAATCATATTGAATAGGGAAAAAATTGCAAAACGAATCGTAACTGAAACGATACGGGAAAACGATAAATGAACGAAAAATCATTTATCGTTTTTTTTATACCCCCTATCATCCTCGTTGTAAACAAGGATGATTATATTGAGAGTAATAAATAAACTATCCAAACTGTCCCAGCTGTTCGGGAATTGCAATCACGAACCTGATTGTAAGAGGAATTTAATTCCGTCTTGTGCAATTTATTTTATTTCTTACAGAGATTGCTCCTTGCATCTGGCAGTACAGATATATCAGAATATTTGCTTTCGGATTGCAAATCGAAAGAGCGGGGAGATTCAAACTACCCTTGTTATACCGCTTTCATCTTATTTTCAAATTAAAGACCTGACAGGTTTCTTTCTGAATAATTGTCGTTTGCTCATTGTTATTTAGGTATTAACTTACTCAAACCTGTCAGGTCTTGCCTTTCCATTCGGAAGATTTGCAACTCATTTATTGGAATTGGAAACTGATTTAAGGAATTTTCAAACATCATAGGGTCATAGCAGTCGTAAGACCAAAGAGACCTGACTCGCCGATAATGCCATTGACATAAGAAAATTATTATGCCACCTCTCCCTTTACCCTCTCCCGAGAGGGACAATAGGAGCTTAAGTCAATGGCCTTTGCTTAGCCGGCGGGTCTATACGCACATGGCCGGGAAATATCATTAAGCGTATTGAAAATCCCCTTGATTCCTTAAATTTAAACCAAAAGATATAATGGAGATAAACCCAATGGGGTTTAGCAAATTGTTGAATGATCAATACCAGAAGACTCATCATCAATATCAGAATTAAAAACTACGAGCCAACTCGAAATCAGCAAATAAGAATGCCAATAGAAACTCCGGCATCGTTCAACCTGTCTGCCGACAAAGGCAGGCCTGTTGTATAAAAAATTCCCCACTTTATCGAATTAGATATTTTATCCAATCTTGTAACACTTTTACTTTTTGAAGTCTTGTCGCTATATTGGGGAAGCATTTTATACAACGCTATATAGTTGTGGCACATTCAACAGATAAAGAATCTTTACTAATATTTTTTAAAAATTTTACTTTTCATAAAACTTATCAGAATCAAACCAAAGAGAACATGAAAGGAACTTTGCTTATATCAATCTCATGCATGCTAATCAGTATGATGTTTTTCAGTTGTCAACAATCAAAAAGCGAGGAAACAACTTTATCTGGGACGGTAAAAGGATTTGCAGCCGACAGCCTGGAAATTTATTATTATAAGGATGATACCTGGGAAAGCAGGGAAAATTTATGGATACCATTAGACTCGGCTGGGCAATTTACAGTCTCTTTACCTGTAAACTCATTGAAAGAATTTAGGATGCTGCAAAGTCGGGTCGTTCTAAAAACCGGATGGAAGACTATTATGAATATTTATATGAATGAAGGAGGTATGATGGATTCTACTACCTTCTATGGAGATGGCGCAGAAGAGAATGAGGTTTACAATAAAAACCTGGCACTAATATTTGGTTCAGTTGAAGAAAAAGAAAACAAAGAGCCCGGTGAATTCTTTGTTTTTGTGGATTCTATAGACCTGGAACTGAAAGCCGCTATTGATGGCTTACAGGATGCAGACCGAGAATTTGTTAACATGCTCCGTAATAATATAGCTTATCATATAATGGATTGGAGGGAATCTTATGCCGAGCGAAAATTTGATTTTGCCGGCATAGAAAGGCCTGACTCGCTTAAATCATATAGTAGTCAGTTTGATCAATTGATAGTGTTTAACAAGGCTGAATTGCTTAACTCTTTTATTTATAAAAACTGGTTGGACGGTTATTTTAGAAAGAAGGTAGGAGAAGGTGTCGATTTTCAAGCATTGCTGGAAGCTAATGAAGGTGATGGTGAAAAAGCAAGAGAAGATTACAATAAAAAAACTTTCAACCTAATGCTTAACCTAGCAGATAGTATTATATCCAATACTGAAATAAAAAGTTACGTTTATTTTAATGCATTCAATAATGCGTTGAAAAGAAATGATTTGCAATTGATCGAATCTGTAAAACGGAATTTTGCAAGTCGCTTCCAAGAGGTAGTTGCAGACACAACCATGAGCAACTATATAGCAAGTAAAATTAGGCGACTTGAAAGATTGATGCCAGGAATGCCCGCTCCTGCCTTTGGTTATCCTGATACTTCGAGTATTCAGGTAAGTCTTGCCGATTTTAAAGGACAATATGCTTACATAGATGTTTGGGCAACATGGTGTGTCCCATGCATTCGGGAAATACCAAAGCTAAAGGAATTAGAAGAAGAGTTTGGCGATGAAATTGCTTTTATAAGTGTTTCCATTGACACCGACAAGGAAAAGTGGCATACCTATGTAAGAGAGAAAGAGCTGACGGGGATCCAGATTCTTTCTGAAGGAGGAGGTAAGGCTGAAATTATGGACCTTTATTTGATCCAGGGTATCCCTAGATATATCATGATTGATCCTGATGGAAACTTGATTGATGCGGATGCAAGCAGACCTACTGATGAGAAAACCAAGAAAATCTTTAAAGAATGGATTAACCGCAATGCGGTTGAGGTTTAAATGACATAGTTCAATAATAATTGGTAATAACTTTTATCTATAGCCAAAATTTCGATCATAAGATCTCTAATAAAGACATAAAACAAAAATTTAAACAATGTGCCGCAACATGTCGAGCAGCTAAAGCCGCTCAGAGGCCATTGCACTTCCAACGTCCACATGCTTTCCGAGCCGTGAGTGTTTCATATAACTCATGAATTTGCCAAAAAGGATTTGGAACAAAAGGAAGATGAAAAAGCCAAACTAAAACACCATCAGGAAGAAGAACAACGATAAAAACAAGAAACCAAAGTAAAATGGAAGGTAGAGGAAAAGAAACAAATGATGCAAAACTTCAAGTGGAAGAGCGGCAAAGATTAAAAGATGAGACAGAAGAAGCCAGAAAACAAGTATCAGATAAACCTTTTCTTAGAAATCCAAAGCGCAAAATTCCGATAGCTATTGCCAGTATTGTCATCGTTCTATTTCTTGTGATTTGGTTGGTAAATAGCTGTGAGAATGAAAAAACAAATACAGATCAAATACCGCAGCCCGACAGCCAAATAGACAACCGCGAAAATAAGGCATGGAGTGATGCAGTGACTATAAATACAGTTGCTGGGTATGAAGAATATCTGCAGGATTTCAAAGATGGAATACATGCTGAAGAGGCTCAGAAGAAGATTGATGAAATCGAGGACTATAATGACTGGAAAACCGCCTTAACTACTCATACAAAAGCAGCCTACCAGGAATACCTTCAAAATAGGCCAAACGGAAATTGGACAAGTGATGCAAACAAGAAAATTGATGAATTTGAACAATTGGCACAGGAAAAGCAGGAAAATGCACGTGCAAATAAAGCCCGTTTAGCCGAGGATAAAGATTGGAACACAGCAAAATCCACGAATACCCTGGAATCCTATCAGATCTATCAGGATAAGTATCCAGATGGGCGATACAAAAGCGAGGCAGCAAATCAAATTGCTAATATTAAAGAGGCTACGAAAAATAGTAGATTTCAGGATCCACGTGATGGTATTACCTATAAGACAGTCAGAATTGGTGATCAAATCTGGATGGCTGAGAACTTAAGGGCAACCAAATTTAATAATGGAACGATCATTAATCTTGTTGAAAAAAGTGAAATTTGGGAGAATCAATCGACTCCGGCATACTGCTGGTACGACAATTATGAAAAATACGGCCGTGCCTACGGTGCGCTATATAACTGGTACACCGTGAATACTGGGAAATTATGTCCGGTTGGCTGGCACGTGCCTACAGATGAAGAATGGGAAAGATTGATTAATTTCCTGGGTGGAGAAGGTATTGCAGGTGGCAAATTAAAAGAGACCGGAACCAAACATTGGAGAAGTCCGAATGCGGGGGCGACAAACGAATCGGGTTTTTCAGCCCTTCCGGGAGGCGACCGTTATGGCAATGGCAGATTCTATGGCATTGGAACCGGCGGCCTCTGGTGGAGTGCTAGTGAGTACGATAGCAGTAACGCCTTGATCCGGACGGTGTTGTTCAATGACAGCGATGTGGATAGGAGCGAAATGCTCAAGGAGCAGGGTGTTTCTGTTCGTTGCATAAAGGATTAACCCAAAATAATTATATCGCGGATAATTAACAAAAACGACAGCCAACAATAGCCGAGCATCCATAGCCGCGCAAGGGCCAGCGTGCTGGCCCAAGCTACGCATGCTAGCCGGGCCGTTGGGCTTAATTAGGTAAAACCGAACATGAGATGACAACAGATTTTGAAAAGGAAGCATATAAACAATTGTATGATAATGCGATTGTATTTTTAAAAGATGGAATTGAACGCTTAGTTAACAAGGATAATGGTGATGATGACTATATTGAGCATGACTTGCTAACATTAACATGTTCTTCATTTCAAATTTCACTTGAATTAGCAATTAAAGCACTTATCATAGAAAGAACTGGGATTGGGAGTATTTTAAATAAAAGACAACAAATTCTTTCTGATGATGAGATTGAAGAGTTATTTAAAGAAAACAAACTCAAAACACTTGATTTTGATATGCAAAAAAACTTTATCAAAACCAGAAACTTTATTCAGGATTTAGATAAAGACGATTTTGAAACCATTGACGAATTTCAGGTTTACCGAAACCGAATTGTGCATTTCTCATATAAATTCTATGAAGGTGACTTATTTGATTTGAAGTATGATATCATATATTATTTGATACATATTATTTTTAAAGTTCTCTTATCAGACAGACATCAAGACGAGAAGCCATCTGAATTTTTGCAGTACCGGTTAGGGGAAGACTTGCACAGGAAGCTGATTAATTATTCACCTTACATTTATGCAATGGAAAGGCTGGCGAAAGAAAATTCTTACATGGTATTTAAGTGTATTGTGTGTAATAATAGAACACTAAGTCAAGATGAAATTGCTATTGTTGCAATTTCGTCAGTCATGATTTTACTATGATTAATTGTGATTATTGCAAAGCAAAGAGGTCTGTTATATATGATAATCTGAATATTTATTTAAATAGTCATGAAGCAAAAGGACTTTGCTTGAATTGTGACGAAGATGGTATTATATACGAATGTCCTGATTGTGGATTAGCTTTTAATATTGAGACTACTTTTAGAAACAAATGTACATGCCAAGAATAGAATAACTAAGCCCAATAATATGGAATCAAATTTAAGTGGGTCCAGGGGATCCTACTAAATTTTTCTCCCGATCTCCATCGAGATTGAACCCTGATCTGCATCGGGGGTTCAACACGCAAAAAAAAACATAGGGAGGAAAGTGCTAAATTAAAACAACATAACATTTAATAAACAGCACGGTAACTTGATAAGGAGGTGCTTCGAAATGCCCTACGTTTATTATTGCCAACCGTTGTAGTGCATTAAGAATCAAGCACTAAATTAGAACAAAATGAATAGAGTGAAAATTGGGATTGATCTGGGAGGAACTAAAGTATTAATTGTCGCTGGCAATTTGGAAGAGAAAGTTAAAACTGGAGTAGATTTTAGGTCAACTCAATTAGAAATAATAATCAACTCATTTATTAAAAAATATAATTTAAGTCCTATTGGTATTGGCATTGCTATTCCTGGACTTTTAAATAAAGATGACACTATAGTATCTTGTGATGTTTTGCCCAATTTTAAAGGATGGAATGCAAAAAATGCATTAAGTAAATATAACACAGTCGTAAAATCCATTAATGATGTAAAATCTGCTCTTGCTCAGGAGTTCCATGATTGCAACCATGATTTTACGGGTGGAGTAATCATGGTTGGAACAGCTGTTGGCTCTGCATTTATTATTAATGGACAACCAGTATTAGGTGAATCAGGATGGGCAGGTGAATTTGGATATTTCCCACTTATAATAAATAGTGTCACTAAGAAAACGCATCTCTCGTTTTTGCAATATAATTATTTTAATATTTTATTGCACTCTTAATTTTCTGATTTCTGATGGATTTCGAACTAACTTTTAGCTTTTCCATTTCTGAACCAACAATAATGAGAAATCAAGAAAATCGATACCGACAGCACATACCTATCCCATTAACTGTGACTTTTTTGTTGTTTTTTGGCTTTTCCTTAGGCTGCCTTGAGTAACTGCTCTTTAATATCAACAGCAGCCTCT
>JAJRQT010000152.1 GCA_024280115.1 Bacteroidota bacterium | reverse complement strand
CAATTGACACTTTCTTCTTGGCTTAAAAAAGATTTTCTACCCCAAATTGACAATACAGCCTGTCAGGCTCCTTGGCGTAAAAAGACACATTATCAGTTAGTTAATGAAATATTAAAGCCCTAAGGTTAACGACTATGGTGTCCTCACAAACCAGTTTTTTCGGTCTGTGAGCCTGTTCACCGAAGGAGGGGACACAGACCGAGGCTCTTGAAAGAAGAATCCTTAACCTATTGACAGGGCCCTGCCTTTTGTAGGCAGGTTGTGACCAATAAAAAAGAGATGATTAGTTGGTTGTGGGATTACTTATTGGTGACAACACCAACAAGGGCTGGGAATTTGATAAAATCATTGAGTTTTATTTGTAATTTTGAGCTTGGTTTTTTATTAACGTTCTAAATCATACACCAATTATTTTCATTATCAATCACCATTATTTAAATTTTCTAACCACGGAATGAAGACCTTTTTTTCGATACTTCTTTTGTCATTCTTCTTTGCAAACTACCAAAGCAAGATTGACGTTGCCGATACAATTTTTATCAATGGGAAAATATATACAGTTTATGAGAATCAGCCTGTTGTACAGGCTGTTGCGGTGAAAGATGGAAAAATTATTGCTTTAGGTTCCAATGAAAGCGTACTAAAATCAAAGGGAAATCAATCAGAAACCATAGACCTTGGAGGAAAGACGATGACGCCGGGGCTTATTGATAGTCATGCGCATTTTATGGGAGTTGGATACTCCAAGCTGGAGCTGAACCTGATGGGGCTGAGTAGCTATGAAGCTCTGGTTGATAAAGTAAAAGAACGCGTTGCAAAAACTAAACCTGGTGAGTGGATCCTTGGCAGGGGCTGGCATCAGGATAAATGGGACAGCATCACATCTCCGGTTATCCACGGTTTTCCAATACATAAGTTGCTAAGTGCAATTTCACCTGATAACCCTGTTTATCTTCGCCATGCAAGCGGTCATGCCGGACTTGCAAATGCAAAAGCCATGGAAATTGCAGGAATTGATGCCAGCACAGAATTTGATGGCGGAGGAGATGTTTTCAAAGATAAGGACGGTAATCCAACGGGTATTTTTAATGAAACAGCTCAGAGCTTAATTGGCAGGTACATTCCGAAAAATAATGCTGTCCGTGATCAATTGGCTTTTGAAGAGGCGATAAAAGAATGTCTTTCAAATGGAATAACCAGTTTTCATGATGCCGGTGTAAATCAAAATACCATTGACCTTTACAAAAAAAACCTGGAAAATGGTAAACTCAAAGTGAGAATTTATGCAATGCTTTCCGGTGGAAACAGGGGATTATTAAAAAGGTTTTATAAATCCGGACCTGAGGTTGGTTTAGGAGATGGTTTTCTAAGTATTCGCTCAATTAAATTATACAGCGATGGTGCTCTTGGTTCTCGCGGAGCCTGGCTTCTTGAGCCTTACGAGGATATGCCCGGAGAATTAGGGCATTCTACCACACCGATCGAAAATATTTATAAAGTAAGCGAAGATGCGCTAAAGTATGGATTTCAGGTGTGTACTCATGCAATAGGAGATCGTGCAAACAGGGAAGTTTTGGATCAATACGAAAAGGCCTTTAGTACCATAGACGGGAAATCATCGGATTATCGGTTTAGAATGGAGCACGCACAGCACTTGCACCCGGATGATATACCAAGGTTTGCTGAGTTGGGTGTGATCCCGGCAATGCAGGCTATTCACATGAGCTCTGATAGACCATGGGCAATTGATCGTCTTGGGGAAAAACGAATTGAAGAAGGAGCATATGTCTGGCAAAAGTTGCTTAAAAGTGGGGCTGTCGTCATCAATGGAACGGATGCTCCCGTCGAACCAGTCAACCCAATTGAGTGTTTCTATGCATCTGTAACCCGAAAGACTTTAAAAGGAACGCCTCCCGGAGGTTACGAACCGGATCAAAAAATGACAAGAGCACAAGCACTGAGATCATATACTTTGGATGCAGCTTTTGGATCATTTGAAGAGGATGTTAAAGGAAGCATTGAAATCGGGAAATATGCTGATTTCACCGTATTTGATAAAGACATAATGAATGTGCCCGAGGAGGAAATTCTTAAAACTAAGGTCGTGATGACTGTTGTGGATGGAGAGGTTGTTTATACCGATGGTTTGATTGATTAAAAAAAAGCAAATGCAAAACAATGAAGACAGATCTTTCGAAATATGACAACAGTTGGTACAACCCAAAAGCGGGAAGCATTAAACGGCTCATCTGGTATTTTGTGAATCATTTGGTTTTTGCTCATGGTTTGCTGCCGTTGTCATCAATTAAGGTCACGCTGTTGAAACTTTTTGGGGCAAAGGTTGGTAAGGGTGTCAACATTAAACCGTCAGTAAATATTAAATATCCGTGGTTACTGGAAATTGGTGATTATGTGTGGATCGGAGAGGATGTCTGGATTGATAATCTGTCTGAAGTCAGGATTGGGAGTGATGTTTGCCTTTCGCAGGGAGCGATGCTGTTAACTGGAAATCATAATTATAGGCGGTCATCATTCGACCTGATTGTAAAGAGGATAGTTTTGGAAGATGGCGTATGGATCGGGGCCAAGTCGGTGGTTTGCCCCGGAGTCACCTGTTTTTCTCATAGTATTTTATCCGTAAATTCGGTAGCGACTAAGAATATGGATGCATACGGGATTTACCAGGGAAATCCGGCTGTTAAAGTGAAAACGAGAGCGATAGATGCATAAAATTATAATAATTCAGGAATGAATTTTTCAACAATCACCAATAACCTTTCCTATTCCCATCCTACTGAATTATTTTTGAAAGAATGAAAATCAGTATAATTACCGTCAGTTTTAATAGCGCCGAACACATTGAGGATGCAATCAATTCAGTTGAAAAGCAGAATTATAATGATATCGAGCATATCGTAATTGACGGCAATTCCAATGATGGTACGCAACAAATTCTGGAGCGGAACTCGGGCAAATTAGCATATTGGATCAGCGAAACGGATAGCGGCATCTATGACGCTATGAACAAAGGCATTAAAAAAGCCACCGGGGAAGTCGTCGGCATCCTGAATTCTGATGATTTTTATTTTGATGAAGAAGTTGTTTCAAAAGTCGCGGAGTCATTTGAAGATCGTGAAATTGACGCCGTTTATGGTGATTTAATATTTGTTGATCCCAATAATCTGAACAAAACAGTCAGAACATATTCCTCGGAAAAGTGGCACCCGGAAAAATTCGCAAAAGGATATATGCCTGCACATCCTACATTTTTTGTCAGACGGGAATTTTATGAAAAACATGGACTTTTTGAAACAGATTATCGAATAGCTGCTGATTATGAAATGTTGATTAGATTGCTGTATGTCAATGAGTTGAGATACAGGTATTTGCCCATGAAAATGGTGAAGATGAGAAAGGGAGGGGTTAGCTCCAATGGAGTAAAAAGCAACATTACCCTCAACAATGAGATCATTAAGGCATGTAGAAAGCATGGAATTAAAACAAATGCGCTGAAGATTTACCCTAAATATTTTAATAAAATTTTCGAATTATTTAATCATAAATGAACAGGGTACTCATTACAGGAATCAGCGGTTTTATTGGTAAAAATCTGGTTAATTATTTTAAAGGGAAAAGTGAAGTCGAATTGTACGGCCATTCCCGGAATTCTGCAGAGGCAAAGAAATTGCTTAATCACCCTGATGTCTCTTTTATTCACGATTTATCCGCTGAAACAATTGATAAAAATAGGATAGATACCATTGTGCATCTTGCAGGAATTGCCCATGATTTATCCGGGAAATACAAAAGCCGCGATTATATAAATGTAAATTATGAAAAGACAAAGGAGCTATTTGACGCTTTTGTGAAAAGCCACGCAAATTCTTTTGTTTTTGTAAGTTCCATAAAAGCGGTAGTAGATCATACCGATGGAATTCTGGATGAAAATATTATTCCGATACCAACCTCCGACTATGGGATGTCTAAATTGAAAGCAGAGCAGTATATTGTCAGCAATGCTCCTGTTGGGAAAAAGTATATTATTTTAAGACCTTCTATGGTTCACGGCCCGGGAAATAAAGGGAATCTCAACCTGCTGTATAAATTTGTAAAAACCGGAATCCCGTATCCTTTGGGTGCATTTGAAAACAAGAGATCTTTTTTAACGGTTGACAATTTCTGTTTTGTCATACAAAAAATACTTGTGGATGAATTGAAAAGCGGTACTTATAATTTGGCTGATGATGATCCCATTTCTACCAACGAGTTGATAGGTTTAATTGCAGAGGGGATTAACAAAAAGCCTAGAATTATCAGGGTTCCCAAAAAGATCATATTGGGTCTTGGTCGTTTGGGATCCAAGATAAATGCGCCCTTCAATACAAAAATCCTGAACAAACTTTGTGAAAACATGGTTGTTTCAAATCAAAAGCTTTTGCTAAATTTGAAAAGTGAATTGCCTGTTTCGACAAAACAGGGATTAATGAAAACCATCAAATCATTTAATGAATAGCGGGCTATATCTGGCATTTACATTTTTTCTCATCGCCTCTTCGCTGGCTTATTTTAAGGTCGCGAGAATCTATAAAATTGTTGACCTCCCAAATCATCGAACCATGCACGACGGAGCTACAATCAGGGGAGGAGGGATTGTCATACCCATAGCGATTATACTTTGTTCTGTTTTCATGGACCAGCCTGGATTCTATTTTATAGCTGGATTGGCCACTCTGGGAGTCACAGGTTTTTTAGACGATATCATCGATTTGTCGAGCAAAGCAAGATTCCCATTGCAATTTTTTTCAATAATTCTAATAGTATTAGAACTCAACCTCCTTTCCATCAACCCCCTATGGATATTATTAATAATTATTGTTGCGGCCGGTACTTTAAATGCATTCAATTTTATGGATGGCATCAATGGAATGACTGGGGGATATAGCCTGGTTGCCGTTATGTCTTTGCTATATGTAAATATCAATGTCGATAGTTTCATTTCCTCCGAGTTTTTAATACTTTTCCTTCTATCATTACTTGTATTTAACTTTTTCAATTTCAGAAATAAAGCAATTTGTTTTGCTGGAGATGTAGGAAGTCTCACTGTTGCTTTTATAATCATCTATCTGTTGATAAAGCTAATAAGTGAAACAAATCAATTCGTATTTATTTTGTTTTTAACACTCTACGGTATTGATACTATTTTTACCATTGTACAAAGATTACGACTGAGAGAAAATATATTTGAAGCTCATAAATTGCATTTATTCCAGGTGATTGTGAGTAAAACAGGACTATCTCATTTGCAGATGTCCGGACTTTACATGACGGTTCAAATGATGGTCAATGTGATGGTTATTTATATGATAAACCTTCAGCTCTTGGATCAAATTTTAATTTCTTCCGTTATGCTTGCCGGCTTGTCCGTAACATATATTGTTATAAAGATTAAATTGATGAAATAAGCAGGTGAATTATTCAAAATACATATTTGATAAACTTGGGGCCGTATTTTTAATAATATTTCTATCTCCGATATTTTTATTGATTCTTATCGTGCTTTTTATCACGCAAGGTAAATCAGTGTTTTTTACGCAAGTGAGATCTGGAAAAGACAGAAAGAGGTTTTTACTTTATAAATTCAGGACATTGCACCACACATCAACAATTGACCTTGGAATGGAAAAAAGAGCGCTTACACCACTTGGAGGTTTTTTCAGAAGAATGGGAATTGATGAATTACCGCAGCTCTTAAATATTGTAAAAGGTGATATGTCTTTTGTAGGCCCCAGGCCAATGCCCATAGAATACAATGACTATTATAATCAGGATCAATTAAAAAGATTTTCTGTACTACCGGGTATCACAGGATGGGCACAGGTTCACGGAAGAAATGATATATCCTGGAAAAAGAGATTCCGAATGGATGTGTGGTATGTAAATAATATCTCCTGGAAACTGGATGTAAAAATACTTTTTTTCACCTTCATTCTTTTCCTGAAAAGTTTGGGAAAGAAAAATGAGGAGATGGTGAATATGCCTGTTTTTCATGCTTCAAAAATATCATAAGATGGTAATATACGGTGCAGGTGGACATGCTAAAGTTGTTTATGAATGCCTTATATCCAGGGGTGAGAAGGTTGTGGGTGTTTTGGATGATGATTTCGATATAATTAAATTTTTTGGACATCCGGTAGCACATTCTTATTCTTCTGAATTGTTTAATAAAGAAAAATTCCTCATTTGTATCGGTAATAATAAAGTCAGGAAAAAGATATCTTCCTCAATTAAGCATCAGTTTGGAGTAGTAATCCATAAAACAGCTATTTTTGGATTAAACTCGATCATAAACAATGGAACTGTGGTTATCGCTAATTCAGTCATACAGCCCGGATCTATAATTGGAAATCATGTTATCATCAATACTGGGGCGATTGTAGAACATGATTGTGTTATTGGGGATTTTGTGCATGTAGGACCGGGAGCAGTAATTTGTGGTGATGTAAGTATTGGAGCAGGGACTTTTATTGGAGCAAATGCTACTATTCTACCCGGTATTAACATCGGTGAATGGGTAACTATTGGCGCGGGTTCCGTTGTTTTGGGTGATGTGGTCAGCGGTGCCACTGTAGTTGGGAACCCTGGAAAAAGAATAGATAAGTAATATGCAAAAGAAAGATAAATATCGAATTTATTTATCTCCCCCACATCAGGGCGGTGAGGAATTGAAATATATCCGGGAGGCACTGGAATCAAACTGGCTGGCGCCAGGCGGCATGCATGTGCGCAAATTTGAATCAGAACTGAAAAAAATAACTAATGTCTCTTATTGTGTTGCATTAAATTCCGGCACTGCAGCCATACATCTGGCACTAAAATCTCTGAATGTTGGTTACGGAGATTACGTGATATGCCAGACATTCAGCTTTGTGGCCACCGCTAACCCGATTGCATATCTTGGAGCCAAACCGGTATTTATAGACAGCGAAACTGAAACATGGAACATGGACCCGGAATTACTTGAAGAGGCGATATTGGATCTGGGAAAAAAGGGGATTAAACCAAAGGCCATTGTTTATGCTCATATTTATGGTAATCCGGCCAGGGTGGGTGAACTGATAGGGATTTCTGAAAAATATGATATTCCATTAATTGAAGATGCCGCCGAGGCATTGGGTTCAGAAATAAACGGCAAATCGGTTGGCAGTTTTGGAAGGATAAGCATTTTGTCATTTAATGGGAACAAAATTATAACAACCTCAGGAGGGGGCGCTCTTCTGACAAATGAAAAGGAAATATCGTTGCGTTCAATTCAACTTTCAACCCAGGCAAGGGATAGGCAGACTCCATTTTTTCATACTGAAGTGGGCTACAATTACCAGATGAGTAATATAAGCGGAGCATTAGGACTTGCCCAAATAAAAAACATAGAAGAATGGGTGGTAAAAAAGCGTAAAATATTTGAAGCGTATAAAACCATAAATTCTGGCAACAACATATTGGAATGGATTGAAGAAGGGGCCGGAATATTTTCGAATAAGTGGCTTTCTGTATTTTTAGTAAAGTCTTCAATTATTAGAGACCTAATAATCAGCACATTGGAACAGAATAAAATTGAGGCGAGACGGTTGTGGAAACCGCTTCATTTATTGGGAATTTACGATGGGCAAAAATCGTATATTTCCGGGGTGTCAGATAGTCTTTTTAATCGAGGTATTTGCCTTCCTTCTGGTGTTGGATTAAATAAAATAGACCAAAGATTAGTTATAGAGATCGTTAAAACAATCGAATAATTTTACTATTTTTGCACCTGAATGTTAATCTCGTTTATTGTAGATTTTTTTCAATAAAAACTAATGTTAATTTATTCAGTGAATTTTATTATTTTTAATTGGAATAATTTATTATAATTGAAGAACCTTTAATCTGAATGAATAAATTTTTACTGAAAATAAGAATCCTTCCCCGATGGATTATTATTGTTATCGACCTGATAATATTGTTTTTTTCATCCCTACTTGCCTTTCTTTTAAGATTTAATTTTGACTATAGCAGACTTGGCAGCTTTGATGTTAATAAAGGGATACTATTGTTCACTTTTTTTGGATTTTTGTCGAGCTTAGTTACAAAAAGTTATGCCGGGATAGTAAGATACACCGGCATGCAGGATGCCGTTAGAATTTTAGGGACGGTAATAATGGGGTCATTGCTCACCTTTTTCGCCAGCTATATCTATTTTGAGATAAATGGCATGAATTTATTGCCTGTATCTGTCATCATCATCGCATTTCTTAGTTCTGTATTGTTATTGTTTTCATACCGGCTTTTCGTTAAGCAAGTATTTTCCTATTTTCTGAATAAGGAGAAAAAAATAGAGCAGGTACTTATTTACGGCACAGACAAATTTGCTCAAATGACGAGACAAATTATTGAGGAGGACTCGGGTAAGTATTATAAAGTTGTGGGCTACCTTGATGATAATAAAAAACATGTTGGGAAAATTGTAAATGGTGTCAGAATTTATGATGCGAGAAATGATTTGGAGTTTATAATTAATTCCAAAAAAATCAAAGAATTAATCATTTCAGACAGGAATATATCGATTGAAAAAAAGAATGAATTGGTAGATGCCTGTCTTGCCAAAAGTATAAAGGTAAGGATCGTGCCTCCTGTGGGTCACTGGATAAAGGGTGAATTGAGTCTGAATCAAATTAAGGATATTAATATTGAAGAGTTACTGGAGCGAGAATCGATTAAACTTGATAATTATAATGTTTCTCTGGAGCTGAAAGGCAGAAAGGTGATGGTGACAGGAGCAGCAGGTTCCATTGGTAGCGAGATTGTCCGTCAGGTGCTTTATTATAATCCTGAATTAATTATCCTTGTAGATCAGGCTGAATCAGATTTATTTGAGATTGAGAATGAATTAAAGCTCAGCAAGGGAACGCTTAAAGTATTTCCAGTTGTCGCTGATATCACCAGCGAAGTACGAATGGAAAATCTCTTCAAGGAATATGAGCCGCAGATTATTTTTCATGCAGCAGCTTATAAACATGTGCCTATGATGGAGAAAAACCCTTCTGAAGCGGTGAACTGCAACATAAAAGGCACAATAATACTTGCGGACCTTTCCGTGAAGTACAAGGCTGAAAAATTTGTCATGATCTCAACAGATAAAGCAGTGAATCCTTCGAATGTAATGGGAGCGTCAAAAAGGATTGCAGAGATGTATGTTCAGTCATTAAATAATTACTTGAAAGATAAAAATCCGGATGCTACCAAATTTATCACTACCCGATTTGGCAATGTGCTGGGTTCTAACGGTTCGGTTATTCCAGTATTTAAAAGGCAGATAGACAGTGGAGGGCCAATCACTGTGACGCATCCTGAAATCAATAGATTTTTTATGACTATACCAGAAGCATGCCAATTGGTTTTGGAGGCAGGCGTTATGGGACATGGTGGTGAGATATTTATTTTTGATATGGGGAAATCGATTAAAATTATTGATTTGGCCAAAAAGATGGTTATGCTTTCAGGACTGGAGGTTGGAAGAGATATTGAAATCGTATATACAGGATTGCGGAGTGGTGAAAAATTATTTGAAGAGGTACTAAGTAGCCATGAGAATACATTACCGACCTATCATCACAAAATTCTCATTGCCAAAACTAGGTTAGATAAATATGAGGATGTCAGGAATAATATTGAGATACTTATCAATAGTGCTCAAGATAATGATGAACTGAAGCTTGTTGGAATCATGAAATATATTGTCCCCGAATATAAAAGCAATTCATCCAAATTTGAAGCATTGGATAAAAAGAGAATCCTGAGCATTGATTAATCATATCTCGGGGGATGAGATAGCTAATTGAGTTAAATGGGATGGATTTTTCAATTATTATACCGGCAACTACCGCATTAGTCATATCTTTAATTGGCGCTCCTCTGTTAATAAAAATATCAAAAAAAAAAGGGTTTTATGCCGCTTTAAATCATCGAAGCTCTCATGACTCAAGTGTGCCAAACACCGGTGGTATTGTTCTGGGTTTTGCTATCATCATTCCACTTTTATTCTTTTCAAACTATCCAAATCAAGAGAATTTCAGCTTATTAATTTCAGCGTTTGCTGTTCTGCTTATAACCGGGATTATCGATGATTTTAATCCAATTCCGGTGGCCTATAAATTTTTAGGGCAGTTTATTCCCGCTATTGTTATCGTGACTTCAATTGATGAGCAGGAGCTGGTAATTCCATTTGTAAATGATTTTATTCAACTACCATTCATTTTCAACTACCTGTTTTGGATTTTTTTTATTGTCTTGAGCATCAATGCATTCAATCTGATTGATGGGATTGATGGGCTTGCAATAGGGCTGGGAATTGTAGGTAGTTTTTTTTATTTCCTGAAGTTTGTGAATGCAGGGGAAGTTAATTTGTCAATATTTTCTATTTCTTTATGTTGTGGGTTGTTTGGCTTGCTCTTTTATAATTTCTCTAAAGGGAATAAAATATTCCTTGGCGATACTGGGTCATTGTTAATAGGCGGACTCTTGATATTTTTTGCCTTAAAGTTTATAAGTTTAGCGGAGAGAGATAGCCAAAATACATCATTTATTTTAGTGCTGGGAAGTATTTTTATTCCCTTAGCAGATATTATCCGGGTGACGCTGGTGAGAGTAAAAAATGGAGATTCTCCATTCAAAGCAGACAGGCAGCACATCCACCATTTAATTCTTGATTTGATGAAAGGGAATCATTTTCTGACTACAGGAATACTCATACTCACTCAAATAGGAGTTTTGTTCCTTTTTCAAACTTTTGTTGAATTGAGTGAATGGATGTACATTATATACACAGTAATAACATTCACCAGTTATTTTCTATTGGCAACTAGTCTTAAAAAAATAAGAGATAAACGGATTTAGAATCTCTTTCTATTGATTTGACTGTTTGTCCTTCTTTTAGGAGGCTTAAGTCTTTTATAGCTTCCTCCTCTAATTCTCTTTCGATAAGTACTGCTATGTCCTATTTCACTCAAATAATACTCAACCTTGATATTGAATATAAAATAGCCATCTCTGTTGTCAGGATTACCCCTGAAATGTTTTCCTTGTTCCGCCCATGTTGGATTTACACCAAGTTCCCAGGTTCTGTCAGATAATTTCCTTGCAGTTTCGTCAGTGAAAGATGCTGGCTTTGGATACTGACCACTACTCACATCATCCAGATAGTCGGTCATCACAAATCTGTAAGCACCGTCAAGCGCTACATTTAAAAATGGATTTACCCTAAACTTGATGCCTGCACCAAGTGGAAATACTGCGGCTATGCCACTATAACTTACTGCTTCAGTTTTTAATTTTCTTAAATTATATTTTTCACCATCCAGTTTTGCGGTCGGGTTATAGCTTAAAACACCAACACCACCAAAAATATAAGGATTAGCAAAAGTTCTCATATAAAACCTGCGATCTTCCTCAAATAAGCTAACATACATCAATCCACTTGCTTCAAAATTATGAGATTGAAAGGAAAGGTTCCTGGTTATTTTACCGGGATCAGTGTTGTCGTTTCCTTTAAGCATGAGCCAGGTCACTTCGGCACCTGCAGAAAACCATCTGTAAAAATTGTATCTGGCGCCGATCCCAAGATTTGCCTGAATGTTGGAGTTGTCGCCTTTTTTAGCTAAATCACCATAATAATGAGTTGTTCCGGTGCCTGCAAAAATCACCAAATTTCTATTCCGATTCTTATTATAAAAACCTTGGCTTAATACTATTTCAGTACAAAACAGCAAACTTGTAAGTAGGAGTAACGTTTTTTTCATCTGAGGTATAAAATAACTAATAGAAACTAGGTCTAAGATAATAGAATTAATTATTTAAAATGAATTATCGTTGCAAATTTAATAAAAAACAATAATATTCTTTCGATCTCTATATTCAATTAATACAAAATAACTTACATATAGTCCGTGTAATGTGATAACTCTGTCAATTTTTTTTTATATAGACATTTTTAAATAGTAAACTTTGAAGTGTTATTGATTAACCATGAAGTTATTATACACATTATTACTCTTTTTGTTTACTATAGAAATCGCTTTCAGGCAACAAGAAATTGCTGGTTTTGTATAAGATATAAAAAGGGAACTCATATTGGGTGTAAATGTTTTCTTCAACGTAGTGTACGATGGCGCATTAATAGTTGTGAAAAGTATTTTCTATTACAAGCTCTTAAAATGATACTTTACCAATTGCCGCTCATTCTTCAATAGCTGTGTAATCTGAAATAGTACTCGCATCTTTTGTGGTAATCGATCCGGCAAATTTCCATTCTGCTTCTGCTTTAGCATCGGAAAAAGTAGCCAGTATATAACCTCTTTTAGCTATTTTTGAATATAAAAGATCATCAATTAGCTTGATATTTGTTTGTTCAAAAACAGATATTGTTACTGGATTATCACCAATTGTTTTTTCAAGTCCGGATGATGTAATAGAGGTAGTGGCAAATTCGGCGCCTACCTTTTTACCTTTATCATCAGATAAAATTGTATGCCAGGCATTATGTGATGCACCTGCAAAGTCGATAAGTTTTTTCCCTGATGCGGCTTCAAATATTTTTGCTCTCTCAATAGGATAACCATCCCAATAATCGAGGTTGAAAGGTAAAACATTTTCAACACGTGCTCTTTCCGCTGGAGTAATATCTGGATCTCCCTGTTCGATTCGATTTTTTATGGAGATTAGCTCATTTAGCTGCTGACCGAATTGTTCTGCTAATTGTTTATCAATACGGCTACCGCCAGAGAATTTTCTAAGTAGTGACAGTATTTCTTCCGGGAAATGATACTTGCCCATTAAAACCTGGCTTCCAATTACCTGCCATTTTGAATTATTAGAGCTGATTTGTGCCGTTAGCCATGATAATTGTTCTTTTCCTAAAAGAGAACGATCTGGATCTTGCCAATCAGATAGAAATGCCTCTTTATCCAGTTCAGAATCAACCATGTAATCATTATAATTCAATTGTTTATCTCTTCCGACAATCCGAGTATCCAACATCATCAGATGCACAATCCCAGCCATGTCAAAACTTCTGTAAATTTTGGTATTATCCGTGACACGAGCAGGAAGGTATTCATACCAGGCTTGTATGGCATTCATTTTTCTTGTTGAATAACTTCCCTCATCCGCCTGATGATTTCCCGCCCCATCCTTGTATGCGTCATTTGCAAATTCGTGATCGTCCCACACACAAATAAATGGTTTTAACTGGTGGGCTTTTTGCAATTGTTCATCTCCTCTGTATTGCCGGTACCGGCTTCTGTAATCGTCAAGACTTATTATCTCTCTTGGTGGTTCGTGCTCTCTCCCCATTGAAGCCGCCAGCTCACTATTGCCATATTCGACTACACTGTTCTCATAAATATAGTCTCCTAAATGAACAACAAAATCTGCTTCCGACTCTGCCAATGCACCATAAACATTAAAATAGCCCAGCTCGTAATTCGCACAGGAAACCACAGCTATTTTTACTTCAGAAACTTCGCCTACAGACGGTAGTGTTTTTGTTTCTCCAACTATAGAAATTGCCTTGGTTTTTTCACTACTGAACCTGTAATAATATTTTGTGTTTGAAATTAAACTACTCACATCAACGCTTACAGTGTTGTCACTATTTGCATCGACTACTACTGGTTCGCTTGTTGTCAAGTTTTTAAAATCCAAATCTGTCGCAACCTCTAATATGACCTCCGGATTGCTGCTTTCGTTGGCGGCAGGAGTATATCGGGACCACAGAACAACCTTATTTTGAGTGGGATCGAAACTGGCAACTCCTTCAAAAAATCCAAAATCACCTTCAGGGATAAAGTCATCTTTGGGAAGAGGGACAGGATCAGTGTCAGGATTCGTTTTATCTGAACAGTTAGAAAGTACTGTGGGCAAAATGGATACACTAGTAGCTCCAACCACTGAATTACGAATAAACCTTCTGCGACTTGATTTTTTTAAGAATTGCTTTTTATCCATAAAGGAAATATTGTGGCACAAAATTAACATTAAATAGCAAGATTTTCATTGCTAAAGGGGTTTTAACTAATCATAGATAACATATGTCAGGGATTTGTCAAATCAGGATGTTATAATATTCTGATAGATTTATTAAATCGAATTCGAATCCGACTTTACAGGTAACGAAGAAGGTTTTCCGATTTTTATTTAGCTTTGTAAAGCCATCTATATCTATTCATGCTAATGTATAAAAATAGGTGCATAATAATTGACATAAATCAACATTACCAACCATGAGAAGAATAGTCTATTATGTAGCCATGACATTAGATGGATACATTTCCGGTCCCAATGGGAAAATTGAAGGTTATGTCAGCGAAGGTTCAGGACTGGATCAGTATTTAAGCGATTTAAAGAAATTTGATACCATGATCATGGGTAGAAATACTTATGAGTTTGGTTTTAAATTTGGTATTGAATCCGGAATGCCAGCCTATGAACATATGGATCACTATATTTTTTCAAACACGGCTTCTTATGAAAATTCGAATGATAGAGTTAAGATTGTTAAGCGAGATTTGGATATTATAAGAGCATTTAGACAAGATGATGGAACAGAAATCTATTTGTGCGGAGGAGGAGTATTTGCTGGTTGGTTGCTTGAAAACGAATTAATCGATATTCTTAAAGTCAAATTGAGTCCTGTGGTTTTTGGAGATGGTTTGAGATTATTTGGGAATTCAAAAAAAGAAGTTAGATTGGAATTAATTGATCAGATAGAGCATGATCATGGAATGATTATATTAACCTACAAAATCAAATATTGATTATAAATTATGGAAAATATACTTATCACAGGCGCATCAACAGGAATAGGATACAGTTTAGCTAAGATCTTCCACAACAAAGGATACAGAGTAATAGGCAGTGTGAGAAAAATGAAAGATGCAGAAAAACTTAAAAATGATTTTGGAACGAACTTTCACGCATTGCAATTCGATGTGACAGATCATACTGCTGTAGCAGCTTCTGTTTACAGAGTTGAGCAAATTATCGAAGATGAAGGATTAGCTTGCCTCATAAATAATGCGGGCATCGCTGTCAGTGGCACAGTGATACATACTTCCCTGGAAAATTATCAAAGACAGTTTGATGTAAATCTATTCGGTGTAATCGCAGTAACGAAGGCATATTTACCCTTGTTGGGTGCGGTGAAAAATTATGCTGGAAAGCCTGGGAAAATCATGAATATCAGCTCTGTTTCCGGTACGTTGGCCTTCCCTTTTTTAAGCCCGTATTGTGCCTCAAAATTCGCTTTGGAAGCATTTTCAGACTCTTTGCGGAGAGAGCTGTTCATGTATGGGATTGATGTTATCAAGATTGCTCCCGGTCCCATAAACACACCTATCTGGAAAAAATCAGAGATGGTATCGCAGCAAGAAATTATTAACTCAGATTATGGCCCGGGGTTTCAGGTATTTGTAAATCAAGTAAAGAAAAGCGCGAAAGGAGCCATGGAATCTGAGGCATTGGCAAAGAAGGTGTTTGATGTTTTCATGAAGAAAAAACCAAAAACAAGATACACCTTCCTAAATAATAAATTCACAAATTACACCATTCCCCGCTACTTGATTTCTTCGCGAAAGCTTGACAGTTTTATTAAAAAGATGTTTCGTTAAAACTTATTCATTGCGTTTATCAAGTGTGCAAATTGAATTTGCTGGAAATTCAAGGCAAATATGGAAGGCATTCACTGATTTTGTTAATAATCTTTCTTTCCTTTGCGGAAATTTTCGATGTAGGATTTAAATTTCTACCCGTATAAATATAATTACAATTCAGACCAATGACGATAGCACATAATAGTAAAGAGGAAGAAAATGGCAAAAAGTCATCTTTAAATTTCATTGAATCCATGATAGAGCATGATTTAAAAAATAAGCTCCATGGAGACAAGGTGCTTACCAGGTTTCCTCCGGAGCCAAATGGATATTTGCACATTGGTCATGCCAAAGCCATTAGCTTGAGCTTTGGACTTGCCAAGAAATACAATGGGAACTGCAATTTGAGATTCGATGATACCAATCCGGTAACTGAGGAAGAAGAATATGTGCAGTCGATTAAAGAAGATATCAAATGGTTGGGATATAGTTGGGCCAATGAATTTTATACCTCAGATTATTTTGATCAACTGTACGAGTGGGCGGTTAAGCTGGTGAAAAAAGGGAAAGCTTATGTTGATGATCATTCCGCTGAGGAGATTGCCGCCACCAAAGGAACTCCTACAAGACCGGGGGAAGAAAGTCCATTCAGAACCAGGTCTGTTGAGGAAAATTTAAATCTATTGGAGGGCATGAAAAATGGAGCATTCAATGATGGAGATAAGGTGCTTCGGGCTAAAATTGATATGGCCTCTCCTAACATGCACATGCGTGATCCCGTGATGTATCGCATCAAAAAAGCTACTCACCACCGGACAGGAGATAAATGGTGCATTTACCCGATGTATGACTTTGCCCACGGACAGTCCGATTATGTAGAAGGCATTACACACTCACTTTGCACGCTAGAATTTGAAGTGCACCGGCCTTTGTACGATTGGTTTTTGGATCAAATTCTTGATGATAAAGATGGATACAGGCCCAGGCAGACTGAGTTTGCCAGGCTTAACCTGAACTATACCATTATGAGTAAAAGAAAGCTGTTAATGTTGGTTCAGGAAGGTCATGTAGTTGGTTGGGATGATCCTAGAATGCCTACTATATCCGGCATGAGGAGAAGAGGATATACTCCTGCTGCGATCAGAAATTTTACCGAAAAAGTAGGGATAGCGAAAAGAAATAACATCATTGATGTGGCGCTGCTTGAGCACAGTGTAAGAGAGGATCTAAATAAAATTTCTCGAAGAGCTTTTGCAGTGCTCAATCCTTTGAAGGTCATTCTCACAAATTTCCCTGAAGACACGGAAGAGGAAATGTCGGCCGTAAACAATCCTGAAGATGAAAATGCCGGGAAAAGGCCAATTATGATCAGCAGGGAATTGTACATAGAACAAGATGATTTTATGGAAGATCCTCCGAGAAAGTTTTTCAGGCTTGGCCCGGGTAGGGTGGTCCGGTTGAAATATGGTTTCATTATTAAATGTAATGATTATGTGAGGGATGATGCAACCGGAGAAATCAAAGAATTGCATTGTGAGTATTATCCGGAATCGAGAAGTGGGTCAGATACGAGTGGAATAAAAGTTAAGGGAACTATCCATTGGCTTTCTGCAAAACATGCCGTGCCTGCAGAGATTAGAATGTATGACAGGCTCTTCAATGATGAGGATCCTGACGGGCATAAAGAAAAGGATTTTAGGGAGTTTATAAACGCTGAATCATTGAAAATCATTAATGATGGGTTTGTGGAGGAAAGCTTAAAAAAGGCCCGTCCGTTCGATCATTTTCAGTTTGAACGCAAAGGATATTTCAATGCCGACCCCGATACCACAACAGAAAAACCGGTATTCAATCTGACTGTTACTCTGCGCGATAGCTGGGCCAGGATTTCTAAGAAGTAGGGGTTGTTTCTTGGAAGAGGGTGGTATGATGGAGTTAAAAGGTAAAAGGTAAAGGGTAAAAGGTAAAAATCAAACATTCTGGCTTAATAGACAAAAAGGAGGCTGAAACCTCTGTAAGTTTCTGATATTCATAGCTTTGCATCAAATGAAAGCTTATGAATAAAAAAAGTGTGTTTTTTGCAAAAGTTCCATTATTAAGAAAAATGGT
>JAJRQT010000151.1 GCA_024280115.1 Bacteroidota bacterium | reverse complement strand
TTTTGCAAAAAACACACTTTTTTTATTCATAAGCTTTCATTTGATGCAAAGCTATGAATATCAGAAACTTACAGAGGTTTCAGCCTCCTTTTTGTCTATTAAGCCAAAAATATTAAAGAAAACCACCAGGGATCCATCCGAAGTTGCAAAGGTAGTTTGTGAAGCGCTTTCAATTTTAAACCCGGGGAAAACGTATTATGTCAATGTCAGCTTGTTATATAGACTTCTGTCTTTTATTCCCGCTGGATTTCGCGAGAAAATGATGCTTAGGAAAATCAAAAAATGGATGTGACATTATCGTTAACCAATCAGAGATTAATTAAAAAAGCCTCGTGTTTTCAGGAGGCTTTATAAAATCTGATTTACTGCATTACTTCCATGGAACAAGTTTTGAGGGATAGTAGTTAATCCTCATGGCTTTAAATCTTTTGCTTTGATTTCCCAGGCGAACTTTATACTCATCCCAGTTTCGATCAGACGCCTTTGTCCAGCCGATTTCTGCATGTCCGACTATCCTTGGGAAAACCATATATTCAAGTTCATCCAGATTGGTGATCGTTTCGGTCCACAAGGCAGATTCAACTCCTAAAATATTATCTTTCCCAATTCCGGGAACCAGTGATGCCGGATCCCAGGAATATGCTGCATCCACCTCAATATATGCTGCCCAATGTTGCCCCCAGCGTGTAGTGGAGTCATATTGCATATCGAGATATGTTTTTGTGGCAGGCGACATCAATACTTTTGCTCCTTGCTCCACGGCTTTTGTAGCATTTTCTGCTTTTGACCAATATTGTACTGTTGCATTGGGTTCGAGACTTGCATGAGCGATTTCATCCCACCCCAGCACTTTTTTGTCGTATTTTGTTACAATTTTCTGCACCCGGTTAATGAAGGGAATATAGTCTTCCATTGGGGTAACATGAGATTCATCGCCACCGATGTGAATGTATGGCCCCGGATTGAGTTCTGCCAATTCTCTGACTACATCATCAATAAACTGGTAAGTAATTTCACTATCTGTACATAAGGTACTGAACCCAACTTCTATACCCGTATATAGCTCCCGGGCCTTACCGTCGCAATTTAGTTCTGCGTATGATGCCAGTGCCGCATTGGTATGTCCGGGCATATCTATTTCCGGTATTATGATTATAAATCGTTCCTTAGCATATTTGACAATATCTTTATACTGCTCCTGAGTGTAGAAACCTCCTTCTCCGCCATCCACTTTTGTACTCCCGCCATGAGTAGTCAGGTTGGGCCAGGATTTTATTTCGATCCGCCATCCCTGGTCATCAGAAAGATGCAGATGCAAGGCGTTTAGTTTAAAAGCCGCCAACATATCAATAAATTGTTTTACATCCTCTGCTTTAAAAAAATGCCTGGAAACATCCAGCATTGCTCCCCTGTATTCATATTCAGGTTTGTCGATGATGGAACCAGTAGCGATTAGCCAGGGCCCTTCCTGAACCGAAGAGGATTCGATCTTTGCCGGTAACAGTTGCCGGAGTGTTTGAATTCCATAGAAAATCCCAGCCGGATTTTGTGCTGTAATTGTTATTAGATCTTCTGTGATGGTCAGCTCATATCCTTCTTTTTCCAGTTCGGATTTATCATCTGATAGCGTTAGATAAATACTTCCTTTTCCAGGATTTTGTCCTGTTGCTTCAGCCCGAATATTAAAACCTGTCGATGGATTTAAAATATCAGCAAGATATTGGCCGGAAAAACTTAAATCCTCAGAAGATTGCTGGTAATAGATGGCCGTCTTTTCAGAAAGCACAAATGAACTGTTGGTTGCTGTAACTGATGCCGGTTTTGGAATAATGGACTCTTTCAGCAAATCCATAGGCGTCCTTGGTGTACATGAAAATAATACGGCTGATAAAATCAACATTGAATTCAGTTTAAAAATCATTGTTTTAATTTTAAGTAAAAGTATAATACTGCGAAGGTAAAAAGGATTTTTGATTTTTGGCAGATAAATTTCACTGATCAGGGCTGTTTATTTTTCTCAAAAAAACAAGAATTTCTAATTTTATGCACAGAATTATAAACCTTTCAAATAGTAAAATTAGCTCTAATTCTAATTATCCGTAATCTCAATCTTTGCAAGGTATATAGCAGTTATGGTATTGCCATTTTCATCTTTTTCGTGTGACGAATAATATGAAATAAGCGCTTGCCGGGAGTTGAGTTCTACGAATCCCGGATAGGAATTATCCCCTCCGCATGGAAAGGTTATAAATTCATGTAATTGCTCATCATGGAGCCAGTACAAGGTAGTGACATTACCACTTTCTCTTCGCTGACGGCCACCGACAATATACCGGGTCCCCCATTTTGCAAGCAAAGGTCCTCCGATATACCTGCCAAGATCTGTACGTTTCCAGCTTGTATATGGAGATTTTGAAATACAAAGTGTGGCATTGTCTCCTCCTCGTCTTGCGATAGCTGTTACAAGACCGTCTGTTTCAAATTGAAAAGCGGTTTCATCGCCATTATGCTCAATGAATAAAGCCTTTTTCCTCCAGATCAAACCATCCTCGCTTTCCAACATGGCAGCTTCCAGGATGCTATTTTTTTTGGTTTCGTCATCCAATTCCATAAAATCATGTTTGCGCCGTGCACATAAATATGCTTTATCCCCGAGCGCTGCAGCTCGCCATATATAATGTCCGTAGGTTCCCTCAAGCATGGTTGGTTTGCTCCAGATTTTGCCATCCTCTGTCCAGACAGCATACCCAAGGTGCTGATTGATATTGAATTTCTGAGGTTTTATCGTGTCACTCTTACTATACCAGGTGCCGGTGTAAACAAACAATTTATCCTTGAATTTCAGAAAGTGAGGATCACGGGTATCGCGGTTTTCTACATGAAAACGGTTCACGATTTCCCATGTTTCCGCGTCCTTACTTGAGAGTATTATAACATAAGCCTTTTCGCTCACACCGTGTCCTTCGGGACAACTCCTGAATGCAAGGTAGTATTTGTCTTTAAAACGGACTAAATCAGTGAAAGCATTGTGCTCTCCATTGTAAAAAATACGTTTTACGAAAACGGTACTTACTTCGGGAAGTTGTGCATTAACAATTTGAAAATCAAGTAAAAATGAAAAAATAATGAATGCTGCTATGATCAAATATTTGAGAGGTTTTATCATATTTTCAGAATTTTAAAGTGATGTTATTGCTTTACCTGCCGAATTTAAATAATCTATGAATAGTATGCTATTCCAAAATGATTGGGGAAGTGCCTATCGGCTTCATGAATCGCTTAAATTAGGTTATAAATGTTCCCATTTAATAATTACCTTTACGCGGGATTACTACTAATTTTTTAGTCTTTAAAAATGAGGTTACTTTTTATTCTTTCGATTTTGTGGATTTCCATGTCTTTTGCAATGGGGAAGGAGAATGATGAATTGTTCAAAATCCAAAGGACCTCTGAAGTTTTGGAGTTTGACGGTGTTTGCAACGAGGCGCTCTGGGACAATGCTACCCTTTTGCCCATGCAGATGTTCATACCTAATCATGGCGATAAAACTACTGAGATATCTGAAATTTTTATCACCTTCGATGATCAATATATTTACTTTGGGGGGCGTTTGCATTATTCAAATGGAGCTACTATTAAGGCATCTACAAAAAAACGTGATGGAATAGATGGAGGGAGTGACAATTTTGGCATTTTACTCGACACCTTTAACGACAATGAAAATGCACTTTGCTTTGAAACGAATCCTACCGGAATGCGTTCAGACTTTTCAATGGCAAATGATGCTCAGGTTAACATAGGGACGCTGCCATTTAACCGGAATTGGAATACATTTTGGGATGTTAAAACTGCAATTATGGGTGACATTCTACATATTGAAATGAAAATTCCACTATCAAGCCTTCGTTTCCAGGAAAAGGATGGTAGGGTAATTATGGGAATGTCAGTCTGGCGAACAATAATCAGCAAACAGGAATGGCACGTTTTTCCCCTTGTCACCAATGATTTTGGAATGCTTGGTGTATGGAAACCCTCACAGGCCCAAAAGATTGAATTTGTGGGCTTGAAAAGATCGAATCCGGTTTATGTTACGCCCTATGTTCTGACAGGTATTGAACAAAAAAGTGAACTTAACGAATCAAATTCAGGGTATAAAATGGTCAATGATCCTAAGTTGACTGCCGGCCTGGATTTAAAGTATGCCCTTACCAGTAACCTTACTATGGATTTGACTTTAAATACCGATTTTGCCCAGGTTGAGGTTGATGACCAGGTAGTTAACCTAACCAGGTTTTCACTGTTCTTTCCGGAGAAAAGACAGTTCTTCCTGGAGCGATCCAGTATTTTTACCATTAAGACAGGCTATCTGGATCAATTGTTTTACAGCCGCAGAATTGGGATTTATGAAGATGATATTGTCCCGATCTATGGCGGAGCACGGTTAAATGGACGAGCCGGGAAATGGGATCTTGGTTTCATGGATATGCAAACAGCCGATCATAATTATTACAATAGTGATGAAGATTATGTCGAAAAAATTGAATCTACAAACTTCGGTGTATTGAGAGCCAGAAGGCAAGTATTTAATGAGCGCAGTTATGCGGGAGGCATGGTTACCAGCAAGATCGATATCAATGGCAATTACAATATAAATACCGCCATGGACCTTATCTACAATCCTTTCAAAAATGATTATATAACAGCTAATTATACACATACTTTTGATAGCGACCTTAGCTATAGTAATAATTTTCTTAATCACGGTAAATTTTATTTCAACTGGAAAAACCGTTCAAATGTCGGTTTAAATTATGACCTTAAACTCTCCCGGGCAGGTCAATACTACGATCCTCAAATGGGGTTTGAGTTGATGGAAGATTATTCAAGGGCGTTTGCTTCCGTGGGCTATGGATGGGTGTACAGTCAGCCTGATATTAAAATGTTGAGCCAGGAAATTGGAATGTGGGTATGGTTGAATAAAAGAAACTATGACATGGTGACGGATATTTTTAAAAGCTCCCTCAGTTATTCCCTGTCAATGAAAAACGGGTACCGTGCCCGTTTCGCCCTGATGCAGTCTTATGATAATCTCGATGAAATTTTTGAGCTCTCAGACGATGTCTTTTTTGAAACTGGGGAATATAACTATACAAATATAGAAGCCAGTATTCAAACACCTACCAATAAATTATTTGGTTTGAAGGCTCAGGTTACAGCCGGACAATATTTCGATGGCACCATTGTCACTTTTGGCCCTGCAGAGTTGACTATGAGGCCATCTTCGAGCGTGAAGTTTGGTCTGAACTATCAATATAGCCAGGTAGATGTAAATGAAAGAAATCAGCATTACAAGGCGCATATCGCCCGCCTGAAAACGGATTTTACCTTTACGACAAAACTGTCATTGCTTATGTTTTTTCAGTACAGCAGCGATGAGAAGTTTGGCATAAACAATATTCGTTTCAGGTACAATCCAAAGGAAGGAAATGACCTTTATCTTGTTTATAATGGAGAATACAACTCACACCTGAATCGTGAACTCCCTGAACTGCCCCGGAGCGAAGCCAACTCCATTCTGTTGAAATACACCTATACATTTATTTGGGGAAAGTGATTGTTGGGTGCTGGGTACTTGATGCTGGGTACTGGTGGGGGTAATGCTATTGACTTAAGCTCCTATTGTCCCTCTCAGGAGAGGGTGAAGGGAGAGGAAATTAAAAAATACGCTTAAGTCAATGGTATTAGTGCTGTGGTTGACTCGAGTCTTCCGGTAACGGGTACGGCACGCTAGCATGACTTGCGCCTCATCTTCCTTTGAATTGCAATGTCTATAACCCGCTCAGAGTCACTCGAAAAGGACTCGGAGATTTGCCCAACTATACCAATTGCTCAGTGTCTCCTCCTTCGGCAGACCTTTCGAGAGACTGAGGAAATAATTCAATATAAATCCTAAGTTGAAGCTCAGAGTCCAAAGAATAAGACTCTGAGTACGAATGAAATTCCAGGGTGGGTTCTCGGATTGCACATTCGAAAGAGCAGTGTGTTAATATAGCACAGCAAAGGCATTCCCATTTTCATCCTCATTGCAAACAAGGATGATGGGGCTTTGACGAGACATCCTTTTGTTAATCGCCTGTAAACGAATTAAAGATAACTCGATAAAAAGAGACGTGTTTTTTTTCAACAAATCATTCACCAAACAAATTGGGTTACTTTCTACCTGATTTTCTACTAAGTGTACAAAAGTTGGATCCAATGAATTTTGATTTTAACCAATATCAGTTTTCAACCAAAACAGCAACAAAATGAAAAATATTAGCTTTTTAGTCGGATTATTTATTCTTCCCGCAGTCATATTCAGCCAGGGATTTATTGACTTGAATGGAAAAGTGTTTGATGGAGAAAATCAATTACCCATGAAGGATAGTCATATATATATTCTAGGTACCGACATCGGTACGATTTCCGGAGAAAATGGAGAATTCTCGTTGAATATACCATGGAAATATGCCGATAAATCTTTAACCGTGTCCTATGTCGGGTATTCTAATTTTGAACAAAAACTTTCGGAATTACAGCGTCACGGGATTAAAATTTTTATGAAGCCCGATGTAATTGCACTTGATGAAGTGATTGTTACGCCTGAAAATCTATTTCTTGTCAATCAGGCTATTGAAGAAGTAATGACTGAATATGAGGATCGCCAAATGATGTTGGTTGATTTTTATAACAGGTTATTTAAATTGGATAAAGATTTTAATGTCTTAAAAAATTTGATTGGAGATGATCAATTAAATCAATAGTAGTATTGTTCATCTATAAAATAAATTTGGTACTACTGCCATTTTGGTGGAAATGCTTAAATGCTATAATGATTTAATGCTACAATGATTTGCTAAACCAAATCACATTTGCATTATATCTATTAGCTTTATTTATCGAATCTCCATTTTTTAATTTTTATTATCGCATTACATCATTTTTCAACAACCAAAGCTTTAGCGAGGGTCATTCTTCATTATCTCATTGCCATTAAATTCGTGGTAGAGCCATAAATTTGAGTCATAAAAGCATCAACTTATCAGCATCCCATCAATTTTTATTCAATCCTACAGAGGCTTTTGGTGTAGATAATTTTGCGAAGTTAAGAAAGAGGGGGGGGTATTTGCAGTTGGATGCCATCTCCCATTTCTATTAGGATTTTTAAAGAAAAAATTTAATAAGTATTTATGGATCGATCCATATTTAAAGAGGGATGTTCCGGATGCAATTTTATAGTACTATTAATAGCCTTCAGGCATAGGCAGGTTCATCTTATCCATAAGCTGCCTGTATCTTGGGTCATTAATTACTTTTGGATTAGTTATAGTCTTTCTAAACCATGGAGAAAAAGCATGTGGAGGTTCATAGTTGGCATATTCAAAAAATCTGTCAAGACTGTCAATCTCTGCATATAATTTACAGCGGGTCACTGCGCGATAGGAATTTAGGGGATAAGCTAAAACTTTTTGAATCACTTCCATGCCTTTATCAAACTCACCTTTTCTGAAATATGATATACCCAAACCGGCATTATCTTGTCCTTTTTCATAGGCATAGATGGCTGAGTCATATTGTTCCTTTTTTAGATAATAATATCCCAATCTACGAAATATACCTGGAGCATTTTCTCGAATTCTAGTTGCTCTTTTTATTTCAATCATAGCTTTTTCATAATCTCCTTTTTCTACATATAACCATCCAAGCCAATAGGTATGTCCGGGTTTCAATGGATCGAGCTCCTGGGCTAATTTATGCTCTTCTATTGCTTCATCCAATCGGTCATGCAGGTAAAGATGCCAGGCGTAATGATAATGATTCATTGCAATGCTAGGATTCAATTCATTCGCCTTATTATACCCATATTCTGCGCCTTCATAGTCCCACTCGAAATATGTTTTTGTATGTGCCAGTGCAGCCCAGGCCTCAGCATTCAATGAGTCGAGTTGTAAAGATCGTAGGGCTGCTGCTTTTGCTTCCTGCCACACTCCCGGAGGTGGACTACCACTGTGCCCCATAGTTACGAGACCTTCAGAAAGCATGGCCCAGGTACGCGCATCACCCGGACTTTTATCTACTGCTTCGTTAAAATAGACCCGAGCATTTGCAAATGATTCAGGAGTCCATTTATAGAGTTGATTTAATGCTTTTACCCATAATTCATATATTTTGGGATCAATTGGCTTTAATTCCGTAATTCTATAATATTCATCTGGACCAACTTTAACTTTTAAAGTTTCAGAAATGTCAATGGCTATATTTCCTGCTAATTCAGGTAGCATGGTCAGATCATCATTGTAGCTTTTAGACCAGAGCCTATCTTCATTTTTATCATATAAATCTAATTTAATTGTTACCCTGCTCTCCTCTATCTCAATAGATCCTTGCACGAAGTAATCAGTTTTGTCCAATCGATTCCTGGCGTCACTTAGCGGAGAAACCGAAGCCTCAAACACACGAGATGTGATCGAATTTATGACAATTAGTGAATTTACTTTACCCAGGTTTCTGATGAGTTCTTCTGTAATACTCTGTACGAGAAATTGATTTGAGCTATCCGCATTAATAAACTCAAGCGGTAGAACTAATATTGTTTTACTTGATTTCCCTGAACCTGAAACTGTAAATCGCCAGATTCCAACAATTGCCACTAAAACAATAAAGATCGCCGGAAGTACATATTTCCTCCATGTTTCTTGTGATAATGAGTCAGGTAACTCTCCAGTTACAATTTTATAAACCCTTACTGGTCCATCGACATTTTTCAGCTTTTTTTCTCCCTGGAATTGTGCATTAATGCCCCTGACCCCCTTTATTGCACCATAAATCGCCTCTGAAACAAACACACTCCCCGGCTCGGCGATGGACTCAATTCGGGAGGCCACATTCACACCATCGCCATAGATTTCGTCCTTTTCAATTGTAATATCTCCAAGGTGTACCCCAATCCGCAACTGCGCATTGAGTTCACGCTTAGCAGCTTCCTGAATCTCATTGGCACATCTGACTGCTTCCAAAGCTGAAGAAAATTGAGCCATGGACCCATCGCCCATTTCCTTGAGCCATTTTCCATTGTATTTTTCAACCAGGGGTTTCTGGATCAGTATGTTCTTGTGAACTAATTCTAATGTATTGTGTTCATCCTTGCCCATCAGGGCAGTATATCCGACAATGTCGGTAAACATGATGGCAGCTAATCGACGTTCTTGCATAGCTAAAGTCGTTTTAGGTCGATAACTGATTCAGGTAGGTTTGAAAAGCTATAACAATTTAGTGAAAACTGGCGATTTATACCAGCAAAAGAGAATAGTAAAATATATAGTCTTATACTTTCATACCCATAGCGGCCTTCATCATAAATTTGAGAGTGCCTCCAACGCCAAACCTTTCGACCATGATCTTTTTGTACATGTCATCCTGATCGGCTGGGGGAACTGTCTGCTCCTCTTTTTTTATAAGTCGTATGGCCTTCCCTTCGCATGTGGGTACACATGCACCACATCCAATGCATCGGTCCAGGTTGATTTCCATATGGTTATTTACCCGGTTGAATGCATCCATTGGGCATCGGTCCAAACAGGTTTCGCACAGGCTGCACTTTTCTTCATCTACCTCCGCATAGTAATTTGAATGAAGAAATTCCGCGGGTTTATCGTATGATTTTGCTGCTCCAAGCACAGTGCAGCAGCATCCGCAGCAACAACACACAAAATTTGGATGTTGATTGTTTTCTGGTTGTAGTACAAAACCCTCCTTCTTCGCCTGTTTAATCAGCTTTAAGGCTCCCTCCCTGGAGATTTCCTTCCCGTCACTCAGGTTTAGGGCAAACTCAACTCCATCTTCCAACATGATACAAGTCTCCCGGGTTTCTGCTTTTTTACATGATTGTCCTAATATATCTTTGGCCTGCCTGCATATACAATTCATTACCCCAAAAGGCCCCGGAGAATTTTTAATAATCTGGCTGATATCATCATAATTGCTGACATGAAAATCAGTATCAACTTTCACATTTAAAGGTATGGTTCGCAACTGGTTGATCTTACTGCCAACTATGCATTCCCCAAAAGTATTCTCCTCATATTCAAAATATGATTCCGCAAATTCTTTGGTTACCTTATCTATTTGCCCTTCGAACATACCTACGGCAAGTGGCATTTTACTGTAAATGTAGGCCTTGGCATTTTTAGGATTTTGTTTTCGCATGATAAGGCCTTTTTTATACATGCTATTCAATAAATTCTCTAACGATTCAAGTGTCATATTATCCTTTATTCGCTTATGAATTTTTGATGCCTTTTCTGGTAAAGTACTTAGTTTGAGGGCTGTATTGGCCTCCTGTTCTGAAAACAAGGATCGCAGTAATTTTATTTCAATACCTGTCTCTGTAGCAGGAAACGGAACAGGATGCTTATCCAGATGTTTTTGAAGTTGGCGATAGATATCATTTTTCATGAGTTGAGTTGTTTAGTTTGTTATTTAATGTGTATATGTTCGAAATTTTTAATATCAAGATTAGTCGCACGATAAACAGTAGACAATTGAAACTGTCAATGAGCAGTTTGTTGTCGATTACCTCAAGCAATGCAAAATTTCCACCGCCAAAGATAATTTTATGGGTGTCCTCAAAAGTTGATCCCCGATAAATTAAAGAAGTGGTTTCATTATACAAAGCAGCATAAATAGCATCCAGATTTTCAAAAACTAATATTTGGGATTCTTCCATGTTCACTATAGCACAGTACACCATGATGTTGGTGAACCATCCTACGCTGAAGCTGCGGCAGGCAGGTCCGCCTTCGCAATGGCTATGGTTGACAGGCCAATCTTCGCTAAAACTACGACAGGCAGGTCTGCCTGCCGTGCTCAGGTCATTACTATGGCTCGCAAGCATAATGTCAGCTAGTTTTCTGGTTGTAGTAGTCATTGTTTTAGTTGTTTAAACAATAACTGATTCAGGGGGCTATAAACTATAGATGAATTTAGTGAAAATCAGCTATTTAATCAATTATAATTTGGATAATTATAAGTCACTCTTTTACCAGCGAAATGCTCAAAAGATATACTGATTTCCTCCCAGCAGGATCTTCGCCAGGAGACTGATTAATTGTATTCGTGTTTAATCAGTTTTTTGAGGATGCATCCATAATTTTCCTATAATTTCCTGAAATTGCTCTTCATCCTGATATGGTGACAATGCCGCATTATATCTTATGAAATGTATATAGTTTTCCCTTGTTTCAAGTGCTTGATTTAAATATTTATACATTTTATCTTTGTCACCAAGGGCGCCATAGATTGAGGCAAAATATATGCTTTGAATATTTTCAGTGGAAGATAAGTTTTCCAGGCTATCACACATAGCTAAAGCTAAATTCCTTTTACCCTCCAGCGCCTTCAGTACCCCATTGCACCAATAAAAAAGAGCTTTTGTTGGTAAATTATCCCGAAGATAAATTGCGATTTCCTTTGCTCTTGGGTAATCATGAATAGCGATATATGTATTAAAAAGGATCAAAGCATTGTTGAATTCAATCTTTTCAAACCCGTGTTCAACAGCTATCCTGGCAATATCCTGATATCTCTCCTCGCAATACAGTAGTAATAGATTCCATCTTGTAAAAGGGTGATCGCTTTTAATATCAATCTTCTTGTAGATTTCCTTCAATGATCTTACTTTATCACAATTACCCAACTTGGCTTCAAAGTGGTAATAGCTAATATACACATTTCGATTATTTGGCATTAATTTAATGGCCATTTCTAAATTATTTCTTATTGCAGCACTGTCCCAGTCAAAACTATTTAGTGCTGTAGCCATTTCTCCAAAGGCCCAGCCATTATACGGATCAAGGTTTATCGCCTTGCTAAGATATTCTTTGGAGATTTTGATCAGTTCTTTTCTTTCGAATAGTGGCTCAAAATCACTTAATTTCCAATACGATCTTCCCAAGCCTGTATATGCTAATGAAAAGTTATCGTCTAAATCAATAGCCTTTTTATAATTGGCAATTGACTTATATAGATCCGTTTTGTCTGCAGATGCCCTTATATTCCAGTAAGCTTCATTCCCCTTCAAATAAAAATCATAAGCAATCATATTATCAGTAGGTATGGTTTCTATTCTCTGTTTGACTTCTTGACTAATTATTGCTTTTAATGAGGATGCGATTTTTTGAGATATTTCACTTTGAAAACTAAAAATATCCTCATCTTCCCCATCATAGCTTTCTACCCATCGATGTCCATCGAATGCTGTATCAATTAATTGTACAGTAATTCTAAATCTTTTATGATCTTTCCGGATACTCCCTGTTAATATGTTTGCAACACCCAATTCACGACCAATTTCTTTTGAATTTTTATTGCTTTTATTATAATCAATTACTGAGGTCCTGGGTATCACTCTTAAATCTCCGATTTTGTACAGGTGCATAAGAATTTCTTCCAGTACTCCATCACAGAAGTATTTCTGATCTTCATTTGGACTCATATCTGTAAATGGAAGTACCGCAATAGACTTGTCAACTTCAACAGATCCAGATTTTACTGGAAGAATTGAAACATATTTTTTTGGTGAAGATTGCCAGATAATAAATGCGATCAAAACAAGAGATAAACTTCCAAAAAGATAATATTTAAGTTTGCTTTTAGCTTTTAAAGTTTTTCTATTTTGAGGAACATTTTCTTTCTGACAAAATACCTGATATACCTTTATCGGCTCATCCACATTTTTAAATGACTTTTCCTCAATAAACTCAGTCTTGATCCCAGTCTTGTTTTTAATATCTCTGTAAACAGATCCTGAAATATTGATGCATCCTTCTTTTGTATTCTCTTGCAGTCTGGAAGCAATATTCACCCCATCTCCAAGCACATCATTCCCCTCAATAACCATCTCTCCTTCATGGATACCAATCTTTAATGGGATATTATTTTCTTTGCTTGTTTTCTGGATTTCAATCGCACAGCGAACAGCATCGGATGCCAGGTCAAAGCTGATCAGCATTCCATCACCCATTTCCTTGATGAGTTTGCCATTAAATTGTTGAATGAGTTTTGCGTGGATTTCCCGGTTCTTTCGCAGGGTATCAAAAGCACGATCTTCATCCGATCCCATTAGGGTGGTGTATCCGACAATGTCGGTGAACATGATGGCAGCTAATCGACGTTTTTGCATAACAAATGTTGCTTTGAGCCGATAACTGATTCGGGATGGTTGTAAAGTTTATAACAATTTAGTGAAAGTCAGCTATTTTATCTATTATTAGTTGAATTAATAAAAATCATTCTTTTACCAATGAAATGCCAAAAGATATACTGCCTTAATCCCAGTATGGTTTTCCGTCTGAAGACTCCGCTGAGAATGTAATTATTTCTGACGAATAAACCCTGATTTGTTAGCTGGAAAATTTAAGGAAGCGGAAGGTTCATTTTCTTCAAGAGGGCAATATATCTTGTATTGTCCTTCAATTGATCAAAAAGACCTTTATTTGCTGCGATATAGGTTATGCTCAAATCCCGCTTTTCATATTCCTGTTCAAAGCAATCCATTACTTTATCGTATTCTCCCAATTTCAAATACCTATCCGCTTTGGTATAGACACGCATAAAACAGGCATTCCCATATTTCTCATTCATCCTAAACATTTCCTCAATGGCAGCGATATGACCCTTTTCATGAAAGACGTTTATTACAGCTGCCCTGCCTTCATCATTCCACCAATGCCCCCGGACTTTTTTTTCCCATAACTCAATCCACTTTTCATAGTCTCCATTTTTATAAGCAGCACGCATTTGTATATCAGCAAAAACATCTTTAGCCAAGCCAAAATTTGGATCAATGGAAAGGGCTTTTTCTAAATGCAGCGTTGCAGACTGAATATCACCTTCATTCCTCATCACTATTCCACCGAGTCCCAAAACCAGAGGTCTTAATGGATCCAACTTCAATGCCTGGTTAGCCTGGTATATTGCTTCATCCGTCCTGCGCAATATCATCAGTAAATGTGCATAATACATTCTGTTTAGAGCATCATTGGGATTCAACTCAATTACTTTTAAAAATTCTTTTTCACCTTGCTCCCAATCAAATTCAGTCCATACTGCATTTAAAGCTTTTACATAATGTGCCTGTGCTGAATTGGGATCCAGTTCAAGAGCTTTATTCAGGTATTTATATTTCTTAGGAAGTGTTTCAGATTTTGGGAGAGTTCCAAAAAAACCTCCAAACATACTCCAGGCATTTGCAAGGCCTGCATAGGGATCGGCCCATTCCGGGTCTATTTCAATAGCCAGTTCGAAATAATCCACGGCCTTTAACATGGATTCCCAATCAAGTTTTTCCCAATAATATTGCCCTTTTAGATAGGCTTCATAGGCTTCAGGATCGACATCTCTCGACGCCGCCAAAAATTCATCTTCCAGGGGTGAGAGTATAATATTGATTTTTTTAGATATTTCTTTAGTTATTTTGTTGTACATATTGAAAATCTGACTTTTGTCCTCATAATAATCTTCAACCCAGATTTGCTCTTCCTCAGAATCGATTTTGGTCATAATAAATTTTAAGCAGACGTTGTCTCCAAAGCATGAAAGAGAAGGCTCGATGATATAGTCGACATTTGCTTCCGATGCAATTTCTTTGAGTGACTTGCCAGAATCCTTAAAACTCCTGGAGGTATAGGGCGAAATAATATTCAATTCACCGATTTTTCCAATCTCTCCAATCAATGAATTATGTATTCCAGCTGTAATATATTCAAGTGTATCACTGCCGGTATAATTTTCAAGTGAAAGGATCATCAATTTTGGTTTAGTTAATTTATCCTCAAATAGAGTTGATCTTATCCCCCAGACTATAGATACCAGAAGAATCAGGAAAATGATGTAGGATATTGCAGATCCAAATATGCGATCTTTTAGGTTTTTCTTTTTAAGGCTTTTGATTTTTGCTGAGGATGGAACGGGCAAACCTGCTCCCTGAACAGCATATGTTTTTACCAGATAATCTACGTTTTTAAGGTTAAACTCACCAAGATACTTTGTTTGTATATTGCTTTTTCCACGAATCGATTTCTGGAGCGACTCAGAGAGATATATTCCACCAGGATCTGTAATAGATTGTAAACGTGAGGCAATATTTACTCCATCACCAAAAACATCCTCATTTTCAAAAGTGATATCGCCGAGATGTATTCCAATGCGAATTTGACCCTTCAATTCTTCCCTTGCCCGCTTCTGAATTTCGATGGCACAGCTTACTGCGTCAGAGGCAAGATTAAAACTTACCAGCATACCATCGCCCATTTCCTTGATGAGTGTTCCTTTAAATTTCTGGATCAGTTCGGTATGGATTTCACGGTTCTTGTGAAGCACCTCAAAAGCGCGATCTTCATCCGATCCCATTAGGGCGGTGTAGCCGACGATGTCGGTGAACATGATGGCAGCTAATCGACGTTTTTGCATAGCTAAGGTTGTTTTGGGTCGATAACTGATTTAGGAAGGCTGTAAACTTTATATGAAATTAGTGAAAATCAGCTTTTTAATCCATTATAATTTGAATTATTATAATTGCTCTTTTGTCAGTGAAATGCCTAAATTTCCGAAGGGCAATTCAGAAGATTTAAATTAGAAAATCGAATCTGGAACTTGATTTAATTCCTTTTTGTCTTTTAGCCTTTACATTTCATCCTTTGCCATTTACCTTACAGCTCGCAGATCATAACAAAAACCAAATCTCCTTTCATCATCGATTAGCTACATTCATCAATTGTTATCCCCAGAACTCAAATTTTTAATATTTTTTTATTTATTAGTTCAATAGGTTTATCATTGAAATCAATTTATAAACTAACAATTATGGCCATGACTAATCCTACAATTATTAAAATTGCTTTGTGCTTATTCTTATCATCGAAACTCATTTCCGGTGATCTTTTAGCACAAAATATCACAATTCCACAAGCGCCAAGTCCGGCGGCCAATGTGAGCCAGACAATTGGTATCTCAAAGGTTACCATCAATTATTCGAGACCTTCCGTGAAAGAAAGAGCAATATGGGGAACTCAGTTAGCCCATTATGGCTATGTGAACCTGGGATTCGGACCTGCTACTGAGGCGCCGTGGAGAGCGGGAGCCAATGAAAATACCATCATAACATTTGCTGATGATGCCACTGTAGCAGGCAAAACTATTCCGGCAGGGACATATGGATTTTTCATAGGCATTCATGAAGACGGCGCTGCGGATATCATATTTTCAAAAAATTCCACATCGTGGGGTAGCTATTCCTATAACCAGCAAGAAGACCAACTTAGGGTGAAAGTAAGCACAAAAGAAATCGCTCATACAGAAAGACTGACTTTTGATTTTGTTGATATAACTGATAAGTCAGCAACTGTGGTTCTGGACTGGGAAAAGAAACGCTTCCCGTTTAAAGTTGAATTTGATGTAAATGACATCGTATTGGCAAACGCCAGGAATGAGCTGAGATCCGTCACTGGTTTTGGCTGGCAGGGATTTACTTCCGCGGCCAGATACTGCGTTCAGAATAACATCAACCACGAGGAGGCATTGGCCTGGATAGACAAGGCAATCGCAAACACTAAAAATTTTAATACTGTTTTTGTCAAAGCCCAACTCATCGAACAAATGGGGAAAGATAGCGGAGCCCAATATGATGAAGCTGCTCAACTGGCTAACAATGCTCAATTAAACTTTTTGGCCTATGCGAAGATGGGAAAAGGAGAACATGAGAAGGCGCTTGAATATTTTAAATTGAATACCGAAAAGCATCCCAATGATCCAAACACATTTGACAGCCTGGGAGAATGTTATAAAACTATGGAAGAAAATAAGCTGGCGATTAAAGCCTTTAAAAAATCGCTCTCTATGAATCCTCCCCAAAGGGTAAAAGATAATTCCATCAAACTGTTGAAAGAACTCGGCGTTGACACTTCAAAATATGAAACGGAAGGGTAAATAATAATCTTAATTCGATTTTAGCAATCATCCTTTAATCGTCTTTGTGACGCCTATGCTTTGCAACCTATCGGTCGCCATAGTGGACCTGCTATTTACTGGACAGTAAACATAATGGCAGCAAGACGTCTTCTATACATAATTCTATTGGGTTTTAGGCAGGTTGTTGGAGTAAGCTAATTGTTTGGCTAATTAAAGTTTTATTAAGTTCAGACCTCCAAGACTATCGTAAACCTGCATAGTTACATTTTTAAAAACCGAGAACCTTGTTGCTATGTTTTATGCTGATTATCAAGCACATAGGATTCGCAAAACTGCACCGTTGCATTGTTCGCATTATTGCTGACGGCAGTATCATTTTACGAATGTCGTAATGTAACTTGTTGATACTCAGCAATAGGTCTTGGAGGTCTGAAGTTATGGAAATCAAATGGTTTATTCAATAGTTCTGAGTGGAAAGCGAATATTGATATTATTAAACTATATGCCCTAAGATGGCAGCGAGGGTCTATATTTTGTAACAAAATTTCTAACTCTTCAATTACCGGGGTTGACATCTAAAATTAATAGCTTGTTTTATTAATGATAGCTCACATCAATCAATCTAATTGAACATGATATCTAAACCCAATCGAATTCGCATCGGCGATTGAAATGCAGAAGGATCCAGATAATTTGGATTTGCACTATCTGTATTCGGAACAGGAACACCGTGCTCATTTTTGATCGGGTTGCCTTCAGAATATTTCATATAATCCAAATAATGTACCTGATTAACCATGGTAACCTCACGGGGGTTCCCAACATGGTAAAGATCCAGATAAAATCTGTTGATAATATTTTTGATTTTCAAGTCATACAATACTCTGAAATTTAAATCCCAACGATTGGGCAGGCGACCGGCCGTTCCTCGCTGAACAAGATAAGTATTTCTGCCTGCGCCAAATGTTGATGGCCCAAAATCATTATATGGAGCACCGGTGATGTAATTGAAATAACTACCGATAATAAGGCCAAATTCAAAAGTATAGTTTGCAGTTATTTTCAGGTTATGCCTATTATCATTGGGTAAAAATCCATAAGAATTGTGAGCCTGCTCCCTGGTCTGAAAACCAACATAATTTCCCGGTTGGCTACTCATCTCATCCTGCATATAAAAACCCGGATAGTTTCCTTCAGTTTTAGAGAGCACATAAGAGACAAACCCGGTTAGTCTTTCCCCTTTCACCTTACCGAAGGTGAGTTCCAGGGCATTATATTTGTGTCCTATCTTAGGCAGAAAATCAAGAATTCCTCTTCCGGGGTTTCCGACTTTCATTACATCATCGTCATAGCCATTACACAAGGCGTTTTTTGTATTTCGATAAATACCTTTTACACTGAACAGATAATCATTTTTTATAACCCGGTCATATCCCAAAATAAATTCATCCGCATACTCTCCTTTGATTTTTTCAGAGCCATACACACCCGGAGGTTTATCGGGGGTTGCCCATTCAATTATTTCATAAGGTTCACTTTCCGGATTTCGTGGGTCTTCATCATATAATTCGAGGGCATTGTAATAGGGGCATAACTTATCATATGTTTCCAATAATGGAAATTGCGCATAATACCTGCCATAGGAACTGTAGAGTTTATTTTTACCGACATCGCCGGGATTTACTACTATCCCTACCCTGGGCTGAAACTGATCTAATATCGATATATTCACTGAATCAATGGGCCCTTTTAAATATTGCCCCTCCCATCGCAGTCCGTAATTAAGCATGATCCTCTTTGAAATACGCCATGAATCCTGAATGAAAGCCACAGGGATTGTATTTTCCGGAGATACATCTACCACCCAAGGAATTACCCTATAATTCTGAGGGCCAGTTTTAAAGATAATTCCCGGATCTATAAGTGCATCATATTTATCCATGTAATTACTTTCAAATTCAATACCGAACTTAAGCTGATGCTCTTTAATCGTGGTCGTATTGTTCAGCCTAACTCCAAACCTCCTCATCATAATTTCATTTCTTATACCATAGCCTCCTGAAACACTAAAATCTGTTAGGTCATATAAAAAGGGTTCAGTTTTCCCCACTTCCGTTTTCCCTTCAAGATTGTCCCACCAATTGGAATAATAGAATACTCCCTCGATAAAATTGTTTTTATTCAACTGCTTTTTTATAGAAAACGAAATATTAATACTCCCTTCTTTTTGCTCAGACATGGCGACATCTATATTTTTGATTGTCGCTTGCCGAAAATTAGGACTAAATACATCGCCAAAATTGTTGTGAAAGCTTGGGTCTGCAATCAGCGACAAATCAAAAATTGTATTGTTCCAAACGTTCCAATTTAATTTGGCAGCAAGAATGTGTGTAGAAGTTTGATCTCTATCAGGTTCATAACCTGAAATTTCGACCATCTTAGAGGTGTTGATATAATTATAGGCAATATTATACCACAACTTGTCTTTAACGATAGGGCCACTTAGACCAACGCCCACATCATATTTGGTGAAATCAGAGATTTTTTTCTCAACACCAGGGATCTCTTTGGGTTCCCCAGCAAGAAAATCATTGGTAATAAAACCGAAAATATCTGCTTTAAAATCATTGGAACCCGAGTGAGTGATCACATTTACAATGCCACCTAAAGACCTGCCATATTCTGCCTGAAAACCATTTTGCAACACTTCTATTTCCTTCACAAAATTAAAAGGAAGTTTTGTTGTGGAAGCAGCATTCTGGGGGTGTCGTACATTCATTCCATTAATCCAGTACATATTGTCAGATCCTGAGCCACCACTGATGTTCGGAGCATCACCATACACACTTTCATTTACCCTGGGTAGTAATGTTATCGTTGATAGATAGTCCCTGGAAGTTGGCAATGATTCAAAAAAACTATTTTTTAGGTTGCCACTGATGGTATGTGTAGTTTGATTGATGATCGGATCTTCCCATTTGATGGTAACTTCATCAAGTATCGTCTCCCCGGATTCTAAAACTATTTGTCCCAGATCAGTGGTCTTACCAAGGTGTATTAGAACAGATTCTATAACTAAATCCGAATAACTTACATGTTCTATTTTTAATTGGTAAGTACCAACCGGTATGGCGAATATTTTAAAAACACCTTTTTGGTTAGATGCAACACCTCTTATGCCTTGAATACTCGGTCCTGTCAAAATAATGTTGGCGCCTTCAACAGGTTGCTCCTTAGCATCAAACAATCTTCCAGTAAGGCTGCCATGAATATCCTGGGCACAGGCATTTATTGAGGTAACTAAAACCAGAAGGATTGATATTGTAACAAAACCCCTCATTGGAGTAAAAAATGAATAAAATAACTATAAACCCAAATACGCAGCATACATATTAATATGCTGCTGAATTCCTTTTAACACTCGAAAATGTTAAAAAGTGATTATTATTATCCGCTGAAATAACATGATAATAAGTTAATGTTTTATTGAATGAAAACAAATTAATAAATGGATATATTTTGTTCCATCATTAAAAATTCATCTCATTTATTATTTTAACAAACCTTGGGTCATTTCGGATTGGATCATAAAAATAGTGCACCTTTAAATAGATAAGCCCAGGTTCATGTTCTATATATGCTTTTTCAATATATTCAATTGCCTTATCGTAATTTTTTAAACCTAGATAGACAAGAGTAAACTTCATATTAGGTATATATTGGTCAACAGCTCTTTTGTTTAGCTCCTCCAAATATTTGGTTGCCTCTTCCAGACGTCCCATTACAGCAAAATAATAACTAAAGAAATGCAGTAATTGAGTAGGAACCTGTGTTGGATTTTGGAATCCCAGATTTGCCCATTCTTCCATAAAATCATCATAGCTTCCCCATAATGCAGAACTATGAAGCAAACCGATCGAAATCACCATATTTTTCGGCTCTATTTCTCGTCCCCTTTTTAACATTTCAAGTGCTTTATTTCCTTGTCCCGAGAACCGTAATGCAAATGCTAATTCAATATAGGGAGATGCTGAAACAGGATCTATTTCCAGAGTTTTTTCACAAATTGAAATGGCTTCATCAAATTTTCCCATACATGTTAGGAAATTGGCATATTCAGAACGTAACCAAGTGGAATTCGGTTTAAGGTTCATTCCTCGTTCAAGCGCAAGTTCAGCGCCTTTCCAATCCCAATCATAAATCCATTTGATTAATCCATCCATAATATGAGCTTCGGCCAGGCTATTATTTAATTCCAATGCCTTTGAAACATTTAGTTTTGCCGAATCAATCAAGGTGTTGGTAGCCTTTTTAGATACTGACCATAGTGTTGATACATAGTATCCACGGGCAAGTCCGGCATAAGGTTCTGCATAATTGCTGTCCAGGGCAATAGATTCTCTGTAATATGCCATAGCCTTTGACAAGGCCATATCATCAAACTTTTGATTATGTAGCATTAACTGATGATTGCCCAATAAATAAAGATTATATGCTTCAATACTATAAGTAGATGGTTTAATTGATTGATCAATATCCTCATTCCCTACATTAATATGCATGTTTTCCAAAATAGTAGAAGCAATCAAGTTCTGAATCGAAAATATGTCATCCATATTTTTGTCATAGACCTCAGACCACACCGTGGCGCCATCAGAGGTTTTTACCAATTGGGCTGAAACCCGGAGACGATTATTTACCTTCGAAATACTGCCTTCGAGAACATGTTGTACTCCTAATCGATCTCCAACTTCACGAATGTCAAGGTTTTTGCCTTTAAATTGAAAAGATGATCTGCGGGCGATTACTTTTAAAGGTTTAATTTTGGATAAAATGGTCATGATTTCTTCTGCCATACCATCTCCAAGGTATTCCTGGTCTTGTGCAGGGCTACGATCTTCGAATGATAATACGGCAATGGATTGATCTGAATTATTTGTTTCTAATCCGGGAAAATAATTCTGAAATAGAAGCACAGATAAAATTAGTATTATAAGACTACCAACCGTAAAATATATACGGCTATTCCCAGTCTTTTTTTCAAAACCAAGCTCGTCCAGGCTGGTAAAGGGCACATCAATCTCTTCACATTCTACCTGGTATATTTTTATCGGATCTTCTACATTTTTTAGTTTTTTTTCTTCAATATATTTTGCATTAATTCCCGGGTTTATTTTTAATGTTTTTATAAACTGCACCCGAAATGCAAATGGCTCCGTTTGCTGCCTGTGACTCTAGCCTGGAAGCTATATTCACACCATCTCCGTAAACATCCCCACCGGAGAATACCACTTCATCTTCGTGAATACCTATCCTTAATGAAATGTCTTCTTGCTTAGACAGGTTTTGAATTTCGTCCGCACACCGCACAGCATCTGAGGAAGAGTAAAAGCTTGCTAAGGTACCATCGCCCATTTCCTTGAGCCATTCACCTTTGTACTTTTCAATGAGTGTTTTATGGATTCTTCGGTTTTTGCGAATCACTTGAAAGGCCTTATCCTCATCTGATCCCATAAGGGCAGTGTATCCGACAATGTCAGTAAACATGATGGCAGCAAGACGTCGTTCAGACATAATCTATTAGGTTTTAGGCAGGTTGCTGGAGTAAGCTAAGTGTTTGGTTAAATAAAGTTTTATTAAGTTATGGAAATTAGTTGGTTTTTTCAACAGTTCTGAGTTGAAAATGAGGATAGAAATAATCAGATACTATTTAGCCTTTTCAATAATACTCATGATATTCTATTTTTCTTGTCATCCTCACGAAAGTGGGGGTTTCATTCCTGGCAAGTTAGAGATTCTCAGTCCCTTCCTGGCTACAGGGAGGAAGCTGAGAATGGCGAAGAAGGGGGCGACACTACCTGATATTTCCTTTTTTTATCTCCTTCACGCAGTGGTCCACGGCCCGGGCTGTAAAGGCCATATAGGTAAGCGACGGATTCTGACAAGCTGAGGATGTCATAAATGAGCCATCGGTGATGAACAGGTTTTTAATGTCATGACTTTGATTCCATTTGTTGAGCACTGAGGTTTTGGGATCATGGCCCATTCGTGCGGTACCCATCTCATGAATACAAAATCCTGGAATGCCTTCGGCTTCATACTCCCGGACATTTTTCCCACCGGCATTTTCAATGATTTCCGCCGCACTGGATTTAATGTCCTTTCGCATGTTGTATTCGTTCTCCCTGAATTTTGCATCAATATGTAAAGCGGGTAAACCAAATTTATCCAACTTATCTCTATTGAGTGTAACCTTATTTCTCTCATCTGGCAAGGTTTCGCCCCAGCCACCCATTCCAAATGACCATGGCCCGGGTTTGGTCAGAGAGTCTTTAAAATCCGCGCCAAATCCTTTTCGCTGATTTCCGCTGTGCCAGCCTTCTCGCCTGGCGCCACCCTGACACCCATATCCACGGATAAAATCAGGATGTTGATCATGAACATTTCTGAACCTGGGTATGTATATACCATTTGGGCGACCGCCAAAATAGTACTTATCTTCGAATCCTTCAATGGTGCCGTATGCGCCTACCCGATAATGGTGATCCATAAGATTTAGTCCTAATTGTCCGCTGTTATTAGCAAGGCCATCAGAAAATCTTTCATTGGCCGAGTTCAGTAATATTTGAGTAGTGCCCAGCGTGCTGGCGCATAGGAATATTACTTTTGCATTGTATTCTGTGACTTCCAGCGTGTTGGCATCAATAACGCGCACCCCTGATGCCCTGTCTTTTTCCTTGTTATAAATTACGGATTCTACCATCGAGTCTGGTTGAAGGGTCAGGTTGCCTGTAGCCACTGCTGCCGGCCAGGTGCTACTTTGAGTGCTAAAATAGGAGCCATAGGGGCATCCGCGAAAACAGAGGTTTCTTTTTTGGCATTTTATCCGTCCGTTGTGGTCTTGTGTGATATTAGCCACTCTTCCAATGGTAAGATTGCGATCAGGCCATTTTGCTTCCATCGATTTTTTTACATGTTGCTCTACACAATTCATGTCAAAAGGAGGGAGGAACTGCCCATCCGGTAATTGAGAGAGCCCTTCTTTTTGGCCACTCACTCCAATAAATTTTTCGACATAGTCATACCATGGTGCGATCTCTTTATATCTGACCGGCCAGTCAACGCCATGACCGTCTTTGGCATTTGCTTCAAAATCCAAATCACTCAATCGATATACCTGGCGGCCCCACATTAAAGATCTACCTCCGACATGATCTCCCCTTATCCAACTAAATGGTTGACCTTCGGGCACTGTATAGGGATTCTCAAGGTCTTTGATCCACAAGTGTTTTGTAGCTTCCTTAAAAGCATATACAGTAGATTGAATGGGATATGTTTCCTTATCTGCTTGTGTGGGTTGATCGCGGTGAGCAAATTCCCAGGGAGGAGTGTTGGTATTGGTGTAATCGATTACGTGATCCAGCTTTTTGCCTCGTTCAAGCATGAGGGTTTTCAATCCTTTTTCGCAAAGTTCTTTTGCAGCCCAGCCTCCCGATATACCAGAGCCCACTACAATCGCATCATATTCATTGGTTTTTGTCATGGTGAAATCAAGGTTCGTCAAACGTTGTTATCTACATAAAGTTTTCCATTCTTTTCGAATGGTATGCATCCATTGTACCGGCCAGGAATAGCATGGTAATCCAACATATTATTCATCACATATTCCGAGGAATAATATCCAAGGATAGTCAGTTCCTTGATCATCAGGTAAGTGGATTTTTCGTAAGTTTTTGTAAGTTGTTCATAGGATTTGTTTTCTTCCTCTGCAATGATACTTGTCTTATTATCTTCAGTGCATTTCTCAAATGTATTTGAATAATTTTGATCGACATTTTCCGTAAAGGTCTTCAAACCTTTTCTGAAGGTAATTTGATCTTCAAGGGTGTAATTATCCGCAAGCATAAGATCGATAAACTCCGGAACATGCACATCGATTGCACCCGGAGTATCACTTTTAGGTAAAATGGTATCCGCAATCGATGTAACCAAATTAGCTTCGTCTTTCGTGAGAAATTTTGATTTCCAATCAGGATCACCGCTGGGTTTGCAGCCGTTTAATAAACCAATGCCAACCGAGGAGGTCAATGCAAAACCAGTAATGGCAATGGTCCTTTGTAATGCTTCTCTTCTGTTCATGATTGGAAAGGTTTAATCTTCTAATATGAGAAATCTTTTAATTAAGCGCAATGGAGTAATAATGAAAGGTCAAAAAATATGGCAGCATCATTAAGATATCAACAACCATAAAATAAGAAAAGACAAGATGCTGATGATGTATCCAAACATAAAAATAGTATAAGCTGTTCGCAATAACTTATATTTTCTGTGCAGGACTTTGGCCTGGTTGTGTATGTCGATGATCATATTTTGATAAATGTCCTGGGTGGAATCCAGGAGGGTTTCCATCTTTTCGATATAATCTTCTGTATTCATATCCCATATATTCTCGAAGAAAAGCAAACTCGATTGTTTTTGCTCACCGGTTTTTGCTTCTTTTAGCGTTATTAAGTGAGGTTGTGCGGCACGGATTGCAAAGAGAGCAGTAAAGAGGGCAGTGAGCATAATCAGGACCACAGGTATAACAAGGATCAGATTTCCATTTATGCTTTCAGAAGAAAAAATCACCCGGGTTCCAATCATTCCAATTAGCACTGAAATAATCATAGCATTAATTCCCAGGATCATATTGGCCTTATTATCCGCTATGCGTATGAGATTGATCTGCGTTCGATAGGTAACACGGAAAAGGGTCTGTCTGCCTTGTGAGGAATGACTACTTTTTTTTGAATGATCAGCATCATTTTTGTTATGGCCCATTTTCTGAAAAATTATTAATTCAATTGAAATTCAAATTCAAATCGGTGAAAAGATAAAGAAAGTTAAAAGATAAAGTCCTATTTAGCAATGGAAAATGTGTGTGATTAAATATTTATAAGCCAGCTGTTCGGGATTTTAAATCCCGAATCTGGATATTGAGAATGATTTTTGGCTTTTTCAAAGATGAGCAATTAAACAATGAGCTCGTTGAAAAGGTAGAAATAGTCTGATATTTGCTTTTAAAGTGCAAGTTCGATATAGCTAAGAAATAATGAGATAATGAAACAATGTAATAAATGGATATATTTTGTCCCATCATTAAAAATTCATATCATTAATTATTTTAACAAACCTTGGGTCATTTCGGATTGAATCATAAAAATGGTGCACCTTTAAATAGATAAGCCCAGGTTCATGTTCTATATATGCTTTTTCAATATATTTAATTGCCTTATCGTAATTTTTTAAACCTATATAGACAATAGTAAACTTTATATTAGGTATATATTGGTCAACAGTTCTTTTGTTAAATTCATCCAAATATTTGGTTGCCTCTTCCAGACGACCCATTACAGCAAAATAATAACTAAAGTAAGGCAGTAATCGAGTAGGAACTTGTGTTGAATTTTGGAACCCCAGATTTGCCCATTCTTCCATAAAATCATCATAGCTTCCCCATAATGCATAATTATGAAGCAAGCCGATCGAAATTACAATATTTCCCGGTTCTATTTCCCGTCCCTTTTTTAACATTTCAAGCGCTTTATTTTCTTGTCCCAAGAACCCTAATGCAAATGCTAATTCAAGATAGGGAAATGCTGAAACAGGATCTATTTCCATAGTTTTTTCGCAAACAGAAATGGCTTCATCAAATTTCCCCATACATGTCAGGAAATTGGCATATTCAGAACGTGCTAAAGTGAAATTCGGTTTAAGCTTCATCCCTCGTTCAAATGCAAGTTCAGCGCCTTTCCAATCCCAATCATAAACCCATTTGATCAATCCATCCACAATATGTGCTTCGGCCAGGCTATTATTTATTTCCAATGCCTTTGAAACATTTAGTTTTGCTGAATCAATTACAGTATTGGTAGCCTTTTCAGTACCACTCCATAGTGTTGACATATAGTATCCAAAGGCAAGACCAGAATACGGTTCTGCATAATTGTTGTCCAGGGCAATAGCTTCTCTGTAATATTCCATAGCCTTTTTCAAGGCCATATCATCAAATTTTTGAATTTGTAGCATTAACTGATGATTGCCCAATAAATAAAGATTATATGCTTCAATACTATAAGTAGATGGTTTAATTGATTGATCAATATCCTCATTCACTACATTGATATGCATGTTTTCCAAAATAGTAGAAGCAATCAAATTCTGAATCGAAAATATGTCATCCATATTTTTGTCATAGACCTCAGACCACACCGTGGCGCCATCAGAGGTTTTTACCAAATGGGCTGAAACCCGGAGACGATTATTTACCTTCGAAATGCTGCCTTCGAGAACATGTTGTACTCCTAATCGATCTCCAACATCGCGTACGTCTATGTTTTTGCCTTTAAATTGAAAGGATGATCTGCGGGCGATTACTTTTAAAGTTTTATTTTTGGATAGAATGGTCATGATTTCTTCTGCCATGCCATCTCCAAGGTATTCCTGGTCTTGTTCAGGGCTACGATCTTCGAATGATAATACGGCAATGGATTTTTCAGGAGTTAAGGATTTGGTGGTTTTGTTAGAGATAATTCCCGTGAGGCTCAATGAAAAATAGATTAGAGAAAGCAAGGCCAGAGCACTCAGGGAAATCAATAATCTTTTTATGTAGGTTAAAGGGTTTCTCTTTTTCTCAAGGGATTTTCTGATTTTAACCTCTCCCGGAGGGTAGCCATAATACTCATGAAAACAAGTAATGAAGTAGGAGGGACTTCCAAAACCGACCAGATAGGAAATATCAGCGACAGTGCCCACCTCATTTTCCAGCATTTCCATGGCTTTCTTCAACCGATGTTCCCGGATTATTTGACTGGCAGATTGGTTGGAAAGTGAATGTAGCCTACGGTGTAATTGTGATTTGCTGACGCCAATTTCTTCTGCAAGCTCTGCTACGCCAAACTTTTCGTCACCCAGTTTGTCTTCAATCGTTTTATACAATCTGTCTAAAAATGATTGCTCGATGGAGTCAAATCTGTTCACTTTAGTTGATTGGGTATTAAAAAAAAGAAATTCAGTCATTATCTCGACTGATTTACAATTGTTTAAGTTAGTAAAAAGTGGAAAGAAATGCTACAAATCATGAAGATTATAGGGTGTGATATTTTTGTGAGTGGTCTAATCTGGGTGTGCCAGATTGATGAGAGATTGATAAATCAATATTTTACTCATTCTTGTATTCATCAAATTTCATTTTATCCAGAAGGCGGATAAACCGCGGATTATCACGAAGAGGATCAAGATGTGGAAGTGTTTTCAATTGTACAAGGTAGGCAGGCCTTATATCAAGATTAAAACCCTCGTTCATTATATTCAATGCCTCATCATACTTCCCCAAGGAAATATAAATATATACTGATTCTACAGAATACAAGGACATCCCCTGTCTTTGCTGATGCAGTATTTTCAGGCATTCCTCTACTTTTGCCGTATCCCCCGAATATCCATAATAGGTTCCAAATACTAGCAACCTCCAGGAGTGCGTATCTATTGTGATCTTAGTGCTGTCAGTAATACCTGCGTAATCAGCCGCTTTTTCAAATTCTCTTTTGTCAATATAATATAATGCGAGCATCACCTTTGTGCCATAGTAATCAGGATCTATCGCAAATGTTTTCATACATTGATCAATAAATTCCCTATCGAGTCTGGCAATGTAATACGAAAAAGCATGTTCCATGTGTGCAGCTGTGGACAAAGGATCCATCTCAATTATTTTTTTGCCTAGTGAAATGGATTTATCAAAATCTCCCATCCACGTAAGAAAATTCATATACTCAAGATAAGCCCATGTTGCCGTGGGTTTTAGCTCCATCCCTTTTTTGAAATATGTATTTGCCTTATTCCAATCATTCTCAAAACGCCAGACAATTCTCCGCAGGACGTTATATGCTTCAGCCTGATCAGGATCCAGTTCAAGTGCCTTCAATGCTGCATCCTGGCACTTTACTATATATTCTTCCGAAGGAGGTATATTGGAGTTCCATCCGGTTAGTTCAATATATGCAGCAGCCAGAGCCGAATAGGCCGCCGCAAATTCAGGATCAAGTTTAATGGCCTCCTGGAAATATTTAATGGCCATTTCAAAAGATTCACGATTCCATGTTTCCGTCATTTGAAAAGTCTCTTTAAAATAGAGATCGTAGGCCGCCGTTGTGATGTTTTTAGTTGCTTTTTCCCCGGATAATGCCAACTGGAGTTTTGAAGAAATGGCTGCGGCAACACTATCCTGTATGGTAAATAAATCAGTCAGGTTGTAATCATACTTGTCTGACCAGGTTTGTGTTCCATCACGAACGTCAATCAGACGGGTGAAGACTCTGGTTTTATCATTTACAACGATCACAATCCCTGCAAGTATGTAATCCGCCCCGAGCTTTCTACCCACTTCTTGTAAAGCCACTTTTTCATCTTTGAACTGAAAGGAAGAAGTTGGGGGTAAAACCTTAAGGTTTTCAAATTTTGTCAGTAAGCGTGCGATCTCCATGGCGATACCAACTCCACGAAATTCCATATCTCCTTCAGGGCTGTGGTCTTCTAAAGCCATTACTGCAATGGAATTTTCAAGCTTTAAATGTTTGGGGATTTTCTCTGAAGTACTTTCGGTGAGGTTCAACGCAAAATAGGTCAATGCAAGCACAGCTAGGATACCAATCGAGATCAAGATATTTTTTTTAGATAAAAAAGATTTTCTCTTACCATTGATCGATTTCCTGATTTTAACTTCACCGGGAGGGTAGCCATAATAATCATGAAAACAAGTAATGAAGTAGGAGGGACTCCCAAAACCAACCAGATAGGAAATTTCAGCGACAGTGCCCACCTCATTTTCCAGCATTTCCATGGCTTTCTTCAACCGATGTTCCCGGATAATTTGACTGGCAGATTGTTTGGAAAGTGAATGTAGCCTGCGGTGTAATTGTGATTTGCTGACGCCAATTTCTTGAGCAAGTTCTGCTACTCCAAACTTTTCGTCACCCAGTTTGTCTTCAATGGTTTTATACAATCTATCTAAAAACGATTGATCGATGGAGTCAAATCTGTTCACTTTAGTTGATTGGGTATTAAAAAAAAGAAATTCAGTCAATATTTCGACTGATTTACATTTGTTTAAGTTAGTAAAAAATGGATAGTAATGCTACAAATCATGAAGATTATAGGGTGTGGTATTTTTGGATCAAGCGGTATTTCTGGGGGGAGTGGTTATATTGACTATTTGATTTACAATTGGTGTTGTCCTTTTTCTTTGCGGGTCCAAAGAAAAAGAACGAAAAAGAAAAGACACCAAAATCAAAGATCAGGACACGCACATTCCCGCCCTTCGTAAAATGTTCTGTTAAAGGAAATAAAAAAGATCTTGCTAATTGAGCGAACATTTTAAAATGCCGGCCAGCACACTTCTCGTCCTGCTCCGCACTGATTTTGGAAATACCCGCCCGCCTTTTATATTGAAACTAATCTTTAACAAAAGAATATCCCTTGTGTTTTAAACTTGATACAAAGTTAATTTCTAAATGTTTCCTTCCCCCCAGGTTTTAGGGTTGATCCGAAGATTGATTATTCTTTTGAAGCTATTTTTTGTTTGAATAAATCCTTATTTTTAGAGCTTTTCAAATAATCATTGTACTTAATTCTGAAATTCTTTTCTATTGATTCTACAAAAGCATAACTGGGATCGAATGGACTATGTCCATGATTGCATTTGTTGAGTTTACGTATATTTTTATCCAAAAAGTTATTGTAGTCGCTTAAGTTTGGAACCATATACAATACATGGCCAAATTCATGAGCTAATTTTATTTTTTCATTGACTCCTTTGCCAATTGTGACATCAATTGTATTCGTACCGAATAAGGATGTACAAACATTTTTATTATTTGGCGATTGGTTTACACATGTGAATGCAAATGCCTTAAAATATTTCCTGGTCAAATCGGTAAATTCTTCTGAAGTACGTTCAACATACCTGACATAAACATGAGTTAATGTTCCTTCTGAATTAGTCACTTTTGAAACTCGATCAAACAAATCCGGGTCTCTATTTTCAAATTCTGAAAGCAACTGCTCCGTTTCCAGGTACTTCGTCATTACTTCTGCATATTTTTTTCGTAGCTGTCTAAGTTTCCTTTCAATCTGTTTGGTAGTTTTATCGCTGTTGTCTTCATTCAGCATTTCAACTGTGTTTTTGATTTCTTTTTGCAAGAGATATTTCTCCTGAAGAAATCCATTAATTATCGATGCATGTACAGATAGAAAATGGCACAGTATTATTGCTATGATAAAGGCATACTTTTTCATCGTATCAGTTTTTAGGGTGAAAATTGAAATCGTTTAAGATTCAGTGTGATGGGCCCACCCTGGCTGATCCTGAAAAACCTAATTCCTTAGGCTATACTAAGATACCTTGGAACAATCGAAGAAAATATCAGGTTTGTCGCAAATGATTTAGAGTATGTTTGAAAGGATTTAAATTCTGACGCATTGTGCATTTTAAATGGTTATAAAGTATATGGTTCTACCCGGAATCCACATGTTAACGATTTTAATGAAGTTGGATAATAAGACAATGATTGAATGATTGAATGCGATAATGCGATAATGCGATAATGGGACAATGATAGAATGAGACAATGAGACAATGATAGAATGATAGAATGAGCATATTAATGGAAAATAATATTTGAGATTGGATGACCTGTGATGGAAGCAATTGAGACTACAAAATCCACCAGGCAGACATTTGCGCTGGTGTACAACGAAATTCCCTTTTACTCCTATATCTCCAGAAGTGGACTTTCAAAAAGTTTATTTTCTTGCAGCGCTTGAGCTGGCTGAGAAGATGGAGATAGCTATTCCAAATGAGATCATTATCATTGCCATTGAAATTGTGGAAGACCTGACTTTCTCCAATGATTTTAGTCCGCCCATTGCAAAAAAATACAAAGCTATTTCCAGGAAAGTGCAGGATATAGTGGAGAATGTAATTCAAAACTCAATTGGCATATCATAGCTCCATAGTTGTTTGGTATTCCGCTGTCCGGGGATCTAAGCTGTTCGGGATTTGCCATCCCGAACTTCTATCAACTGATCATTAAAAGCCCTTGCTTTAAATCGTCAATTAAATCATCAGCATTTTCAAGTCCGACAGAAATGCGCATATCACCCAACGAGATTCCAAGTCCTTCAAATTGTTCCAGGCTTAGTTCTTTTAAATAACTAATCGCCGGCGCATATACCAGGCTTTCATGTCCGCCCCAGCTTACCCCGATTTTAAAGAGCTTAAGACTATTTACAAAAGTTTTGATTTTATCTAAGTCATCGGTTTTTAATTTGAAAGCCATTAATCCGCTAAATCCAGACATCTGTTTTTTTGCCAGCTTGTGTTGCGAAAAACTTTTCAGTCCTGGGTAGTTTACTTTTTCAATTTTAGTATGTGTTTCCAGAAAATCTGCGACTTTTATGGCATTTTCCTGATGCGCTTTCATTCTGAGGGGAAGTGTTCGTAAACTGCGCATGAGCAACCAGGCTTCAATAGGGGCGATTTTACTTCCCAGCAGTTCAAACTCGTTTATAATTATACTATCAATATCATGGGCATTTCCAATTATCAGGCCAGCTACCACATCCGAATGACCGCCGATATATTTTGAGCAGGAATGAACTTCCAAATCGACCCCCATTTCCAGGGGCTTCTGAAAAATTGGGCTTGCCCATGTGTTGTCGAGGATCGTTTTAATGTTTCTTGACTTTGCCAGTTTACAAATAGCTGGAATATCCTGAATGCTAAAAATAGCTGTTGAAGGGCTTTCAAGATAAAATAATTTTGTGTTTGGCCGAATGGCTTCTTCGTATTCATCCAACGAATCTCCACTAACAAATGTGATTTCAATGCCCATTTTCTTTTTTAAATAAACTGAAATCAAATTGTTTGCAGGACCGTATATATTTTTTATAACAATTACATGGTCACCTGCATTTAAAAAATGCATTGTCGCTGCGGTAATTGCAGCCATACCAGAAGCAAAAAGTCGCGATTTTTCTCCACCGGCCAATTTAGCCAGTTTCATTTCAACAATATTCACTCCCGGGTTTCTTCCTCTTGAATAGATACTTGTATTTATCCGGTCGTCAAATGCGGCGTCAATGGCATTCCAATCTTCAAAAGTAAAAAGCGTGTTTTGAAAAATTGGGGGAACAACGGCACCTTCATATTTCTCTCGATCTTCTGCAAAATGAGAGATCATTGTTTCAGTTTTCATCTGTTATATTTTTTGATTTATAAAAACAACCAATTCCGGTAATTGCAAAGAGCGGCGCCACAATAATATTTGTTAGTGATAATATTTGCCAATGCCAGTACTCAGCATAAGATACACCAAGCGTGGAAACAATAAATACCGTTGTTGTGGTCCATGGCACTAAACTTTCGATCATAGTTCCGTAATCCTCAAGTGAACGAGACAGTACTTTACGCGGAATTTTCAGGTTGTCGTATTTTTTTTTGAATGCATCTCCAACGACAAAGCTTGTAGCGTATTGATTTGATGTCATCGCATTTGTAATACTAGCGGAAATCAGCGAAGAAATAATGACTGTACTTCTCTTTTTTGCAAAATTAAATACTCTTCCAACGATGGTTGTCATCGCATCTATTTTATCGATAGTACCGATATAAATAAATACTAATATGGAAATTATAATCGGTTCGTTCAGTTCGTATAAACCGCCCCTGTTAAATAGATTTTTTATATTTTCCGGAGTATCGCTTACCCAAAATGCCATGTCGGTATCGAATCCTTTATATACGGTTTTTACTACATCTATAAACCTGAATTCCTGAAAAATAAACGTAAGGATTACTGCGGCAACAGTGGAAGCGAGCATCACCGGGATGGTTGATTTTTTAGTAATTGAACCTAATAATATTATTGCGGGAGGAATTAATAAAAATAGAGAGAAATTGAAAATGGAAGATATGGTATTTAAGGTAATACTTACTTGTTCGGTGATTCCTTGTGCCCCACTCACAGGATAAATAAATCCTAAAACAAAATACACAAAAAGCGCTATAATTGCCGAAGGAAAAGTAGTGTAGGTCATGGAGCGGATATGGTCGTACAATTTTACCTCAACTGCCAATGCTGCAATGTTGGTTGTGTCGGAAAGTGGTGACATTTTATCGCCAAAATAAGCGCCCCCGATTATTGCGCCGGCAGTTATTCCTAAATCCGCATTTACAGTTACTGCAACTCCAATAATTACTACGCCAATTGTTCCTATCGACCCCCACGAAGTACCAGTAACTGACGAAAAAACTATTGGAACGATAAACGCGAGTAAATAAATGAAATCCGGATTTATAATTTTTATTCCGTAGTAAACCAGCATTGGTATAGTTCCGCAAATAATCCAGCTGCCAATAATTAAACCAATACCAAATAAAATGAAAATTGTTGGTAAGGCTTTGTTTAATTTATTGATAATACTTTCCTGAATCTCAATCCAGGTATAACCTAATATCAGTAGCTGAGTGACTGCAAAAATTGATCCTGTAAGAAAAACAATTTCCAAAGGAAGAGATTCCTGGTCAAGGAATATTGGACGGAGAAGAAGCCCGTAGATGATGACAATAAATAAAAAAGATACCGGAAGCAACGATTGAAGAAAAGTTACTTTTTTAGCTCCGGGTTCCGCCATTTCTGCTTGTTAGATTTTTTTGCTAAAATAGGTTATTAATTAAAGAGTTAGTTTAACTACGGGAAAAATTACAATATTGAGTGTATTCAGTCACGCTGTACGTCCTTCCAAAATACCCCTCCTTTGACTAACCACGAAAATCCGAAGGACCATAATGCTAATGATTCAAGCCAGAAAACCGGATGGTATTTATCCTGTTGCACACTGGTGAGAAAGCTAGTGCTCAATCCAATGCCAACAACAGCCGCAATCATAACTATGCCACAAATGAGGTAAATCTTATTTCTAAAAAGTTTTTCTTTTGTCGATTGGCCTTCTTTATCTCTTTTTCTGAACAGGTATAATGAAAAGATAACGAAAACGACAAAAAGTAATATGGCAGATATAAAATGTAAAAGCCGGACAACCTCGTTAGGACTTTGACTATGGAAAAGTGCCACGCCCAAAGCAAATAAAAATCCGAGATTTGCAATAATATTATCAGGTTTATAACCTTTATATGATAATAAAAAGAAGCCAAGTACGAATAGAAAACCAACAAAAATATCCCCTACACCTGAATGGTAATAATCACTGAGGGAATACTCAATTTCTGTACACCCGCCATATATAAAGCAACCTACGGACAATAGTATAGGCAGCGCCATTCCAATGGCTCCGATCAATGTCCTGAGCATTAAATGTGAAATGATCTGATTTTTTTGCCGGTTTTCCATGATTGCAGGTTTTAATACATAGGTTTCATTTTAAAGTATTTACAATTTAAGAAATTATTTCATTGCGCCTGATTTTCAGATTGTTAAAATACGATTCCTATCATATCCGGTTCGATCAGGTCATGCTACCATGCGTTCTGTCTTTTCATCGATTTGGGAGATTGATTTTTTATCATATAAAGCAATTAATCCTAAAACCGGACCTATCGCAAGCAGCATATAGATATACGTTGGGTTAATAGTGTCTTTTAGGATATTGAGCAACTGAATACTGATGATCGTAATTGAGAAACCTATACAATTTACTATTGTTAATGCGGTTCCTTTAGATTCGGCTGATGTGTTTTGGGCTACCAAAGTTGAGAATAATGGAGAATCTGCAATAACTACCAATCCCCAGAAGATAAGAAATCCAATAAGTATGCTGCCCGAACTAAAATAAAATATCAGAGGTGAAATCAAACAGCACGCGCATGACAATAATAATGCCATTGATGCAGTTTTTTTCGTTCCGATCGTCCGGGATATATAGCCACCCAAAACACTGGCAAGTCCTCCCAGCCCAATGATTAAAAATGAGAGGAGGGGGATATTAAACCTGACATTTGGGTGCGATATCATATAGGTGGATAACATAACAGGAATAAATGCCCAGAATGTATATAATTCCCACATATGGCCGAAATATCCGAATGCCGCTGACCGGAAGTTCCGGTTTCTGAAAACCCGGAATATAACTGCAAGGTCCATTTTTTGTGTGGGCTTTCGGTAGGGGCCGTTTGGCACAAGGTACAACATCAGGAGTCCGCCAATAACCGAAATGGAAGAAGTAAGAATCAGTACCAGGCGCCATGGCAATTCACCTGAAAATACTTTTAGCAAATGAGGAAATGCAGTTCCCACCACAAGGGCGCCAACTATAAAGCCCAATGAAATCCCCAACCCTTTTTGATAATAATCTGCGGCAATTTTCATTCCTACCGGGTATATGCCCGCAAGGAAAAACCCGGTCAGGAAACGGAAGATCACAAGACTGATGAGGTCATTGCTTTCCAAGATCGTTCCCAGGTTAAACAGGGCTCCAGCCAATGCACTTAAAAAGAAAACCCGTGAAGGAGGGAAGCGGTCTGCAATTGTGAGCAGTGCAAATACAAGTGTACCGGTAATAAATCCAAATTGAACCGAAGAGGTAAGGTGACCTAGAGCATTTTGATTGAGATGAAAATTACTGGTGAGGTCATTCATAACAGCATTGCCTGCAAACCAGAGAGAAATACAACAAAACTGGGCCAAAACTATTACCGGAAGAATCCATTTCGTTTTTGTCATTTAAATATTCAATTTACCGGTTAGTCTTCAGATGAAAATGTATAACACCATGCCTCGCCCTCCAAAACTGTTTCACAATCATTTTTCGTGACCTTGATTTGCAATTGTGTCACAGGTTTTTTTTCATGAATGCTGATAATTTCTGCCTCTGCGGTGATGGTCTCCCCAATGAAAACAGGAGCTGTGAATTTCCAATTCTGGCTTAGGAGAACTGTTCCCGGACCTGGCATATCCATCGCGACGAGGGCATGAAGCAAACCTGTCGTTAGACCACCCTGAACAACGAGTTGTTTGAATTTGGTACTCGCTGCAAATGCTTCATCAAAATGCAAAGGATTGTGATCACCGCTGAGTTTAGCGTAGGTTTTTACATGATTGTTGGTTAGAGTAATACTTCGCGATGCTTTTTGTCCAACTGATAGATTCGTCATTTATAGTAATTTTATTGTCTGCTAAAGCTCGGCAGGGAGTATTTTTCTGCATAGCCTGACCACGACAATTTGGTTTATTTTTCTGATCTCATAGCCTTTTAATTCGAACGACTAAAAAAAATAATTGTAATCCGGAAACCTTGTAATGATTTTAATGACGGCCTGAATTTATGACTTGTAAACGACTCATTATCATATTTTTCATAAGCTCTGAATTACTTATGCTATCATTGGAAATAAGTTTTTTATATCAGCATCATTTATTAATTTTAGTAAGCATTCAAAAAAAAGTCAATCACAACCACTGATGATCCGGTTTGATAATAAAATGACCTTAATAAGCATCTTCAACTAAAATTAAAAGCAATGAAATTCTTAATCTTTCTAACTGCACTGTTTAGCTTTTTGGCGTGTACCCGAACTGAGCAATATATTCCTAAAGAGTATTCTATTGAACAATTTTATAAAAATTCAAGAATTGTAGGCGGAGCCTTTTCCGAGGACGAAACAGAACTGCTTGTGAGCGGGGATAAATCCGGGATTTTTAATCTTTATGAAATAAATATAAAGGATGCCTCAAAAAAGCAGATCACAGATTCCAAAAAGGAATCTTTCTTTGCCATCGATTATATACCGGGCACGGGGCAAATTTTATATTCTTCTGACAAGGGAGGAAATGAAATTAATCATATCTATTTACTTCAGGATGATAGAACATCAAAAGATCTAACACCTAACGATAATGAAAAGGCTCATTTTTTTGGTTGGAGCGAAGATAAAAAATCAATGTTTTATATCTCCAACAAAAGAGATCCAAAATATTTTGACTTATACAGAATGAGCATTACCGATTGGGATGCTGAGATGATTTATAAGAATGAAAATGGTCTTGACATCGTAGGAGGATCGAAAGATGAAAACTATTTCGCACTGCACAAAACTATTACAACCAGTGAGAGCCAGCTATTTATTTTCAATCGCAGCACAAATAATATGACCGAAATCTCTCAGTCTGATGCTCTGGGAAATTACAGGAGTTCAGGGTTTAGTAAGGACAGTAAATTATTCTATTATATCACAGATGCCGAAAAAGAATTTTCCTACCTGGTTCAATATGATATTGATTCAGGTGAACGCAAAGTAATTTTTGAAACTGATTGGGATGTCATGTACAGCTATTTGAGTGAAAATGAAAAATACAGAGTCATAGGTATTAATGAAGATGGAAAGAACAACCTTATTGTAAAGGATAATAAAACAAACAAGACTACTGATTTTCCTGAAATACCTGATGGTGATATTGTGGGAGTAGGTTTTTCTGAAAGTGAAAATCTAATGAGATTGACTGTAGGCACCTCAAAAGCGCCAAATAATATCTATGTTTATAATTTTGAATCTGAAGAGCTAAAGAAGTTAACCAATACGCTGAATCCGGAAATCAGTCCAAAGGACCTTGTTTCAGCAGAAGTTATTCGACTTAAGTCTTTTGATGGCTTGGAAATACCGGCTATTTATTATAAACCCCTCACAGCGTCAAAAAACAATAAAACTCCTGCATTGGTATGGGTGCATGGAGGTCCCGGGGGACAATCTCGGGTAGGGTATTTTGGATTGATCCAATATTTGGTAAATCATGGTTATGCTATTTTGGCTGTCAATAATCGGGGTAGTAGTGGCTATGGCAAAACATTTTTTAAAATGGATGATCTCAACCATGGTGATAAAGATCTTAAGGATTGTATTTGGGGGAAGAAATGGCTTCAGTCTCAGGAATATATAGATACGGAAAAAATTGGCATTATCGGAGGAAGCTATGGTGGATATATGACGATGGCGGCCATGACCTTTACACCAGATGAATTCAAAGCTGGAGTGAATCTTTTTGGCGTTACCAATTGGTTGCGAACCTTAAAATCCATACCACCGTATTGGGAATCTTTTAGAGAGGCCTTGTATGCAGAACTTGGAGACCCTTTTACCGAAGATTCCATTCGGCTATATAATATTTCTCCACTGTTCCATGCGCAAAATGTAAAGCATCCGATCATGGTACTTCAGGGAGCCAACGACCCAAGAGTATTGCAAGTCGAATCTGACGAAATTGTAGAGGCTGTCAGAAATAATAATGTACCGGTAGAATATGTCATTTTTCCAGACGAAGGACATGGTTTTGTTAAGAAAGAAAATGAAATAAAGGGTTATGGACAAATCCTGGTTTTTCTGGACAAATACCTGAAAGAAGAGGTTGTAAATTAAATTCATTCAACGGACATGCGAAATTTTCTATGTCTCGATTAGAATTAAAACGGGCGATTGTTTGAGGATAAACAATTATCTGTGTTATGCATTCCATTTTTAGGTGATAGAAAGAGACTTTTCTATTCATCATATCAGCGTATCTTCGCTGAAAATTTAGCCATGTTCATGAGCTGGATTTAAGCTTTGAACTAAAAATATTTCAAACGTGAAGTTCATATACTTTGCACAAAACCAGTTAGGCTTTCACCAGTTTTTAAACTGAGCTTTTTTCTGAGGCGATAGCGACTAATCTCTACGGATTTAATGGAGATATTGTTGAGCGTGGAAATTTCTTTTGAGCTGAGTTTCAATCGTAGTTGAGCCATTAACCTTCTGTCGTTGTCCGTGAGATTTGGGAAAAGACTGTGTAACTTGTAAAAGAACTCATCTTCTATTTGCCCTATGTCACTTTCATAGTCATCAAGTGTTTCATTGAATTTTAGGTTCTGATTGAAATACCTGGTTAATTTTTGAATTTTTCTGGAAGCATCCTCTTTATTCATAAATTCAATTTCCTGAAGCTGCCGGATAAATTCCTTATACATTTCATTTTTTTGCGAGATATGTAAGCTGAAATTGACCAGTTCCTGACTTTTGAATTGTAATTGATCTTTTAGCTTTTCCTGTTCCAGCTGTTCATTTTTCAATTGGGCATCCGCTAGTTTTTTATTGGTTTCATATAATATTCTTCTTTTCTTTTGGCTGCTTTTTAGCCTTGCAATTATCAAAATTGCAATAATGGCAAGCAAAATGATCCCCGCAGTCAGACCTTTCCGTTTCACATTGACAATTTCTTTCTCGCGCTCTAATATTTTTATTTCATTCTCTCTTTTTTCATTTTCATAGGAAATTCGCATTTCAGCCAGTTTGTTGTTTTTGTCAAGTGAAAGAATGGAGCTCTTTAAATTTGTATAGAGCTTAAAATAGTGAAGTGATTTTTTGTAATCTCCCCTTGAATTGTAAAGATCAGAAGCAATCAAATGATTCTCCATGGTCAATTCCTTGTCGTCGGCCAGGTTGCTGATGGCCAGGTTGGCCCGGGTCAGGCTCAATTCAGCATTTTCCAGATCACCGAGTTTCAGATAAATTCCGGCCAGCAAATTGAAAACCTCTGCCATTTTATGATCGTCATTATTTCTTTTTTCAATTTTCCTTAAAGCCATTAATGAATACTCTTTGGCCAAATCATATTCACCAAGCGCCAAATAACTTCTGCCCATATTCGTCAGTGTTTCAGAGATACGTTCAGTAAACCCATGAGATTCTTTGATATTTAATGATTTTTTAAAATAGTCCAGGGCGGGCAGGGGTTGTTTCATCTGCGCGTAAACAAGTCCTATACTATTGTAACTATAGGCGATCCTTTTGGGATCATTTAATTGCAAATGATAATCCAATACTTTTTTGTGATACTGGTATGCCATTTCAGAATTATTGATATCATAATATAACCAGCCAATGGTCCGCAAGGTAAAAATGATATCATCCTGGTCGTTCAATTGCTCTCTGACTTCCAGCGATTTCAAACCATAATCCAGCGCCTTATCGTATTCATCATTTAGAAGATACCCCTGGCATAAATTGATCAATGCATAACCTTCATTTTTTTTATCTCCCTGATTTTGAGATAGCTTCAATGCTTCATTAGCGTATTCTATGGTTTTATCCGGATCAATAAACCAATGCGCCTCACTCAATATATTTAGTATTTCAGTCCTTTCCTGCACTGAAGAAGTTGGCAATTTATTTTCTAGATTGTCTATGTATTTCTGATCATATGTTTTATCAATTAAAGTCTGTGAGTAAAGCAATGTCACTGATAAAGAAAGGAGACTAATCACTAAAAATTGAATCAATATCTTTTTTCTAATCATTGATGGAAGACATAAAATCAGGGATGAAATTACTGAAAGCGAATACTAAATTACGTAAGGCCAGAAACTAATACAAAGGACTTACAAACAATTAAATCAATTGGGTTGAACTCAATACCGGTTCGATATTGAAATCCTTTAATTTTCGAATATTACACATGAAGTATAGGTGATGTATAGGTAGGATTTATTGTAAATCTGTAATATTTGCTCAAATTGGACCTGTTTAAATAGAATAGATATTTATACTTAAGGGGATATCTAAAATTAACTTATTGAAATTCAGATAGATGTGTTATCTTAGCATCAAAGAATATTAGATGGCACAAATATACAAACCCACTGGCACAAACAGTTTATTTCCCGAAGAATTCAGGTT
>JAJRQT010000150.1 GCA_024280115.1 Bacteroidota bacterium | reverse complement strand
GTGATAACCTTTTTACCGCAGACAAGCAGAGACAGAGTTAAGAGATGTTAAATTTTTCTAAACCCGATTGCCATGGGGGTATTAATATCCCAGTTAATAAAACTCTCAAATATCAATACTCTTAATTTTCCGAAGTGAGATGAATAAAGCACCTCTTTTACCACAACCTGATCGTATTCAATCACTTGATGTTCTGCGCGGATTTGCTGTATTAGGAATTTTAATCATGAATATTCAGAGTTTTTCCATGATCTCTGCCGCCTACATCAATCCATCAGTTTTTGGGGATTTGACAGGATTGAATAAAACTACCTGGATTTTGAGTCATGTTTTGGCGGATCAAAAATTCATGTCCATATTTTCCATGCTTTTTGGCGCAGGGATTTTACTATTTTCAGAAAGTGTTGAGCGGAAAGGATACCCGCCTGGTAAATATTATTTTCGCCGCTTATTTTGGCTTTTTATCATAGGGCTGATTCATGGCTATGTGTTCTGGCATGGAGATATCCTGGTGACTTACGCCATTTGTGGCGCCATAGCATTTTTATTCAGGAGATTATCTCCATGGGTATTGTTGGTGTTTGCACTGATTATATTCTCTGTACCTTCCTTTAATTACTGGTTGTTTGGAAGATCCATGGAAATGTGGCCCCCGGAGGCAGTTGCAAGTTTGAATGAGAGCTGGGCACCCGGACAGGAAGCTATTGACCGTGAAATCGCTGCGCTGACTGGAGGTGTTATAGAACAATTGACCTGGAGAATTCCGGAAACCTTTAAAATGGAGACCTTTGTTTTCATGATTTGGTATGGTTGGAGGGCACTGGCTATGATGATGATTGGTATGAGTTTTTATAAACTGGGAATTCTGAAAGGTAACTGGAGTAAAATGCTCTATGCCATTTTAGCGGTAGCGACTTTACCCATTGGGTTTTTGCTAATTAAAACCGGGATTGATAAGAATTTTGCAACAGAATGGTCTGTTGAGTATTCGATGTTTTTTGGTTGGCAATGGAATTATTTCGGAAGTTTACTTGTTGCGGTAGGGTATATGGCAATTGTTATGCTGATGAGTAATTTTTTTAAATTTGGACTGTTGGCCAAAGTAGGTAAATTGGCATTTACAAATTATCTCCTGATGACCCTAATTTGTACCACAATTTTCTATGGTCATGGATTTGGAATGTTTGGTTCTGTTGAAAGGTGGCAACAATTGCTTATTGTATTTGGAGTCTGGTCACTGTTGCTTTTATTTAGTAATTATTGGTTAAATCGCTATTATTTCGGACCTGTAGAGTGGTTATGGAGGTATTTAACTTATGGAAACAAACCTGTATTTAGAAGGAGGATCAGGTGATTGTATAGGGCAATCGGGTTTAAAACGAATTAATAATAAATACCATGGTCTGTGAGCCACAGATCAAGGCACGAGATGTTAAATTTTTCTAAACCCAATTGCCCTGGGTGAAAACATTGTAAGGATGATTCTAAATTTATTTAATGTAAATTAGTAATTGCAATATTGCTCACATTCGTTGAAGAACCGCATATATAAAATTGTATAGATATGACAAATAAAAAAGAAATAAAACTTTTACAAAAACAGATAGAAAAGCTCAACGAAGCTGATTTTGACCTTGAAGCATGGAAATCAGGTGCAGTCATCATTTTGGAGCGTCTGTTCGGGGTAGACAATCAAAAAGTCAAGCAGGTTGAAAAAATAAAATATGATCAGAGTAGTTGGGCGCTTCGGGAGGCCAAAGGATCAAAAAATATGATGGAAACCTGTAAAAAAATGGGGAGAGAGATCCTGCATATCGCCATAGATGAACTCGAATTATTCGGATTACCCGAAGATGTAGCAGAAGCCCAGGCCGAACCATTCAAAGCCGTAATAGTAAAAGCGCTGGAGAATGAATTGAAAATTTCTCAATACAGGGAAGTAATGAGGATAATAGATTCAGACAAAAAAGTCCAGGAGCAGCAAAAAGAACTCATCGATACCCTCAATTCCTACGGACATGATTTAACAGAACAAATTCTCGCTGCAATATTACTTGCTGATCAAACAAAAAAACACTTATAACCCATCGGCATGATACGGCGGGATTATATAATGCGAATGGTTGAGGAATTTGGAAAATTTTTGGCTGCAATTGTCGGTTTAAAAAGAGAAGGAAAGTTGCCGGAGGCATTAAAAAAAATTGATGATGTTTATGAAGGTATGATTGATTTGGAACCAAAGGTTTTAAAATCGGTTAGTGCAGATGAATTGCTGGAGTTTCTTCAAACTGAAAAGCAATTCAATAATCACTACCTGAAAATGATTGCGGAATTACTTATGAAGAAGGGCAAATATATTATGAAAATCATGATCCGGTCAGCGCATATAATATCCTGGAAAAAGCGAAGGTATTGATCAAATATTTGATGGATTCCGATTCGACATTTTCTTTTGACTGGTATGAAAAACTCAATGTAATTGATGGTATCATCGCTGACTGATCGTATGTCAATTTATTTTGTAATTCCCTCCAAATCAAATAGAAATGCATATTCGAGGGCATATTCTTTATAACGTTTAAACCTACCCGAAGCACCACCATGTCCCGCATCCATATTTGTATGAAGCAAAAGTAAGTTCTTATCAGTTTTATAGGCTCGCAGATTTGCTACCCATTTTGCCGGTTCCCAATATTGAACTTGCGAGTCGAATAACCCGGTGGTTACCAATAGATTTGTGTATTCTTTAGATTCCACATTGTCATAAGGAGAATATGTCTTCATATAGTCGTAGTACTTTTTATTCGCAGGATTTCCCCATTCGTCATATTCATTGGTTGTGAGGGGTATGCTGGGATCAGACATGGTGGTGACCACATCTACGAAGGGAACTGTGGCGATGACGCCATTGAAGAGTGTGGGTTCATAATTGATTACTGCACCCATTAATAATCCACCGGCACTGCCTCCCTGTGCATAGATATGGCTTTTACCCGTATATTTCTCTTTGATCAAATATTTGGCACAATCAATAAAGTCATAGAAACTATTTTTCTTTTTGAGTAGTTTTCCGTCTTCATACCATTGGCGTCCCAGCATTTGACCACCACGGATATGCGCTATTGCAAAAGCAAATCCCCTGTCGAGCAAGCTTAAGTGCACCGAATTGAATGAAGGATCAATAATGTTTCCGTACGAGCCATAACCATAAAGTAGCAGAGGTCTTGCACTGTCTTTTTTATATCCTTTCTTATAAACTATTGATATTGGCACCTTAACTCCATCCCTGGCCGTAGCATATAATCTTTCAGTTCTGTAATCTTCAGGATTATGCCCCCCCACAACTTCTTGTTGCTTTTTCAATACCTTTTCTTTGGTTTTCATATTGTAGTCAAAGATAGAATTTGGTGTAGTCAGGGAGGAATATCCAAATCGAAACCATTTACTGGAAAATTCAGGATTGATAGATATATAAGCCATGTAGGCAGGCTCTCTAAAATCGAGATAATGCTCTTCCCTGGTTTTCTGATCTATGAACCTAAGGTACGATAAGCCTGCTTTCCTCTCTTCAACCACCAGAAAATCATTAAAAACCTCGATTCCTTCCAGAAGCACATCCGGCCTGTGTGCAATTACCTCCTTCCAGTTTTCTTTTGAAGTTGCGTTATCCGGAGTTTCCATCAAACGGAAATTTTTAGCATCCCAATTTGTAGTGATATAGAATTTATTTTTAAAATGATCGATTGAATACAACATGTCTTTTTCCCTTGGTGTAAATTGTTCAAATTTCCCATCAGGATCGTTGGCATTGAGGATATGATAATCCGAAACCAGGGTGCTGCCATTGGTTATAATGATATATTTACCGGATTTAGAGCGATTTACTCCAATATAAAATGCAGGGTCTTTTTCATAATAAACCACCACATCTTCAGATTCATTTGTGCCGAGCGTATGGCGTTTTATTTTCTCAGTTAATAGGGTGATCTCATTTTTAGCAGTATAGAACACGGTTTTATTATCATTTGCCCAAGCTGCCGCACCTTGCGAATTGGTTATTTTTTCTTGCAAAATCTCGCCTGTCTCAAGATTTTTAAACCGAATGGTATAAATTCGCCTGCTTAAAGTATCTTCGCTGTAAGCGAGTAATTTATTATCCGGGCTTATGCTCAAGGCATTGATATTATAAAAATCATAACCTCTGGACATTTCATTAACATTCAACATGATCTGCTCCTCATTTTCCAAAGACTCTTTTTTTCTGCAAAATATCGGATATTCCTGGTCTTTTTCGAATCTGGTATAATACCAGTATCCATTTTTAAAATAGGGGACGCTCTCATCATTTTGTTTGATTCTACCTATAATTTCATCAAACAAGTGTTCCTGGAAATCTTTGGTATGTCCCATCATCTGATCCAGGTATTCATTTTCATCATTCAGATAATCCAATGCTTTTTGAGTTTGCTCATCCGGAGTTGCAGCCTTTTTTTGCTCATCACTCAACCGCATCCAGTAATAATTATCAATTCTCACATCTCCATGTGCCGTCAATTCATTAGTAATTTTTTCCGCAACCGGTTTTTTAATATTCATTTTATTTTGTTTGTTCATGTCATTACAATTTGTAAAAATCAGTGCTATAAGCACAGGGAGTATTAATTTTGGAATGTGTTTCATCTGTGAATCTCATTTAATGAAGGGAAAACAATCTTTAGAATGGAATGATTATTATAGCAATTATCATAAAAGTGATTTTATTTTATCAATTGATGACTTTCCATATTCATATCCAATCTGAAATATTTCACTGGCTTTAGAAAAATTGAAAGCGCCATAATTTTTCAGTTCTTCCGGTTCTAAAAATAAATCACATAGCCCCTTTTTTGCAATAGTATTTACATTAAAGGTCATCAACAGGGTGCGTTCCAGAATAGATCGCATATTACCAGGTTTATAATTATCAGCAATAGGATTGCAATTGGAACCGATAACCAAATCACAATGATCAAATAATGGCTCTATGGGTAAATTGTTTAATATTCCACCATCGATGTAGGTATCGCCATTCAGGTTAATTGGTTTAAATATCACAGGTACCGCACATGACGCCAATACGGACTGAATTAAAGGACCTTCATGTAAAAATGTCGTGTTCCCGATTCTCACGTTAGTAGCTGAAACAACCAATGGAATATTGAGGGCATCAAAAGAATCGTTTTTAATGTAATTTTTAAAAATGGGAGTGATGGTTTCAAGTTTCAATAAACCGGAAAAACTAACAGCTGGACGAACAAATTTAAATAGTTTTGTCTCCCTTATAATATCCAGGATCATGTCCGGAGAATAACCGCTGCAATAGAAAGCGCCCACAATTGCTCCGGCGCTCGTACCGCTTATCATGCTGATTTTTATACCTGCTTCGTCAATTGCTTTTAATATACCGATATGTACAATCCCTCTCGAACCACCTCCAGAAAGCGAAATGCCTATCTTTTTCATTTGTTTAAAATTTTAAAATCTCCGATTTGCCGGATCCTATAATCATCTCTTATCGTGCCTGCCTCCCCGGCAGATCCATAATTTGCTCCGGCCCTGTCTGCCGACAGGCAGGCATGCCGGTTTCATTATAATATTTCATCTAATGCAAATGTACGATCCAGTCGTGGGCCCTTTTCAGTCATTTTCAAGGTGCAGCATTCATTTACCGAATCATGTTCAAAAAATATGATGTATTGTTCTTCAGTTGCCTTATGGAGAAAATTGGCTTTTTCTTTTAATGTCAATAAAGGTCTCGTATCATAGCTCATCACGTAGGGTAGGGGAATGTGGCCGGTAGAGGGTAGGAGGTCCGCCGCAAATACGATGGTTTTATCTTTGTATTTGATATGCGGAATCATCATTTTATCGGTATGACCATCTACATAGAGTAAATCAAACTGGTCGAAAGGACTTTCTTCATTTGGATCTATCATTTTCAGCTGGCCACTCTCCTGCATTGGTAATAAATTTTCCATTAGAAAGCTGGCTTTTTCACGGGGATTGGGTTCTGTTGCCCATTTCCAGTGATCATTGTTGCTCCAATATGTAGCATTGGGAAATACCGTTTCTGCAAATTCTTGATAGCTGTTTTTCCATTTAGTCCCCCCCCCACAATGGTCAAAATGAAGGTGTGTCAGGAATACATCTGTGATGTCATCGAAGGAGAATTCGACATTTTTGAGTGAGCCTTCAAGACTATAATCACCATGCATATAAAAGTGTCTGAAAAAGTTTTCATCCTGTTTATCACCTATCCCATTGTCAATTAATATCAATTTATTTCCATCTTCTATGAGAAGACATCTCATGGCCCAGGTACACATGTTGTATTCATCAGATGGATTGGTTTTATTCCATATCGCTTTGGGAACAACGCCAAACATTGCACCTCCGTCAAGTTTAAATTGCCCAGTATTGATAATGTGTAAATTCATATAAGAATTTAGTTGAATTGTATATGTGAAAATTAAAAAACCACCAAAACAAATATAGCCATGGTGGTTAAAATATTATTTTGTAGAAATTGAATTAGCTTTTTACAACTCCCATGTTACAGAATTTGTCAATTCGATTTTCAATCATTTTTTCTACGGTCAAAGCCTGCAATTCTTTAATGCTCTTCAATATTGTTTTTTTGATTTCACTGGCCTGCCATTTCAAATTAGTATGGGAACCTCCCAAAGGCTCTTTGATGATGCCATCAACCAACCCAAAACCGGTCATGTCCATAGCAGTGAGTTTGAGCGCTTCAGCAGCCTGTTCTTTAAAATCCCAGCTTCTCCATAAGATTGAAGAGCAGGATTCCGGAGATATTACAGAATACCATGTATTTTCAAGCATATAAACTTTGTCTCCGACACCTATACCTATCGCTCCGCCGGATGCACCCTCTCCAATAATCACACAAATCACCGGAACTTTCAACACGGCCATTTCTCTAAGATTCCGTGCGATGGCTTCAGCCTGACCACGGGATTCGGCTTCCAGTCCCGGATAAGCCCCTGGAGTATCGATCAATGTTACAATTGGTTTATTGAATTTTTCGGCGAGCCTAAATAGCCGGAGGGCTTTTCTGTATCCCTCAGGGTTGGCCATTCCAAAATTTCGTTCTTGTCGTTGCTTGGTGTTGCGCCCTTTTTGCTGTCCTACGAACATAATCGTTTGGCCATCTACAGTACCAAATCCTCCAATCATGGCTTTATCATCGGCTATATTTCTATCGCCGTGCAATTCGATAAAATCATCCGTAAGTTCATAAATGTAGTCCAGAGTATATGGGCGATCCTGATGCCTCGATAGTTGAACTCGTTGCCAGCGGGTAAGATTGCTATAAGTTTCTTCCTTTAACTTCTGTAGTTTTTCTTCAAGGGATTTCACTGCGTCAGCAACATCAACATCATTTTGCTGGGCAAGGGTTTTCATATCGGATATTTTCTCTTCCAATTCGACTATTGGTATCTCAAAATCTAAAAGCATTGGTTCGTTAATTTACAAAGCAAAAGTAAAACATTTATCATTTGAGTCAATATATTTATTGGAATTAGATTATAATGTAATTCAGAAAGCCATCAATTGTTGTGGTTGCTGAAAAGGTAAAATTTAATCGATTGAAATGTTGCATTGAAATAAATAAGCCTATACATTTGCATCGCTTTTCGTAAGGAAACAGCAATACGGTTTGGTAGTTCAGTTGGTTAGAATGCCTGCCTGTCACGCAGGAGGTCGCGAGTTCGAGTCTCGTCCAGACCGCTAACAAAAAAGGTAACATCTTTTTAATCAGGGTGTTGCCTTTTTTTTATACACAAAAACATACACAAATTTATACACACATTACTTTCTGATAGGTGAATTATATTGAGTTAATTTTGTTCTATATTGAGCAACTATTTTCATTTAATTTGTCACTATGAGTAAAAACCTTCTTGATTATGTTAGAGAAGAAATAATCACTTTGTAGTCTGAACGTGTAATAATAAGAAATTGACTTTCTCTCATTTACTTTTGATGATTCAGAAGCTCTGAAATTATAATTTATGGAATCTTAACTGTTTAATAAATATTATTACTTTTGAAAGAATGGAAATTGCGAAGAATTCGTAATTTCAGTAAAGAAAATGGATAATCCTCAGTTTCGAAGTAGGTTGGATGAAGAAGTATTATGGAATGCTGTTCAGCATGGCGACCATCAATCCTTTCATTTATTGTACACAAAATATTCGGATTTCTTGTTCAACTACGGAAGGAAGATTTGCAAGGATCGTGAAATAGTCAAAGACAGCATTCAGGAGGTATTCAAAATTATTTGGGAAAAGAAAAAGAGTATAAATATTAAAAGTTCTTTAAAATATTATGTTTTTACAATATTTAGAAGAGAATTAATTCAAAAAATTAAGTATCAAGAAGGACAGAATCAGCAATCTGAGAGTATGGGTTTTGAGTTATCAATTGAATCTAAAATTATTTTAGAGGAATCGCAACAACTATTACGGACAAGGTTGGAAAAGGCAATTACGAACCTAAGCCATAGACAAAAAGAAATTTTATTCTTGCGTTATTACGAAAATTTGAGCTATACAGAAATTTCTGAACTAATGTCATTGAATAAAAACTCCATGTATAAATTACTTTCCACTGCTATACAAAGACTAAAAGATGAGTGCATTATCCTTATTTTATACATGTCGTTCGTTGGAAATATTTGGTATTACCTTTATAAAATTGTTTTTTAACTATAGAGAGAAGTTACTGATACAATAAAATTAGAAATGAAATATTGTTAATGCATGATAACTCTCATGTAATTTTTTAAATACAGCCATCTGACAAATACTCCTGTTGAAGCGGAGCTTTAAAGATTCAGAATCCGATGAATGTCATATTACATTAATCCTTTTTCTATAAAATCATGATTCTCAGCGACTTCATGAAATTTTTTCAATAAAAAAATATTTCTTTGGGAAGAATCTCTCAATTCCTCCTTCTTACTTATAAAGCATGTTCAAAACTTTTGAATATTAAAAGTTATTAAAAATGAATTATAAGGATTATTCAACAGAAGACTTTATTAAAGACGAAAAGTTCATAAATTGGATTAAAACAGGTGACAAAAGTTTGGATGCTTATTGGGAAGGTTGGATTCTTTCTCATCCGGAGAAAAAACAAGCTTTCATGGAAGCGCGAATATTACTGTTAAATCTTGATTTCAGAAGAGATGAATTGACACCAGGGGAAAAATTGGATTTATGGAACAAGATTGACGGATTCAATAGAAAAAATAGTAATCAGACAAATTTAATTGGCGCCAGGCAACATATAGAAGATAAAAAATCAAACGAAATTGATTCAGGCATAATTGATAGTAATAAAAATAGCAATAGTTTCTATTGGCGTAAAATTGCCGCAGTGTTAATCATGATTATTACTTTAGCCGCGACTGTTTATTATCTAGTTGATATTCGATGGGATTTTACGGAAAAGTTAGTATATAATGAAAATATAAAGAAAAACCCAAAAGGACAGAAACTAACAACCTATTTACCTGATGGAACAAAAGTTATATTGAACTCCTTAAGTAAAATAAGGTATAAAGCTCCATTCATTGGTAAAGAAAGAATTATAGAATTGGAGGGAGAGGCATTTTTTGAAGTTAAAAAAGATACAAGTAAACCCTTTATAGTGATCTCCAAGGGAGTTTCTACAACGGCATTGGGTACCAGTTTCAATGTAAATAGTAAAAGTGATAGTTACGTTGAAGTATCATTGGTATCAGGAATGGTAAATGTGGAAAATTCTTTTTCTAAATCGGTAACTCTGAAACCAGGTAAATCTGCCATTATTAATCAGCAAGGTGAACTGATAGTACAAGAATTTAATTATTTAGACAAAGCTGGCTGGAAAGATGGTATTCTTGTGTTTAAAAATTCCTCATTCCCGGAGATAATTGAGAAGTTAGAAGACTGGTATGGAGTAGAGTTAAAGGTAGTTGTCGGGCCAAAGAATCGAATTCAATACACATCTAATTTCAAGAACGAGTCGCTGGATGAAATCCTGCAAGGAATTTCTTTTGTGTATGATTTCGATTATAAAATTGCTGGTGAAAAAGTATTAATAAATTTTAAAAACTAAATAATATGCCCATGAAAGAGTAAAAAACCTTAAAAAAAAGAGCCTATGAGATGTTGCTGCATCACATAGGCTGAAAACTTAAATTTTTTCTATTAATAAAAACACTTTAAAGTTATGGATTTTAATTTACTACGACAAATTTTAATAAAAATGTCAAAGAGAACATTTCAGGCAATGATTATCAACTGCTTGATGATAAGTGTCATTTATGCAAGTGGGTTGAATGCGCAGGAAATAAAAAGCGTGAAGGATGCCTCGATAAAGCTAAATATTCAAAATGCAGACCTCATGCACGTCTTTAAAGATATTGAAGCAAAGACGGATTATGAATTTTCATATGAAAATAAAGATATGGATCGAGAATTTCGATTTTCAGGCAAATTCAATAATGTTAGCGTTGCTGATGTTTTATTGGAAATCTCGAAGCAAACTGGCTTGAGATTTAAGCAAGTGAACAATAACATTCATATAACAAAGAAAGATAAAAAGGCCAATCGGGAAGCACCCCTGGAGATAATCATTCAGGGCATCACTGTCACAGGAAAAATCAATTCAGCCGAAGATAGCGAAGGTCTTCCGGGGGTAAACGTGATTATAAAAGGCACTTCTCAGGGAACCGTTACAGATTTAAAGGGTTATTATAAGTTGGATGTACCGTCAGAAGAATCTGTATTAGTTTTTAGTTCGGTGGGATTTACAACAGAAGAAGTAGCTGTTGGGACTAAAACCGTAATTGACATGGTCCTGGTTCCTGACTTGACGGCCCTGGAGGAAATTGTGGTAATAGGCTATGGTGTTAAAAAGAAGATACACAATACCGGTGCAATTTCTACGGTAAAATCAGATGATCTTGCGAATGCTCCTGTTTCAAATCTTAATGATGCTATTGTCGGACTCGCATCTGGCGTTATTGCGGTCACACCGGGAGGAAAACCAGGTACCGGAGCACAGATCCAGATTCGCGGCATGGGTACGCTCCAAAACAATGCTGCATTAGTAGTTGTGGATGGCATAATACGGCCATATTCGCAGTTGGATCCGAATGAAATAGAATCAATTAATATCCTGAAAGATGGAGCCAGCGCAGCTATCTATGGTGTAAAAGGCGGAAATGGAGTTATTTTAGTTACAACAAAGCGTGGGGCTTCAGGTAAACCAAAATTCTCGTACAATGGATACACTGGCATTCAGCAAGTGACCCGCTATCCTGATTTATTAAACTCTTATCAATATGCCGATGTAAATAACCAGGCATATTTGAACATGGGGATTGATCCTAATGATCCTGCTCATGCCGGTAAATTCTATACTGATCAACAAATGCAAGAGTTTAAGTCTGGAGAAATTGATACGGATTTCTATGATTTAGTTTTTAAAGATAATCCTATTAAAACCCAACATAACATGAATATAAATGGCGGTTCTGAAAATGTAAAATATTTTTTCTCAACCGGGTATTTATCTCAGGATGGATTGATTCCCAACTCATCATTTAAGAGGTATAATTTGCGCTCAAATGTTGACGCTATGATAACAGATAATCTTAAAATATTGGTGGATATTGATGGCCGAATTGAAAATGACAATACGCCTTCTTATGGAGATGGAACCGTCTTCGCGCATATGATACGTGCAGCACCGGTGCTAAGGGCATATGACGTCAATGGGAAACCACTGAAGATTAATGGACCTAATGCCTTGGAGGAATCCAAAAATGGTGGTTTGCAGGAAAGAAGGACATCTGTTATTAATGCCAGGTTCAAAGCAGTGCAAAAACTCAATTTTATTGAAGGATTATCAGCTAATTTTTCATATGCATATAACGAATCAAACACGTTAGTTAAGAAATTCAGAAAACCTTATCTTGTTTATATCCCCGATGAAAACGGAATGGCAACTAATGTTACGGAATATTCTGGTGGAGCTACAAGCCTCAATGAAGATTACATTAACTATAAAGGATACACCCTTAATGGAGGCTTAAATTATGATAGAACTTTTGGAAAACATAAAATTAATGCTCTTGCCATATACGAACAGCGTGAATACGACAGCAAAAATTTGAACGCTTTTAGAGAAGGTTATATTTCTGATATTATCCAGGAAATATTTGCCGGTGACCCTGAAAAAATGAACAATAATGGATATTCTAGTGAAATTGGATATATGAGCTACATAGGTAGAATCTCGTATGTTTATAATGATAAATATCTGGCTGAAGTTTCTGCAAGGAATGATGCATCTGTTCTTTTTCCGGAAGATACTCGTTGGGGATTCTTCCCGTCATATTCTGTAGGTTGGAGGATTTCTGAGGAAGGCTTCCTAAAGGATAATGTTGATTTTATAGATAATTTAAAATTACGCGCATCGTATGCAAATCTTGGTACAGATGCAGGGGCAGGTCAATATGCGTATTTAGAACAGTACAGTTTAGGCTTTGGCGCATTAATGGATAACCAAATCACTCCTGGATTGAAGAAAAAGGTTGAACCAAACAAAACAATTACCTGGGAAAAAGTAGCATCTTTTGATATTGGTTTAGAAGCAACATTCTGGAATGGGTTGTTAGGTTTTGATGTTGCTTATTTTAAGAAAAATACTTCAGATATTTTAGCGAGAAAAACAATTTCCACACCGGCAACTTTTGGTGCAGAGATTCCTCCTTCCAACTATGCTGAAGTAGAATTAAAAGGATTTGAGATGAGTTTATCTCATATCAACAGGATAGGAAAATTGCAATACTCAATTGATGCCAATTTTACTCATTCTGTTAATAACGTGATTAGAATTGATGATCCTGAGAACCAATTGCCCCACCTCATCAGAGAAGGTAAACCACTTGATTTTTATGTCGGCTTAAAAACAGATGGGTTATTCCAGACAGATGAAGAGGCACAAAATTATTATCCGCAATTTGGAAATACCCAGGTAGGTGCCGGTGATATTAAATACGTGGATAGAAATGGTGATAAAATAATCGATGAAAATGACTTGGATGTCATTTCATTAGAATCGTATATGCCACAAATTATGTATGGGTTAAATTTTACATTGAATTGGAAAAATTTTGACATGAGGGCATTGCTTCAGGGAGCATCCAAAAGAAAGATAATGTTGAGTGGCGCCGCACGTACCATGTATCAAATTGGCGGCAATAACTTCTTCGCATATCAGTTAGATGCCTGGTCTCAGGATAATACGGGCGCCGAATATCCACGTGCATGGAGGGGAAATAATATTAACAATGATCGTGATTCTGATTACTGGCTAAGAGATGGAAGTTATGTGAGGCTTAAATCAGCAGAAATTGGCTATAGCATAAATAATGCATTTCTTAAAAAACTTAATATTGAAAAACTAAGACTATTTGTTACTGGATATAACATATTCACAATTGATAAGCTCAAAATTTTTGACCCTGAGGTAGGTAGTGGTAGCGGACAATACAATGTAAATGCTAATGCTCAAAATAACTATACTACCGGAGGCGGATATTATCCGCAACTCAAGAATTTCAACATTGGGCTTAACTTAACATTCTAAATAAAAGAAAATGAAAACATATAAATATTTGATATTATTTATTTGCATGATTCCATTGTCATATTCATGTAATGATGTGTTAGACAAAAATGACTTAAGTGGATTATCTTCAGATCTTGTTTGGCAGGATGAAGCCTATATTGAAGCCTATGTGTCTGATATTTATTACAACCTTAGAGGTTGGCAAGATACATATTCAGGAGGATTCAGGGTAATGGATAACATTGCTGATGAGGGAAGAAGTTCGTACCCGAATTTTTTACCCAATAGTTTGATGCTGCCAGGAATATGGACAGTAGAGACCGACATAAATGACATGCATTACTGGCAAATGTATAAAGAAATAAGAAAGTGCAATGAGTTCTTTGAAAATATGGAAACTTCAGATTTAAATGGGGCTAAAATTGATATTTTGACTGCAGAAGTTAAGTTTATCAGGGCATTTCATTATTTCGAATTGGTTAAACGATGTGGAGGTGTACCCCTAATCACAGTTCCACAAAGAATAGATGATGAAGATATATTTCCATCAAGAAATTCGATTGATGAATGTTTCAAATTTATAATTGATGAATTTGATCAGGCAGCGCAGTTATTTGAAGCAAATGATGTTATTAGTGTTGGCAATGGAAAAGCTAGCCAGGGCGCCGCACTTGCTTTTAAAGCCAAATCATTGCTTTATTATGCCAGTCCGCAGTTTAATACAGGTGCAGATAATCAGCGGTGGGCTGATGCTGAAAAAGCTGCAAAAGAGGTTATTAGTCTTGATGCCTATAGTTTGCATCCTGAATTTAGCGAGGTATTGCTAAGCAAAAATAATAGTGAATTGATCTTCAAGAAAGAGTATAAGCTTGCAAGTAACAAGCCGGGTTATAAATACGATCATGGAAGGTCAACCGGTTATTTACCTTTAGGGTTGGCCCGGGGCGATGCAGGCTATAGTTACCCGGTACAGGAATTTGTTGATGCATTCCCTATGGCCGATGGAAAAGAAATTTCAGATCCAGGCTCTGGTTATAATCCTCAGGATCCATATACTGGAAGGGATCCCAGGTTTTATGCTTCTGTTGTTTTTAACGGCACTGATTATATGGGAATGACCGTGAATACATTCATTGGAGACGCTACAAATGGAATGGGGATTAACCAATGGACGACAAACACCGCCTATTTTTGCCGAAAAAATATTAAAGAAAATTTACCGGATAATTATTGGGGGTTCAGGGATGATGATACACCATTTGCTTTTATGCGTTATACAGATATCTTATTAATGTATGCGGAGGCAAAAAATGAAGCTTCAGGGCCTGATGCTTCAATAATCGATGTAATTCAGCAAATCTGGGATCGGGCAGGAATTACAGGAACAGTTCCTACAGGATTGTCAAAAGATGAAATGCGTGATTTTATCCATAATGAACGATATGTGGAACTGGCATTTGAAGGGCACAGGTACTGGGACCTTCGTCGCTGGAAGGAAGCGCAATCAAGGCTTTCAGGTTCTAAATTCCATGGAATGCAAATTATGCCGCAGCCGGATGGGACATTTGTATATACTCCGGTTGAAATAGATATTTTCGAACCAAAATTTGAAGAATATATGTACCTGATGCCTATTCCTTATGCTGAGATTTTGGCAAACCCCAATTTGAAACAGAACCCTGGGTGGTAATATATAAAATTGGGTTAAGGAAAAAGGTTGAATGCCTGATCTTAATATAACTATAGATCTTTATTGAATAAAACGGAGGACTCCCGGTTTGTCTTCTGGCAAACCGGGATTGCTTAAAGCATTTTTATCTGGAGTTCTATTGGTTTCCAAAATAACTGAATTTATGTATGGATAAATTCAGGGAATGTCTTGTGTTATATTAATTACCCAAAAATAAAACCGATATAATTTTTCACAGTTGTTGGGGAAGAAATGATGCATATCATAAACTCATTCATAAGAGAGGGTCCTTTTGTTTGCTTGATAAATAATAAATATACGCTCCAAAAAACACTATTTTTCTCTGCTTCCTCAGGTATGCGGGCATGAATTTATTTTTATAAACTGGTATATTTAATTTAGATATATGAATGTATAATAAAATGAAAGGCATTGTAAAGGGCCCTATTTTTTTAGTTTATTTATCCATTTTTTTTAGCGGATGTATTTCCGGGGATCAAGAAGGAACAATTGCTAATAAAAAGCCAAATATTATATTTATCCTTACTGACGATCAAGGATATGGAGATTTAAGTAATCATGGCAATCCAGTACTGAAAACGCCATTCATGGACCAGTTCAAGCAAGAAAGCGTTTGTTTTACCGATTTCGTGGTAAGCCCGACATGTGCACCTACCCGGGCGGCAATTTTTTCCGGGATGCATGAATTCAAATCAGGTGTTTCTCACACGCTTAGAGATCGAGCTAAATTAGATTTGAACGTAGTGACTTTAGCCGAGACACTAAAATCTGCAGGCTACATAAATGGACTTTTTGGGAAATGGCATCTTGGCCTGGATTCATTACATCGGCCTGAAAACAGGGGCTTTGATGTTGCATTGACCAGTAGATTAGATGATGATTATAAAATTTATAATAATCCTGAATTATCGCGAAATGGTATTTGGGAAAAGCACGAAGGCTACCGGACAAATATTTTATTTGAAGAAGCCATTAAGTTTATAAAAAGCAATAAAGACAAGCCATTTTTTTGTCACATTCCAACTTTTGCTCCCCATAGTCCATTAACTGTACCTGAAAAATATAGCGACAGATATAATGGGAATAAGTTTTTTGGGATGATTTCTTGTATCGATGAAAACATTGGGAAACTGATGGATAAACTTGTTGAATTTGATATCGATAAAAATACATTAGTAATTATAATTAATGATAACGGAGCTACTTTTGGTTCTGATATTTGGAATGCGAATATGCGTGGTGTAAAAACGACCGCCTGGTATGGTGGCACACGTGCATTGTCATTTTGGCGTTGGCCAAAACACTTCAGCCTGCAAATGTTGATGCGCTTACAGCCCATGTCGATATTTTTCCCACCTTGGCAGAAATAGCCGGCGCTAAAATCCCTGTTGAAACCGCAAGAAAGTTAGATGGAACAAGCTTAGTACCTCTGCTTCAATCTCCAAAGGCACCATGGCCAGATCGGGTTCTTTTTACCCATGTAGGCCGATGGAATGATGGCGCAATTGATACGCACAAATATTGCCAAGCAGCTGTTCGATGGAACCAATATAGCTTGGTGCGCATCGAAACCTGCGATGACCCCAATTGCGGGGCTGAGTGCAAAATTATTAATGGCGTGCAAAATGGCAAAGAAGGCTATTATTCAAAGATTAATAGCGGCTTTAATTATGCTATTACACAAAAAGGGAAATGGGCGCTATACAATCTCGATGACGATATACCACAAGAAAATGATATTGCGGAAAAACATCCTGATATTGTTGAAAAATTATCTGAAAAATATGAAATATGGTGGAAAGAAGTGTATCCTTTTATAAAATAAAAGTTTCAGAATTCTACGTTTAAAATCATTGTTCAATCTCTAAATATAAGTATAACAGTAATGAATTTTTTTAATAGTATTAAACATAGCCGTAACAATTGGTGGGGGAAATCCTGGATTCTTACCTGCCTGATTACTCTTTTGATAGCCCTCAATTTTGGATGCTCAAAAGTTTTACCTCCCGAACCATTTGGGCCTGTTCCGGATGAACGTCAATTGAATGTTCAGGATATCGAATATTATGCATTTTTGCATTTTACACTTAATACATTCACAGGTAGCCAGTGGGGCTCAGGCGCTGAAAGCCCAGAATTATTTAATCCAAGCGAATTTGATGCTGACCAGATTGTAGGAGCAGTGAAAAAAGGAGGAATGAGAGGAGTAATCCTTACTGCAAAACATCACGATGGTTTTTGCTTGTGGCCTTCGAAATACACAGAACATTCAGTAAAGAACAGCCCATGGAAAAATGGAAAAGGAGATGTCGTAAAAGAGATTGCTGAGGCATGTAAAAGGCAAGGGCTGGCTTTCGGTATTTATATGTCGCCATGGGATCGCAACCATGCAGATTATGGGAAACCTGAATATATACAATACTATCGGAATCAATTGAAAGAATTGTTAACCAATTATGGCGATATATTTACCTTATGGTGCGATGGTGCAAACAGAGGAAGTGGCTATTATGGAGGAGCTAATGAAGTCAGGAAAATTGATAACTCTACCTACTATGATTGGGAGAACACATGGCAAATTGCCTATGACCTGCAACCAAAACTATACATCTTTAGTGATGTTGGCCCCGGCACCCGATGGGTAGGAAATGAAGAAGGCCATGCCGGAGATCCTTGCTGGGCCAGATTTACACCAATTTCAAGAAATGAAAAACCTCCTGCGCCCGGGAGCATACTTCCAGAATATAATTATACAGGGCAAATTGATGGGAAATATTGGATTCCGGCAGAGACTGACGTGTCAATTCGACCAAGTTGGTTTTATCTTGAAGAAGAAGACAGTTTGGTAAAAAGTGGAGAATATATACTAAGGATGTATTATGAATCGGTGGGACATGGAGCAACATTAAACTTAAATTTGCCTCCCGATAAACGTGGTTTGATCCATGAAAATGATTTAAAAGCCCTCACAGAATTCAGCCAGATTTTTGAGAATATTTTTGAAATAAATCTTGCTGAGAATGCAAAAATTGAGGCATCGGATACAAGGGGGAGAAGTAAAGAGTATTCAACTGAAAATTTAACGGACAACAACAAAGCCACTTATTGGTCAACCAACGATGGCGTAAATGATGTTAGTTTCACTGTTTCTTTCAACGAGACTACTATTTTCAATGTAATCGACCTTCGCGAATACACGCAACTTGGGCAGCGGGTTTACACCTGGGCTTTCGATAAGTTGGAGGATGGTGAATGGGTTGAATTCGCCAGTGGTGAAGCAATTGGCTTGCGCCGCATTTGGAGATCGGACGATAGGATAACTACCAAAAAAATAAGAATTCGCTTAAAAGGGCCGGTTTGTCCTGCAATATCTGAATTTGGGATTTATGCTGAACCCGAAGGTTTGGTAATTCCTCCGAGAAAGAATTGGAATTAATAGTGCCAAAATAAAACTAATATATATAAATAATTTTTCATGGAAAACTTTAACTATACCGGTAGGGAATTTTCTATAATATTTTTGATTATATTCCTAATACCTGGTTGCCAGCAGAAGCTTGATCAACCAACAGGCGTATTAAATCAACTAAATAAATATAATGTAGTTTGGGACTCTCCAAGCAAAGATTGTCTTGGATCTATGCCCTTAGGAAATGGTGATATTGGACTCAACGTGTGGGTGGAAAAATCAGGAGATATTTGTTTCTACATATCAAAAACTGATTCATGGGGAGACAATGCACGCTTACTTAAAGTCGGGAAAGTTAGAATTAAACTGAATCCTGAAAAAGATAGTTTGCCCGCATTCAACCAACAGGTCCTTCACCTTGCAGATGGTTCTGTAAAAATCCAATTTGGTGAGGATGCGGAAGCCGTGAAAGTCCTCTTGTGGGTGGATGCGAACCATCCTGTGGTAAATATCGATATCGACTCAAAAGACAAGGTTGGAGTTGTGGCAATAAATGAAATGTGGAGGAATAAAGAATACCCACTTGAATCGATTAGCCATGGTGATATCATGTTTCATGCCTTAAGTGAGAATGGCTTAAAAGAACCTGTAATTATTGAACCTGACCAGATATTGAAAAATCAAAAAAACCAGATTGGCTGGTTTCATCACAATATAAAATCTATAGGTCCGGAGATTACTGCAATACATCAGGGGTTTGATGAGATAATGATTAAGGATCCGTTGTTGCACCGGACATTTGGGGCAATTATTGAAGCTGAAAATGCTTCACCCGCCAATGATAAAACGCTTAAATTGTCAAACGCAAAAAAACATTATTTAAAGGTGCATGTGTTGACAAACCAACCTTCATCACCTGATGAGTGGTTGGAAGATATGGAAAAAAGTATTGCTAAGACAGCTCAAGTTAATCATGATGAGCGGTGGAGAAATCATAAAAAGTGGTGGTCGGAATTTTGGAATAGAAGCTGGATTCATATTTCTGAAAATGGTGAAAGTGGCAATAGTCCTGCAGATGATGATGCTTTTTTTGTGAGTCAAGGATATTCTTTGCAACGTTTTATTTCAGCGTGTGCCGCAAGGGGGAATTATCCGATAAAATTTAATGGTTCAATTTTCACAGTTGCCCATCCTGATAAACCAGGAGGAGCCGATTATCGTAGGTGGGGGCCTGCCTACTGGTGGCAAAATACAAGATTGCCATATATCAGTATGTGTGCCTCGGGAGATTTTGAAATGATGAAACCACTTTTTAAGTTTTATTTAGATGATTTGTCAGAGTTTTTCAGAGAGCGTACGGAGCTTTATTTTGGGCATGAAGGATTATTTATTAATGAAGAAATTTATATATGGGGAGGAGTGCCTATGGAAACATATGGCTGGGATTCTAATTTCCAGGAAAGAACTGACAAGCTGCAAACAAGCGGTTTCCATAAATACGAATGGGTGTCTGGCTTGGAGCTTCTTCACCTAATGCTTGATTATTACGCATATACCGAGGATCAGGAATTTTTGTCGAATAGGGTATTGCCTTTTGCACATGAGGTTTTGACTTTCTTTGACCGGCATTATAAAACCAACCAACAAGGTAAATTAGTGATGTACCCATCGCAAGCGTTAGAAACCTGGTGGGACTGTACCAATCCTATGCCTGAGTTAGCCGGCTTGTATGCAACCCTCAGCCGCTTATCAAAAATCAATAGCGAATTGACGAGCATGGATGAGCGAAAATTCTGGAATGATTTATATAGTAAACTACCTGAAATCCCTTTGCGTGAGGTCGATGATATAAAAATGCTTGCTCCTGCCGAACGATATGATGTTTTTATGAATGTTGAGAGCCCGGAGATGTATTCTGTATATCCATTTCGTTTGTATGGAATAGGTAATCCAAATATTGCGTATGGCATTGAAGCTATGAAAAACCGTTCGGAATTTATTTCAGGGGGGTGGAACCAGGAAGATATCTTCTATGCCTATCTCGGCGAAACGGAGAAAGCTAAAAAAGTCATTGTAAATAGGGCAAGAGGAAAAGATGCAACAGTGCGGTTCCCGGCTTTCTGGGGGCCAAATTTTGACTGGACACCTGACCAGGACCATGGTGGTGTTCTTGTGAAAGCTGTGCAGTCATTAGTCTTGCAAACTGATGGGGACAAAATTTATCTTTTGCCTGCATGGCCAAAAGACTGGGATGTTGAATTTAAATTACACGCCCCGAAGAATACGATTATTGAAGTTAAATACAAAAATGGTAAAATATCAGATTTGAAAGTCACCCCAAAAGAAAGGGAGAAGGATATTGTTTTCAAATTGTAAAAGTAAAAGCCTAATGGCAAAAACGACCCAGACCGCTAAAAGTAATACTTGATTATACTGAAAAGTAAAAAAGGGGAAAGGTTGAAAGGATTGTGAAGGTTGAACGATCCATCAAATTAAATCCTGGCTTGTTTCGGTTAGGGCAAGGTTAATAAAAAATAAATACTATGAGTTTAAATGTCTTTAAAATTTCCGGTTTAGTAATACTAATCAATTTGTATAGTTGTGGTTCAGGCGTAGAAAAAAAAGAACCCGGGTTAAAATTGTGGTACAAACAACCGGCAAAGGTATGGAATGAAGCATTGCCATTAGGAAATGGGCGTCTGGCAGCCATGATTGAAGGTGGTACAAAGAAAGAAATTATTACCCTCAACGAAGAAACACTTTGGTCTGGTTTTCCTGAAGACAACAATAATCCCGAGGCAAAGGAGTATTTGCCTTTAGTCCGTCAGGCTATTTTTAATGGAGAATATGAAAAAGCAGATGAGCTTAGTTTGAATATGCAAGGGGCAAAGTGTGCACCTTACGCTCCTATGGCAAATCTATTGCTAAATTATGAAACGGGGGATTCCGTTTATACATATTATCGGGATTTGGACATAGAAAATGCACTCTCAAATGTTCGATATAAAACAGAAAAAGGAGAGTTTACCAGGGAAGCGCTCATTAGTAACCCTGACCAGGTTATGGTTATAAAATTTAAATCTAAAGAACCGGGGCAGCTCTCTTTTAGCGTAGGCTTATCAAGTTTATTAAAACATTCGGTGAAAATCGCAGACAATAAGACGATTATTTTGTCTGGTAAATGTCCTAAAATTGCCAATCCCTTACGATTCCCAGACAATCCGATACAGTATGATAGTCTTACAGGTGAAGGGATGAATTTTGATGCCCGTTTACAATTACTATTGAAAGATGGTGATTTAGTAGTACAAGATAGCATATTGTATGTCAGGAATTCGAGCGAGGTTGAGTTGTACTTTTCTGCCGGGACAAGTTTTAATGGATTCGACAAGTCTCCCGGACTAAATGGTAAAGACCCAGGGCTAATTTCTAATTCTTACTTAAACAAAGCCATTCAAAAAGGATACGACAATATTCGAAAAGATCATATCAGCGATTATTCTTCCTTATATAAGCGTATGAAATTTGACCTGAATACAGTCATCCCTGAAGGTGTTCCTACAGATGAATTATTAGGGAGGTACAATGCAGGAGACTCGATTACCCACCTTGAAGAGTTGCTGTTTCAATTTGGCCGCTATCTGTTTATATCTTCCTCCCGCGAAGGAGGTATCCCTATTCATTTGCAAGGGAAATGGAGCAATTTGGTTTTGCCTCCCTGGAATGACAATTATACAACAAATATCAATTTGCAAATGAGTTATTGGATGGGAAACTCAACAAACTTATCAGAGCTTAATGAACCCTTATTCAAGCAAATAAAAAACATGAGTATCAATGGTCAAAAAACTGCAGAGATTAACTATGGTTGCAGGGGATGGTGTGCACACCATAACTCAGATATATGGGCAATGACTTATCCGGCGGGTGAATTTGGCAAGTTTGGTGTGCAAAGCATCAAATGGATGAACTTTCCATTGGCAGGAGCCTGGTTGTGCCAGCATTTATATGATCATTATCTTTTTACCCAGGACATAGATTTTCTACAAAAAGATGCTTATCCTATAATGAAGGGTGCCACGATATTTTTACTTGATTATATGGTTATGTCGCCTGATGGCAATTTGGTGACATGCCCCTCCACTTCTCCTGAAAATTCTTTCTACACAAACGATGGTAAAGTTGCATCGGCTGATATGGCAAGCACTATTGATATCGCAATAGTTAGAGAGTTGTTTAACAATTGCATTGAAAGCGCATCTTTACTTAATATAGATAATAATTTTGCTGATTCACTTAATGCTGCCCTGGACCTGCTGCCGGAATATAAAATTGGCAAATACGGCCAATTGCAAGAGTGGTATCATGATTGGGAAGAACCCGAAGTGACACACAGGCACTTGTCACAATTATACGGACTTCATCCTGGCAGTGAAATATCACCATTAACAACTCCGGAATTGGCCGAAGCATGCGAAAAATCACTGCAACGCCGTGGCGATGAGGCAACAGGGTGGAGCCTTGCCTGGAAAATTAATATGTGGGCCAGGTTATTGGATGGCAATAAAGCCCATGTATTGATAAAGAAATTACTTAAACAGATTGACCCTTCAATATCAGAATTAGGTTTTACAGGCGGAGGAACTTATCCAAACCTTATGGGTAGTTGCCCACCCCTTATATTAGATAGCAACTTTAGCTATGTGTCAGGGGTTGCTGAGATGCTTCTCCAAAGCCAGCTTGGCGAGATCCATCTGCTTCCGGCGCTGCCCGAGGCCTGGCCTTCGGGAAAAGTCACCGGCTTAGGAGCGAGGGGTGGATTTATTGTTGATATTGAATGGGACAAAGGAGAATTAGTAAAATTTGCAATCCAAGCGAATAAAAGTGGTAGTTATCCAATACGCTACAATAATTCAGTGAAGAAATTAGAAATGCAAGCGGGTTCTCTTTATACATTCAATTTATCTGATATAAAATAAATAGTAGAGGTCCCTTAGCGAATTCCACCTACTATTTGAAAAATTTCAACGTTTACGTTTTCACCTTTCGGGTGTCGGGTGTCGGGTGCGGTTTTCGGGTGACTGGTATCGGTAATATTGCTACTTCATTTCATGGATTTTAGGTGCTTTTTCTACACTTTGATACAGTAATGTTCCTGATCTTTTTACGCATTTGTGTAAGTAATTTTTATTCCTTTCTTGTTGGCAGGCGAGTCATGGATTTTTAATGCTTTTTATTCCTGGTTTATCAAAGGAGGCCCTTTACATTTTTAGTTAAGATATTTATGGTACCAACTTGCAGGTAAGTATTTTGCTCCTTCATCTTTCGGGTGTCGGGTGTCGGGTGTCGGGTGCGGTTTTCGGGTGACTGGCATCAGCACTACTGCGACTTCATTTCATGGATTTTAGGTGCTTTTTCTGAGTTTTATTTAATCTTTTACCAAACATATGGAAGTGCTACTGAACTATTTTTTTCTGTAGTAATTGCACCTGGTTTGTCGGAAAGAAAAGGAAGCCCTGTTGCGTTTTGCTCATTTAAGGTGCCGTGAATTCATATTCATTTTGCCATGAAAATGAATCCGTGGGGGCCACCTGAATATCAATTATCGGCTCAGGGCAAAATGCCAACTTCCATATCCATAAGTAAAACATACTCACAGGAGTATCACCTTTTATCCTGATTGCTGTGCCAGTTTTATTGCTGGCAATTTTCACTTCATGGGTATCGCCGGTATTAATAATTCCTTGTACACTTGTGTCTCCCGTCAAGTTATTCATAAGTTGAACCTTATTCCCATTAAATAGTGTCTCTTTTAAATCATGTAACTAAAAGATTATCAATAAATTAAGGTCAATTTTTTATGTGAATCTTTTCGCTATTTATTAGGTTTTTTCAGTTAAAATGCAGATATTCAGGCTATTAACGGTCAGAGATTC
>JAJRQT010000149.1 GCA_024280115.1 Bacteroidota bacterium | reverse complement strand
AGTTTAAGCATCAGCCAGTTTTAAGTACATGCCAACAAGTGTAAAGTGGACTTCTTTTTAAAGGTAACTAAAATTTCCTCAATTCATAAGTACATACGACAAGTGCCCCAATCATGATATACTTTTTTTATCTTTGGCCTATGCTTGGAGTTAATGGTAGCCATATGGGTTATAGACACTGGGAGGGAGTCCTAAAACATGGTTTTTAGCGGTTTTTCTCACGATTCTTAGAATCATTCTCGTTATTCTCAGAATTATTTTGGAAAAAGTATGCCGCAAGTGCCGCAGCGATTAATAATAGCATTGGTGTACTGCTTCCTGCACTTGCGTTGACCGAACTAATTTGCGATTGCAATGGTTCTTCCACCGTCTGCTCAGAAAGAGGATCAGAAACCGGCTCAACCAAAGTTCCTGATTGATCTGTACTACTATCTTGGTCAGAAACTACCGGATCACTCTCAATATCAAAAATATTTGGTACTATATCGTTCGCTTCCGGCAATACCTTTTTCACTTTTTCGGCCGAATCCAAAATAGAAAATATACTCTTGCTTCTCGGAGTTTTTTTTGCGTTCACAATATCAAAAATGCCAGGGCCTCTTCTTGGAGTTTTAGCGACATTCAGGATATCAAAAATGCCAGGGCCACTTCTTCGAGTTTTTTTTGTTGAGGCCAGTATTTCAAATAATCCATTACCATTTTTTGGTGCATCGGGAATATTTAAATCAATATTGTACGAAGGATCTGCAAAGTCTTCAACTGTATCCGGGGGATAATAACCCAGCCCATTTATATTTTCAGTCATGATTTCTTAGTTTTATTTAAAAACAAATAGCCGCCAATTATCGTAGCGCCAATTAATAATACAACCGGCATACTTCCTATACTCGCGTTAGCCGGACGAATTTGCGATTGTAGTGCCCGCTGCCTTGGATCATACTGATCATAACCATAATTGTTTTGATAGCCAGAATCAGACACCTGTGGCGACAGGTATCCTTGATAATTGTTATTGCTTCCCGGTAAAATGTCGCTCACTTCTGGAAGTAGTCTTTTACCTTCATTGAAGTTGGCCATTATCCGGTCTTTGGAAATCGTTGGCAGGCCAGCTTTCACAAATTCATCGTTTATTTTTTCTATCAGATGACCGATAATAAAATTCCTCGATTTTCCAGTGAGATTGTTGCTCACAAAACGAGATTTTGTACTGCTTTGTCGGAATGGGAGCTGATCTTTCCATGTCCGGCCGAGTACTTCACCTGGCATGTTTGGATTCAATAAAAACTCCTGGAGCATATTGCCCCAAACACCAGCTTTTTGAGCTTGTTCTTGCGGTGATACCTGCTGGCCAAACATATTGATAACTGATGGAAAAATTGATGTGACCACTTGTACCGCAGTAGCAATAAAACCACCCCCCCCACCTTTGTTGCCACTATTTGATTTTCCTAGACCTGAAAAATTATGTTCATTCATAGTTTCTGCTTTTTTATTTGGATAATTATGATAATTGCAAATCCTCGTCAAGAACAAACTCAACGGAACCCCAAAATGAATCTTCAATTTTAGCTAAGAGTTTTTTGAAGTCTCTGCTCAAAATATTTAGAGGCTTCAGTTCCTCAGATTCAGCATCATAATATTTCAAATCTTTGATTAGGCCATCTATTCGATTCTGATAGGTTAGTGCAATATCTGCATCAATCCTTTGATTGTTAATTTCAACCAAGTCATCCTGGAGACGGTCCCAATGAGCGTCAAATTCGTTTTTCCAATCGTACTCTTCATTAAACTCTTGAATGCGGAGGATTACATTAATCTCATCTTGCTGATCCTCACTAAAATTTAACTCAACTGAACCGCCAGCGCTGGCAAACGATTGAAATAAATCAATGAACTCTTCAAGATTTACCCAAAACGCATTCTCCCTGTATAAGGTAGGATCATACTTAAGAAGCTTCTCTACTTCTTCCTGGGTATTTCCTAAGCTCAATAGCATCCTATTGATTTGGGAATGGCTCCATTCGTGGCTGCTGCTATGCGATTTGATAGCGTGAAATAATTTTTTCGCCTTTTTTTCTACACCCCGCTTCATTTTCCGGATCTGGATTTCATCAGCCTCTTCATCAACTTCCTCATTATCGATCTCCAATTCTGTATTCTGGGTTTCACCTTCATCCAATTCTATTTCCTGAGCTTCATCTTCCTCAAGCTCTCCCAAGTTATCTTCCTCAAGTTCCCCAAAGTATTCTTCTTTTTCAAGGTCACCATCATTCTCTTGCTGTGGTGGATCATCAGCGATCCCATGCAAGAAATCCTGTTCAGTCTCAAACTCCTCATACCAACGATAAAGGGTTGATTGCGAAGCTTGCCCAACTAGTTCTATTGCCGCTTCCTTTGCGCTATAATTTTGCGCAAAGAGATCATGAGCCATTTCTTTTATTTGATTTTTCATTATATTTTTCTTTCAGATTTAATGATATGGGAAAGGTAAATGAGAAAAAATTAGTGGTGTTACGATGCGTAACGTTGAGTAACGATAAGTAACGATGGGTTCCAATAAGTTACAATTCGTCTGTTGAAGGAGGGAGACTAAAATGTTTGTACATTTCATTTGCTTCCCAGGTCCACCAAAACTTTCCTTTATGGATTTGTACCTTTAAACCTCTCACTCGTGCTTTTTTAATCCATTCGAGAATAGTTTTTCTGGTTACGCCATATAATTGTGCGAATTGCTCTTTCCCAATTGGTTTGGTGAAATATTTTTCCTGTTTTTTTTGGGGTTCGCTGAACATAACTACGAGAATATTCGTATATTTAAGTACAAAAAAGGAGCTCCCTTGAAGCAATAGGCTGATTGGGAGTTTTCTTTTTTTGAGGAAAGGTTCAAAAAAGGAGTCATAGCTGTCTGCTGATCGGCCGGTTGTTTTGAGTAAAGCTGGCAAGCCGTGTACCGGTATCCTTATCTTTAACATTCATATATCTCCAGGAAGGATATTTCCTATCAAGCCAATTAGAGAAATTCACAAGGTCGTGCGAGTGCCAGGTTTTCATTATTGGTGATCCGTTTTCCCTATCGCCAACTTTCACCTCAACAAAATAGTTTTTCACGTTTCTCATTTCTACCTCCTTTTTTGAACCTTTCTTCAAATAGTTATAATATGCTATGCCGTATAATTACGTGGGGGAATAAAGCTTGAAATCTTGTAGTTTTGTAGACATTTCTTATAATTCGGCTTTAACATTTTGATAAACAGATATTTGTAATGTCTACATTTGTGGAACAAATTGTCTACATGTCTACAAATTATTGTTTTCAAAATTTTCACTTTGTTGCTTGTAGACATTTTTGTGACATTTTGTAGACATCAATAATGAGCTTTTAATTTCTTCATTAGTAATATATTTTATCATTATTAATAAATGTCTACATGTCTACAAAATAACAGACTATTCAACTTTACTTTTTGTCACTGTCATAATCGTTTTTGTCACATTCTTTGATAAATGCAATTTGTCTGATTCAAATTGTGATCTTTTAAAGGTGTAATACCTTCCTTTTTTATCAATACCACTGGGTATCATATCACTAGAATCATTAGGGTTGACTGCAAAGGACCATAGCTTATACCTTAATGGTTGGTGAAGTGGTTTCATTTTCATTTTCTCCTGGAGAACTTCTTTAATGTACGCCTTTTGCAATCTCATATGTTTCAATTCATCATATAGATCAGCTAGGGTCATTCTAATTTCATCCAAATTGAAATCGTTCATTTTTTCTAATACAATTTCTTCTATTTCTCGTTGCGCTGACGACCGATTTCCACCTTTAAGTTTAGCTAAAGCTTCGGTCCAAATTTCTTCCGGAGAAAACCACATTCTTGATTTCTTTTGGCTAAGAATCCCTCTCCCATTAACGTAATATAGAAAGGCTGGGATCTCTTTAACCATATCATCCTTTAAATTGGTATTATCTGAATTTGGCGTTTCTATTTTCCTTACCCAATACCTTATTTCAGATTGATCGATTTTAATAAAATTCTTTTCATTGTTTGAACACAAAATAAATTTCCCATAGAAAGCGGTTTCAATCTTGTCTATACCTTTCTTTTCAACTTTGGCTTGATCGCCGGTACTGAGCGCTTTAATTCGCTCTGAGTCTTCCTTTTTTTCCAATAGCGTTTCCTCAACTGCAATAATCAATCGGTTTATCCAATCATTATTAAACCGGGCTCGAAATTCTTCATTCGTATTTATGGTCATATTTCCTTCGAATATTCTTTTCATCCATTTCACGAATGTAGATTTTCCGGTATTTCTTTCATCTGATACCAGGCAAAGGATAGGCAATATATGATCGGGCTTAAGATAAAGAAGTGCCAGGTAATCTAAGCCCAATTCTAATTGATCACCAAATATATGTTTCAGAAATTCAAGGGTGTTCTCACAATTTCCCTTTTTAGGCTCCCATTTTAATTTTTCATACTGGTTATAAAAACCATTGATTTCTTGTTGGTAATCATCACCATGGCCAGGCACAAAACAGAAACCAGTGTATTTTTTTATATCATATATGGGGTTATATTTCTTGTTCCCAAAATCATCTTTTATAGTTTGCTTAGTCCAACTCTGTAGTGCTGTTATTGTATCGTTTTTAAGGGGTATTTGTACTTTTCGGTAATATTCTGTGCCAACACGTAAATAATCTTTCAAATTATTATTAACCTTTTTCATGTCGATTAATTTTTGACGTGAATTATGATTTAAAAAAAGTCTGAAAAATCAGACTTTTTTTCTCTATTTATTTTCAAGCTCTATTGTTAGTTTTGATAGATGAGTAGTTAATCGATGTTTCTTTCTTCTCAGTAAGTTTACTTCGTTTCCTACTTGTTTTATTTGCATAACTAACTCCAGAACTTTTTTTTCTATATTTTCCATTGTAAAGTGTTGCTAATGTGGAAAGTATTTGAATTTGGATTAACCCCCTTAATTCAGTATCTTGGCAGGGTAAAGGGGGCAAAACCACTGCCTCTAACGATACCATCTAATAAAAAACCCTTGCAAAAGCAGGGGCTTTTTGTTACACATTTTTTTTCTTTTCACTTTCTTCGATCACAAATATTTCATCAACCTGATCGAAAAGATCAGTAAGAGACTGATAGATTTGAGCTACTTCTTCCTGAGTTTCTTTTTCTATTAGATCAATTTCATCAGATCTAAAATATTGAATGAAAAAGGTGTGAAGAATTTTTTGAACTCTTCGTGGATTTTCTCTTAATTCTAAAGAACATGCCTGATCATCAAATAATTTTCCAATTGTTGGGATTTGACCGTTATAGCGTCCGTACATTTTATTAAATTTTAGTTATGAATTAGACAGGATTTTCCTGCCTTTATTTTTAATGAATCTCTCCCCGAAACCACCTGAGTAGGTCTGAGTGTGGGATAAGGATTTTTCTGGGGGAAACGCGCACAGCATTCAGGTAAGGGAGGATTTCCTCCATCTTGTTAGCTCCGATTTTAGCGAGATCTCTAAATTCCTTTTTCGTATAGACTTTAGGTGGAGATTTTTCTCGTCCTAAATCCGCCAATGCCTTTTTCATCTCAGGAACATCTTCGAGAATTACTTTTTCCATTTGATCATATGTTGCCAGAGGCACTTCTACAACAGTTTTAGAGGTTTTTAGCGATATTTTTTCAGAATTGACCATAGATGTAAACTTTATGATTTATTATAATTGCTTTATTAATACCTCTAAGTAACTTAATAAGTTTATTATATACAAATTATTTATAACTTATTTGTTAATAATGATTAACAAAGCATATATTTACATATGGATATATCAAAACGTATTGAGCAAATAAGAACTGGACTTGGGGTATCCCAAAAGGACATGGCGGAAAATCTTAATGTTTCTCCTCCTTATTATGGGAGACTTGAAAAGCGTGGAGATTCTCTTTCAATTAAACAAATAAAGGAAATAGCCTCTTGTCTTGGAGTAGAATTTGAATCTTTAATTATACCTAACTTTGACAAAAGTCAGAGGCAACAAATGTGGCTGTCAGAATTTTTTGATATTACAATTATACACTGGGTGCATGATTATTTGCCAGAGATTATAAAATTATTCAAACATAGTCTAGATAAGGATAACCTAACTATTAAAACAATAGAGGATAAACTCACTCTTATTAACTTTTTACAATCTAAAGTTCGTGGCGAAATTGTTGGCAATTTACTGTCAATAGATCTTGAAAAAGTATTAACACAATTTTTGGAAACAAGAATTATAATCATTTATTATTTTTCAAGAAGAGAGGGAATAGTATGGGTTGACATGATCAATGAATCAGACAATCATCATAGAGGATTTAAAAAGGTTCACCAATCCTTCGCATTATAGCTCAATCTCCCCCTCACCGAATTTTGAATTTACTATATGCTCAATATTCATATTGTAATACTCCCTTGTAGTTTCTGTCTTCGTGTGCCCTAGCATCTTTGAAACAAATTGTTCCTCTGCCCCAGATGCTATCATAATATCCGTAAAGCTATGTCTTCCCACTTTGTTGGTAAGATTCTTTTCTATTTTGGCCAGGCTGGCTAGATCCTTTAACTTTTTATTAAACTTTTGATCACTGATCGTATTTGGAAAAAGATATTCATCTTCCGTTGTATGCCTGTAACGGTTGATAACTTCTATCGCCTTGGGGAATTTATAAATCGGGATTATAAACCTGTTCTTATTCTTGGATCGCTCCCCCTCGATCACAGTACCCTTCTTTGTCTTTGTCAGATTTTCTTCTTTCAGCAATTTCAGATCACTATAATACAATCCGGAATAACACATAAATAAAAACTCATCCCTTGTTTGTGCTAATCCTGAATTTTCCGGAAGGTCCATATCTCTTATTTTTTTGATTTCATCAACCGTTAGCGCCACTCTCTTTGGCTCCTCTACTTTAATTTTCAGCTTGTCAAACAATAGCGCCTCATATTGTACCAGGTTTGCTTTTGCGGCCTCTTTGTACATGACTTTGAACTTGTCTATATATTTCTTCCTAGAAGCTCCCTTGAGGCTTTTTTTCTTCAATAAGAATTGGTTGAAGTCTTTTACCAGCGCTCTATTGATTTCATAAAACCGGATCTCTGGTTTAAATTCATTCAGGTGAGTTAAGAAAGTGCGATAGATCTGGAAAGTACGGTACTCTAGTTCATTGTCTTTTATATATTTCCTGTGGTTCCTGGTCACAAATTCATTGAAGCTCTCTCTCTGTTTTTGGTTCTGATAAAAGTACCTGATATCCTTGATATTTAATATTCGATTCTTATCTAGCTCATCAATAAAAAACCTGTCAATCTTGTTCATTTCATTCTCCAGTATCTTATTCATTTTTAAATGAAATGGGTGTGCATTACTCACACACTTTTTATTGAAGTCCCAATGCTTTTTTTCTAGCTTTGGGAAGCCCTGTATTTTTAAGTAGTCGGATTTGCCTTCAATATTTACCCTGATATTGATCGTATATTTTCCGGATTTATTAATTAAATTACTTCTATTGAAAACAGGTGAAAGGTTCATTTTATTCGCAGATTATAAAAATGTAAATGAATATGTAAATATAATCGTAAATAAATTAAAGTAAACTATCCAATTATAAAGATATTTAAATTAGTGTAGAAAGCTTGCTAACTTACTGTAATCCAATAAAAAAAGCGACATTTAGTCGCTTTATGTTATCCTTAAAAGTAGCCTCGGAAGGAATCGAACCTTCATCTAGAGTTTAGGAAACTCCTATTCTATCCATTGAACTACGAGGCCATGAATTTGGACCGCAAAAGTAATTAAAATTATTTTCTCAAGGCAATTAGTAATCAGATAAATTGTCCATTGATTTCAAGTCTTTTTTTAAATAATTGCAATAATTGTTTTATCTGTCTTTCTTTGCGTTGCGTTCTTAAGTTATTGAACTTATTTTGAAAGGTGGAGGGAATAGGCCCTATGAAACCTTGGCAACCTGGTGTAAAATGCATTGTGGTGCCAACTCCTACCCTTTGGGGAAAATAAGTCAGATGAGAAATATTAGAATAGAATCTCCCCTGACTTCAGGAGAGGTTTTTTTTTGATAATTACTATGAGTAAAAATTTAAAACTTGGAATATTTGGCTTTGGCGTGGTCGGACAAGGCCTTTATCATGTGTTGGAAGAGACTAAAGGTATAAAAGCTGAAGTCCTCAAAATTTGTGTTAAACACCCAAATAAAAAAAGACCGCTGCCCGAAAGGTACTTTACATTTCAAAAGGAGGATATTCTTGAAAACCCAGAAGTTGATGTTGTTCTGGAGTTGATAGATGATCCGGAAGCTGCCTTTCAAATCGTAAGCACAGCTCTAAAAAAAGGTAAAGCCGTTGTCACAGCTAATAAAAAAATGGTAGCTGATCACATGACTGAGCTTTATGATTTGCAAAAAAAATATAATGTTCCAATTCTATATGAAGGGGCCTGTTGTGCAAGTATTCCAATCATCAGAAACCTGGAAGAATATTACGACAACGATCTGCTAAGTGCTGTAGAAGGTATATTTAATGGATCTACCAATTACATTCTCACCAAAGTTTTTGCCGAACAGAAATCATTTGGTGAAGCGCTAACTGAAGCACAAGAGCTGGGTTATGCAGAAACTGACCCTACACTTGATGTCGGTGGTTTCGATGCCAAATACAAACTTTGCATTATTCTGAATCACGCTTTTGGGTTATTCGTCAACCCTGATGATGTATTTAATTATGGGATTCAGAATATCTCTGAGTTTGATATAAAAATCGCCCGGGAAAAGGGATACAAAATTAAACTTGTTGCAAAAAGCCGTAAAATTGGTAATCGTGTTGTAGCGATGGTAATTCCTAAGTTTGTGAATGAAAAAAGCGAATTATTCAAAGTAGAAAATGAATATAATGGTGTAATTGTCGAGGGCGCCTTCTCAGAACATCAGTTTTTTATTGGCAAAGGTGCTGGTGGATATCCTACAGGATCTGCTGTTCTTTCAGATATTTCGGCGCTTACCTACAACTACAAATATGAGTATAAAAAGACAAAGCAGGTTTCAAACCTTGAATTGAGTTCAGATATCGAGTTAACTATTTATTTAAGATTCGATGATCCATCACTCATAGACAAAGATGACTTCATCAAAATACTCGAAGAGTACAAGGCCTTAGAAAATCAATACATAATAGGCAAAATCAATTTTTCAAAATTGGTCAGCGCCAAATGGCTTTCAAGCCCGAAAGTAAACATGATTCTGATGCACAATGGAGATGAAAATCACAGATAGTATCTCAATATGTTTTAGGTTCAAGGTAGTTTGGATATATTTTTAGATGTTGCTTTTTCACAGCCTTTAATATTATTTTTCTGAGCTGATCAATATTACTTTTCCTGAGCGCAGAAATATAAATGACATTATTAGTATTGTTATTCATAAGTCTTCTTGATTCAAAATATTCCTCTGCGCTTCCTTCAAACTCCTCTCCTTCATCTGGTTTTACATTGTCAATTTTATTATAAACGATAATTTGTGGTTTTTCACCGGCACCCAAATCAGACAACGTTTTGTTTACAACATCCATCTGATCATGATATAATTGGTGTGAGAAGTCAACAACATGTATTAAAATATCAGATTCTGCAACTTCATCCAGGGTAGATTTAAAGGATTCAATCAAATGGTGCGGGAGTTTTCTTATAAATCCGACAGTATCAGAAAGCAAAAAGGGAATTTGATCTATCACTACTTTTCGTACAGTAGAATCAACAGTCGCAAATAATTTATTTTCTGCATGTACTTTGGTTTTTGATAATAATGTCATCAATGTTGACTTGCCAACATTTGTATACCCAACAAGGGCCACACGAACTATTTTAGATCTTGATTTTCGTTGAGTTATATTCTGTTTGTCTATTTTATCCAGCTTTTTTTTAAGAATATTAATTTGACTTCGAATATTCCTCTTATCTGTTTCAATCTCCTTTTCTCCAGCACCTCCAACGGTTCCTGTCCCTCCTCTTTGTCTTTCAAGGTGTGTCCACATTCTTGTTAATCGTGGCATCAGGTATTGAAAACGCGCCAGCTCAACCTGCGTTTTCGCCTGGGCAGTTTGAGCCCTTTTTAAAAAAATATCTAAGATCAATAAGCTTCGATCATAGATTCTGCAATTAAATATTTTTTCGAGATTTCTGAGCTGGGATGGAGTTAAATCGTCATCAAAGATGACCAGGTCAATTTTAAATGATCGCACATATTCCTTTATTTCTTCAACCTTACCCTTACCAATATATGAACCCGGCTCCGGCCTGTCCAATTTCTGCGTAAACCTTTTTACAACCTGCAACCCAAGCGTTTTGGCCAGGAATTCCAACTCATCTAAATATTCATTGATCCTGCTGGAATCATTTGATGAAAACGAAGCCGCCACCAATACTGCTTTTTCTTTTTTTACTTTAGTTGATAACATATCATTCATTTACCACTGTCTTATACATCTATTATAACGTGAATTATATTATTTACAAAATTATTTAAAATGCTCAAGAATATTACAAAGCCCAGATTTGCCTTAGATATTAACGATAAATATTAATACTTTCGCAGATTATTGTAACATCAAAACTGAATTATTTTTATAGAATAGGACCTTCATGAAAATCGCAATCGTACTAAACACATCATGGAATATATATAACTTTCGAAAAGGTCTGATTCAAGGATTATTGGACAAAGGTAATGAAGTTATTACCATTGCACCAAAAGACAGGTACACATACAAACTGAAGGAACTTGGTTGTACGCATATTCCTGTAAAAATGGATAGCCGGGGAGCCAACCCTATAAAAGACTTTTTTCTGGTATTGGAACTTTACTGGATTTATAAAAAAATCAGGCCTGATGTAATTCTGCACTATACCATAAAACCAAATATATATGGAACTATTGCCGCCAGCTTATTAGGAATCCCGGCGGTAAACAATGTTTGTGGACTAGGTACAATGTTTTTAAAAGACAATTTAGTTTCCAGAATCGCCATCTCTTTATATAGAATTGCTTTTAAATTTCCCAAAACAATATTCTTTCAAAACTCTGACGATAAAGAATTATTTATAAACAGAAAAATAGTAAATAAATCTGTTTGCGATGTATTGCCTGGATCCGGTATAAATTTTAATGTCTTTAAGCCGGGAAAATCTGAAGGTAATAAGCAGTTCACTTTTCTATTAATTTCCAGGTTAATTTACGATAAAGGGATATTAGAATACATCGATGCCATTGATTCATTAAAAAATCAGGGAATAGATGCGAAATTCCAATTGCTGGGTCAGGTTGATGAAGAGCATAAAAGAGGCATCCCTTCGGACACAGTTCAACGGTGGATTGAGAAAAACCAGGTTGAGTATTTAGGTACAACGGATGATGTAAAAGAGTTTATTAATAAGGCCGATTGCATAGTTTTACCTTCCTATAGAGAAGGTACTCCAAAAACGTTACTTGAAGCTGCGAGTATGGCAAAACCAATTGTTGCTACCGATGTCCCCGGTTGTAATAATGTTGTTAAAGATGGCGAAAATGGTTATTTATGCAATGTTAAAGACGCTATTGACCTTGCAAGTAAAATGAAAAAAATGTATGCTCTAGATAAAAATTTCCGGACTGAAATGGGGAACCAGGGGCGGGAGTATATTAAGCAGAAGTTTGATGAAAAAATCGTCATTAACAAATACCTATCAACAATAGATAAAATCAACTAATTATTTATGGAAATCATTGAAAAGGAAATTGAGGGATTATTTGAAATAATTCCGGATGTCTTTCATGATGATCGTGGATGGTTTTTAGAATCATACAATAAGGATAAATTTCTCGAGATAGGTTTAAAAATGCATTTTGTACAAGACAACCTTTCCTTTTCAAAAGCCGGGGTTATCAGAGGGCTGCACTTTCAGAAAAATCCTTTTGGACAGGGAAAGCTTGTAAAGGTAATAAAAGGAGAAGTTCTTGATGTGGCATTGGATCTAAGACCTGAATCTAAAACATTCGGGCAACATACAAAGGTTTTGCTCACAGCAGAAAAACAGAATATGTTTTATCTTCCGGAAGGCTTTGCTCACGGTTTTGTAGCAAAAGCTGATTCCTATCTTTTTTATAAATGTACCAGGACATACCAAAAAGAATTTGACACAGGAATTGCATTTGATGACCCCACTCTCGGTATAGATTGGGAGGTGAATAATTCTATCACTTCCGAAAAGGATAAAAATCTCCAGTCTTTCGCTGCATATAAATCTGCTTTGAGATTGTGATAAAACAATAATATCTATCTTTACAGCAAAAATTTTGCAGTGACTAAACACTATTACATTACGTTTCTTTCGATCCTTGTAGGCACTTTTCTTTTTTCATGTAAATCCTACAAATACCACCTCATGTTCAAGGTAGATGAGGAACAGGATCTTTCTTATATATCCTCTGACCTGACAGTTGCTGAAAAAAACTATATAATACAGCCAAATGACAAGTTGGAGCTTAAGGTTTATACCAACAAAGGTGAGCGAATTATTGATCCGAATTATGAACTCCGACGCCAACAAAGCGCGAATCAGAGAGAAGAATACCAACCAGAATTTCTCATTTTGGATGATGGTTCTATAAAATTTCCAATGATTGGTAATGTGAAAATCGGTGGGATGAAACTAAACGAAGCAGAAAAATACCTGGAGAAAAAATACAACCAGTTCTATAAAGGTTCCTATGTGAGTCTTAAATATCTGAATAAAAGGGTGATTGTGCTTGGCGCCACAGGTGGGCAGGTGATTCCTTTGGAAAATGAAAATACATCTGTAATTGAAGTTGTAGCATTGGCTGGAGGAATAGATGAGAGTGGAAAGGCTCATAATCTGAGACTTATCCGCGGCGACCTTCATAACCCTCAGATATTCCTGATTGATCTTTCTACTATGGAAGGTGTGAGAAATTCTATGATTGATGCCATGCCCGGCGATATTATTTATATTGAGCCAAACAGAAAGATAGTTACAGAAGGCGCCCGTGATTTCATGACAGTATTTGCTATTTTTGTAAATGCAATAACTTTAATTGCACTCATTGCCAGTTTAAATAAAAACTAACGTGATGGATCGGGAATTCAAATATAATGAAGAAAGAGGAGCTGGATTTGAAAGCCTTGATTATGACAAGCTTAAAGGCATTTTCCTGAAGAGTTTGCCAATTGTTATCTTATTGGTTTTTATTGCAATAAGCCTTTCGACCATTGTAATCAGATATACAAAACAATTATTCGAGTCCAGCTCTACCTTGCAAATCGATATAAAAAGTGAGGCAAAGGTACTGGGCTTTAAAAGTTTCGAGGAAGACATCAATAACCTTGCAAGGGAAATTGAAATAATTAAATCAAAACTATTCATGAGTAAAGTTTCGGAAGTTCTTGATTTTAAAATCAGTTACTTTCAGTATGGTGATATACTATTTGAAGAGAGGTATAAAAATGCTCCTTTCGAAGTTCACACAAAATCATTTTCCGCATCTCTTTTTAATAGCCCTATTGACATTGAGATCCTGGACGGGAACAGTTTTAAACTTCGGTATGAAAATGGTGGATATTCTTATAGTGAAACCCATGATTTCAGAGATTCAATTTCGACACCTGATTTAAAATGCTATGTAGAACTGACACAAGAATACAATCCGGATATAGACAACAGATATTTTTTTACATTAAACAGCACCAATAGTATTTTAAATTATTTAAATCAAAATCTTACAGTAGAGCCTCTTGATTTCAAGGCAAAAACCATCATAGTTTCATTCAAAGATCATCAACGACAAAAAGCACGAGACATCGTTCATGCAATGGATACGCTTTATATCTACTACACACAATTGGAGAAAAACAAAGCGAACAAACAGAAGGTTGATTTCTTGGATGAACAGCTTAGCCAAACAGAAAACAAGCTGACGGAATTAGAAAATTATTTCGAAAATTTTACGATAGACAACAAAACAACTGACTTGGGAGCTAATTTATCAAGAACCATCGTGCTTCTGGAACAATTGGATTCTCAGAGATTTTCTATACAGCAAAAAATTGATTCCTATAATAGTATCTATGATAAATTGATAACAAGTGATGAGGTTTATCTGAACCCCGCTGAAATTACCTTTTTTCCGTCAGAAATGAAAAAGGAACTGGAGAGGTTAAATATTTTGTATCAGAACAAGCAGATACTACAAAGCTCATATAATGAGAATACCCTGGTTTTTCAGAAAAAAAACCAGGAGATCAATTTTTTGAAAGACCGGCTTATCGATTTTATAGAATCTTCCAGAGAATTACTTTACGCAAATATTGATCAAATAAAGAAAAAAAGAAGTAGGCTAGAATCTGAATTTGTTGAGTTGCCATCTAAAAGAACTGAATTCAGCAAAACTGAAAGATATTATGGGCTTTATGAGGAATTCTACCTTTCTCTAATGAAAAACAAGGCTGAGTTTGAACTGGCTCAAGCGGGAACAGTTACAGATTATAAAATACTTTCATCCGCATCGTTACCGATTGAGCCTATTGCACCAAACAAAATTATTTATTACAGTATTGGGATATTTGCCGGGTTATTTCTGAGCTTTATATTTATCGGCATCAGGTATCTCCTCCACAACAAAATAACAAATCAACAAGAACTCGAACGTCTTTCTTCAGCATTTGTATTGGGAACTATTCCGCGCTATTCAAGGGATAAGAAACTCAAAACCAGGCTGGTGGTAAATAATAATTTAAAATCCGAAATAAGTGAGGCATTCAGAACCATTAGAACAAACCTTGAATTTTTAAATGGTCAAAAAAGAAAACCAGTAATTGTAGTTACAAGTACAATTGGTGGAGAAGGCAAAACTTTTATTGCTGTGAATCTCGGCGGAATCATCAGTTTGCTAAATAGTAAAGTGTTGTTGATAGATCTGGACATGAGAAAACCGCGATTTCATGAGGTATTTAAAGATACAGACGACAACAAGGGTCTCAGTACAATACTTATTGGCAAACATAATGTGGATGAATGCGTTCATCATACAGAACTACCAAACCTTGATTATATTCCTGCCGGACCTATACCACCAAATCCCTCGGAATTAATTATGGGTGAACAGTTCAATAATTTTATGGAACTATTGAATGAGAGGTATGACACAATAATAATAGATACTCCCCCTGTAGGACTTGTAACAGACGGAATACACGCTTTGAAAATGGCAACTATTCCAATCTATATAGTAAGAGCTGACTATTCTAAAAAAGCATTCTTGAAAAATATAAATCGATTGGTTAAAGTTCATAGATTGAACAATATGTCATTAATCCTCAATTCAATGAAAAGATCTGCAAATGGTGGCTACGGTTATGGGAATGGATATTACGAGGATATTGCAGAGCCAAAAAAGAATAAACTAAAAAGCTTATTCCAATTCTGATTTATGTTTAATTTTTTCAAAAAGGCCCCGGAAATTAAAAAACTTCCTTTTTTAGTGGATATTCACTCGCACCTTTTGCCGGGAATCGACGATGGAGTAAAATCATTTGAAGAGTCACTGCATATATTAAAAATATTTGAAGGATTGGGCTACAAAAAAGTCATCACCACTCCTCATGTCATGAGTGATTATTACAAAAACACAAGTGAATCAATTTTAAATAAGCTTCACCAAACAAGAGATTTTCTTAAAGACAAAAATATTGATATTAAGTTAGATGCCGCTGCAGAATATTATTTAGATGAGAACTTTATAGAGCAGTTGATGAGCAATGAAAAACTGCTAACACTGGGAGATAATTATTTGCTTTTTGAAACATCCTTCCTGAATAAACCGGCTTTTCTTGAAGATGCAATTTTTAATATTAACACACAGGGATATAAACCTGTTCTCGCTCACCCTGAGCGTTATGGTTACCTCGAAAACGATGAAGGCCTTGTGGACAATTTGAAAAATATGGGGCTATATTTTCAATTGAATTATTTATCCCTGACTGGATTTTATTCAAAATCAATTCAAAAGTTTGCGGTTAAATTGTTAAAAAGAAATCTGATTGATTTTATTGGAACCGACTGTCACAATGCTTTCCAGGCCAGTGAGATAATAAAATCTCTGGGAACAAGAAATATGAAGCTTCTGATGTCACAGCATTTTAAAAACGGCTCCCTCCTCTAAAGAATTATTCCTCACTAAAAGGCTCAAAAGGAAGATAGGCCTACACGTACTTTCTCATGTCCAATGGCGTCCGGTTATGATATATTTTTATTCGATTAATTCCATTTACTATTTTTCGATATTAGTTTTTTTCACTAATATGCAGGCATTGATCACATGATAATTTAGACTTTGACAATGGGTGAGAATTTTAAGCGGAAGGACGAGTTAAATACATTGATTAAAACCTTTGAAAAACAACTAAGAAATCATGCTCTGGAATTTTATCAAAAAGAGCAACTCGAAGAAATAATTTCACATTATACAGAATTAGGTAAAAATAAAATGGCGCTAAAGACCTGTAATATTGCCATTGAACAATACCCGTATTCTACTAATTTAATGATTGAAAAAGCTCAAATATTATCCAACCTGGAAAAATATGAGGAAAGCCTGAACATATTAGATAGAGCATTAACACTTCAGCCAAATGATTCCGAAATTTTCACAGTAAAAGGCAATATTTATTTGGTTCAGGGTTTGTATGAAAAAGCCATTATAAACTATCAAATGGCCATTCCTATAAGTGAGGATAAGGCTGATTTAAATTATCAGATCGGTTTGGCATATCAAAATGCCTTTAAATACAATAAGGCTATTGATTTCTATAAAAAGGCCATTGAAATTGATATTAATCATGAAAATGCATTGTATGAATTGGCCTATTGCCTCGATATAACCGATCAGCTTGAAAGCAGCATTTCCTATTATAAAAAGTTTATCGATAAGGATCCATATTCCCACTATGCTTGGTACAATCTGGGTATTGTATATAATAAGCTTGGAAAATTTGAAGATGCAATAAAGGCTTATGAGTATGCAACGCTTATAGATGAAAACTTTGCATCCGCATTCTTCAATACGGGCAATTCTTTCATGAGCCTTGAAAAGTTTACGCAGGCAATTAACGCTTATAAAAAAACATTGGATATAGAGGGGGCAAGCGCTGAAACATACTGTTGTCTTGCAGAGTCATATGAAAAACTGGAGCATCATGATCTTGCAGTTAAATATTATCAGAAGGCAGTAAAACTCGATTCTTTTTATGATGAAGCATGGTATGGAGTGGGGAAATGCCTGGCCATGCAGGATAAATGGTACGAGGCAATTCACTTTCTCAACAGAGCTTTAAAACTCGATTGCGAAAACCCCACCTATTGGAAAAAAGTAGCAGACGCCGAATATCATGTTGGTAATTTGGTCTCAAGTCTCGACGCCTATGAAGAGGCGAGTATGCTGGACCCGGAAGATCTGGAGATTTTATTAGACTGGTCTTTTGTCTATTATGAACAGGGAGAATACGAAAAAGCTCTTGAGATAATTGTAGATGCATTAAATGATCTGCCTGATGAAGCTGACCTGTATTACAGAGCCACAGCTTATCTACTAGCTTTGGGCAAATACAAAGAAGCTTATAATCACCTGGAAAATGGGTTGATGCTCAATTACGATAAACATGTTGATCTCCTCGAATTTTTTCCAAAATTAGAAACTCAAAAAGCACTTTTTAGAATTATTGATCAATTTAGAAAAAATAGTAAATGAACTATTACTTAGACGAAATACCACAAAGGGCTGAAAAGCCTCGGAATGTCGGACTGACAATGGCGATGGACAAGGGCCTAAGCTTAAGAGAAGCTGAAGATTTCATCAGCGTGTGCGGCAACTATATAGATGTAATAAAGCTTGGCTGGGGAACATCCTATGTCACACCAAACCTGAAAGACAAACTTGAAGTCTATAAAAAAGCCGGAATACCTACATATTTTGGAGGCACTCTTTTCGAAGCATTTATTGTTCGCGGTCAATTTGATGAATATGTGAAGGTTTTAGAAAAATTTGATTTGGAATATGCTGAAGTATCGGATGGATCCATTGATCTGGAACATGATTTAAAATGTGAATTCATCAGCAAGCTGGCTAAAAAAGTCACCGTTCTTTCTGAGGTTGGCTCAAAGGATGTGGATAAAATTATACCACCTTATAAATGGATACAACTCATGCAAAAAGAACTGGATGCCGGCGCCTGGAAGGTTATTGGTGAAGCCAGAGAAAGCGGAAATGTTGGCTTGTTCAGATCTACCGGGGAAGTAAGATCGGGTTTAGTAGAAGAGATTTTAACGAAAATACCTTTTGAAAATATAATTTGGGAAGCTCCTCAAAAAGCTCAGCAAGTATGGTTTATTAAATTGCTTGGATGTAATGTGAATCTTGGGAATATTGCACCTAATGAAGTAATCCCATTAGAAACAATCAGGATTGGGCTTAGAGGCGATACTTTTAACCATTTTTTAAGTCAAAACAATCCTATATAATTATCAAATTAGAATTAAACTCAACCAACCATGACGGGTAGCAAGGATTTTGTTTTACTTTTCCTCAAGGGAATGGGTATGGGAGCGGCTAATGTGATCCCGGGAGTATCAGGAGGAACTATTGCATTAATCACCGGAATATTCGAAAGATTAATTAATTCCATTAAATCGTTCGATTTAAAAGCTATTCAGCTCATTCTTACATTTAAAATCAAGGATTTTATAAAACACACTGATCTTTTATTTTTAATTGCCGTATTATCCGGCGCTTTGGTCAGCGTTTTTAGCCTTGCTAAATTACTTGAATTTCTGTTAGCTACTTATCCAATTTATATTTGGGCATTTTTCTTCGGACTTATTTTAGCATCAGTATATTTTGTAGGGAAAACGATTGAGAAATGGAGCTTGAGTGTTATTGTAATCTTTATTATTGGCACAGGTATCGCAACGGCATTATCACTTCTTGATCCCGCAACACAGAATGATTCGTTTTTATATCTTGTTATATGTGGAGTTGTTGCAATATGCAGCATGATTTTACCAGGGCTTTCAGGATCATTTGTGCTCATACTACTCGGCAATTACGAGCTGGTAATGATCCAGGCAGTAAGCAATGTAGAAATAAGAATTCTCTTTCCGGTTGCAATTGGAGCCGGTGGTGGGTTGATTTTGTTTTCACACCTTCTAAGTTGGGTGTATAAGAAATTTAAGGACCAGACTATTTCAATATTAACGGGGTTTATACTTGGATCGCTCGCTATTTTATGGCCGTGGAAAAATGAAATATATCGTCATGATGAAGCCGGGAATATTGTTATAAAAAAAGGAGAAAAAGTAATCCAGGGATATGAGCGCTTTGTACCGGACACAATGAGTACTGAAGTCTGGATGGCAATTATCTGGATGGTAATCGGAGTAATATTAATCTGGATCGTTGAAAAGGCAGTAAATAAGAATTAATATAGTTTCATAGTAATTGGGGTATTTGGAATAAATAAGAGCTCCCCTTATCCCGCTTTCAAGTTAAATGAATATTGCCATAGTGAAAATGGCTGAAATGACACAAGAAAAAACTAGGCAGGTGACAAAACAATATGGTCTAATCGGATATCCACTAAGTCATTCATTCTCTAAAAAATACTTTGAAAGTAAATTTGAAAAAGAAAATATCGCCGGATCTCAATATGAATTATTTGAAATTGATAGAATTGAGCTGGTACAGAAAGTTTTTGAAATAGAGAATTTACAAGGCTTCAACGTCACTATTCCATATAAACATGATATCATGAAATATATGGACGACTTTGATCACAGCGCAAAAAAGGTGGGGGCAGTGAATGTGGTGAAAATATCTCGGGATGGGAAAAAGACAGGTTTCAACTCAGATTACTATGGATTCAGAACATCACTCGAAAACTGGCTTCCAAAATCAAATAATATTCAGGCTCTGGTGCTGGGAATTGGCGGGGCAGCCAAGGCGGTTATTGCGGTTCTGGACGATGTGTCAATTCCCTTCCTGAAAATTTCCAGAGACGCATCAAAAGGTGATCTTACCTATACTCAGTTGAAAAATGAATCTGAAATCTTTCAAAAATACCAGCTCATCATCAATACAACACCACTTGGAATGTCCCCAAATGTTGATGGCATGGTCGATATCCCATATGATTATTTAAATGCAAATAATTATCTATATGATTTAATTTATAATCCATCTGAAACCAGGTTTTTGGCCACTGGGAAAAAATATAGCGCACATGTTAAAAATGGATTGGAAATGCTGGAACTCCAGGCTGAAAAATCCTGGGAAATCTGGAATTCTTAAATTAATTCGATATCCCTTTTGAATCGATCTACCAATTCTTTCTCCTCATTTCGCAGGCCATCTATAGAATCAGCTACCCGCTGAATAACGTTGATAAATTTTTGTTTTAATTCAGGAGAAAAATCCCTTTTTCCTGTTTTTATAGTAAACATTGCAAATTTATAGGATTGCTCAATATTTGGTGAAACGCGTTCTTCCAGCAGTGCAAACCTGTTTTTTGCTGACCAGGCACTCTTTCCTAATTCCGAATCAATAATTTCGTTGAAAGCAATTTTTTCTTTCGCTTCCAATTCTCCATCAGCCAAAGCAATAGAATAAGCCAACTCTGCAAGGGCCTGGACAAGCATAATATTTTCAGACATTTTTGTGAGGTTTAATGTGGTTTTTGTTGAGTATCAAGACTAAAAAATAAAATCCTCTCTTTGTTTTCGATGAAAATATAGAGAATCATCTCAGTATTAACTAATTAAAAGAATTATTTTTAACGCTTAATTAAATCTATGAATTTCCAGCTTACAAGTGAATACGTACCCACCGGCGATCAGCCTCAGGCAATTCAGCAACTCGTTGAAGGATTAAGGAGCGGTGAACCGGCGCAAACACTCCTCGGTGTAACCGGTTCCGGTAAAACTTTCACTATGGCCAATGTGATCCGAGACTCGGATCGGCCAACACTTATTTTAAGCCATAATAAAACCCTTGCAGCCCAGTTATACGGAGAATTTAAACAATTCTTCCCCAAAAATGCAGTTGAATATTTTATTTCCTATTACGATTATTACCAACCGGAAGCCTATATACCAAGCTCAAATATTTACATTGAAAAAGATCTTTCTATCAATGAAGAGATTGAGAAATTACGTCTGAGTGCATCTTCATCATTGCTTTCAGGGCGAAGGGATGTGATTGTTGTGGCATCCGTTTCTTGCATTTATGGCATCGGTAATCCGGAAGAATTTGGTAAAAATGTATTGCATATTCAACAGGGAGACATCATCTCTCGCAACAAATTACTTTTCAAATTTGTTGATATACTCTATTCAAGGACCGAGGTAGAGTTTAAAAGAGGAACCTTCAGGGTAAAAGGAGATACGGTGGACGTTTTCCCTGCTTATGCTGATTTTGCTTTTCGCATTATCTTTTGGGGAGATGAAATAGAAACTTTACAAATCATTAATCCAGTTACGGGTAAAAAAATATCTGAAGAAAAATTAATTACCTTATACCCGGCAAACTTGTTTGTAACCGGCAAAGATGTGATTGACGTAGCAGTCAATGAAATTCAGGATGATTTAGTCAATCAGATCAGTTATTTTGAAGAAGAACGTAGATTTCTTGAAGCAAAGAGAATAAAGGAACGCACTGAGTTTGACCTGGAAATGATACAGGAATTGGGGTTTTGCCCGGGTGTAGAAAATTATTCACGATATTTCGATAGAAGGCAAGCCGGAAACAGGCCGTTTTGCCTCCTGGATTATTTTCCAGATGATTTTCTGATGATCATCGATGAAAGTCATGTGACTGTCCCACAGATCCGGGCGATGTGGGGGGGTGACCGCTCCAGAAAAATGAATCTGGTTGACTATGGATTTCGTTTACCAAGCGCCCTGGATAATCGCCCATTAACATTCAATGAATTTGAAGAAATATTGAACCAGGTGATTTTTGTAAGCGCTACACCAAGCGATTATGAGTTGAGGAAATCGGAAGGTGTGGTAGTTGAACAAATTATTCGCCCAACAGGACTGTTAGATCCTATTATAGATGTACGCCCCAGCCTGAATCAAATTGATGATCTACTGGAAGAAATTGATGAGCGCGTGAAAACTGAGGCACGGGTTTTGGTGACTACCCTTACAAAAAGAATGGCAGAAGAACTTACCTTATATCTTGACCGTGCTGGAGTAAAATGTAGATATATTCATTCTGAAGTTAAAACGCTGGATCGGGTAGAAATTCTCAGGGAGCTAAGGCTGGGAGTTTTTGATGTACTCATCGGCGTCAATTTACTGCGAGAAGGGCTTGACTTACCCGAAGTTTCTCTCGTTGTTATTCTCGATGCCGACAAAGAGGGTTTTCTGAGAAATCAAAGATCGCTTGTTCAGACCATAGGCAGAGCAGCTAGAAATGTAAACGGAAAAGTGATCATGTATGCAGATTCTATTACGGAATCCATGCAGAATGCTATTGATGAAACTAATCGTAGAAGGAGAATCCAGATGGACTACAATAAAACACACGGCATTGAACCTAAAACAATTTTAAAATCCAGGGAGGCGATATTGGAACAGACTAAAGTTGCTGATTCCAAAAAAGCTGGTAAAAAATATTATGTAGAGAGCGACGCCAGGACTATCGCTGCAGATCCACTGATGGAATATCTGGATAAAAATCAACTTAAACACTTACTGGACCAAACCAGAAAAAAAATGGAGGTGGCGGCAAAAGATCTGGACTTCATGGAAGCGGCAAGGTTGAGAGACGAATTGTTTGAATTGGAAAAAAAGTATGGGAAGAGTAATAAATAGATGATTCTACTATAATTTTAATGGGCCCTTGGCTAAAAGGGATTGAAGACCGAAGTCAGGAGTCGGAAGAAATATCTTCCATATAAATATTTTTCAATGTTTCTAAAACCTTGTTTTGGGCTTTTACTCTTTTTAGCTTTGGACTCCGGCCTTCCGACTTCTGGCATCATTTTTTATTTTCCATTAAATTCCGCGTAAAACCTAATTGTTTAATCATCAAAACCAGCGCGGACAAAAGACCTTGCATCCAGAAATTCTTTCTCTGTCCTTCTTTTTAATTTTTCTAAAAGAACGAGGATTTTAAATATCACATCTTCCTTAATTGGGAATAAAGGTAACATCTTTCCCCATGCTGCTATTGACCTATCCATCCCGATAAGCGCAACTTTGGCAAAACCATCAGAATCTTTTGGGTATTCGTCAGGGGGTTCATTAGCATCATCCAACTTTCCGTGGATTGCTCTTTTGAGTTTCACATGTATTTGGTACTGATACCATCTGATTACATCAATAATATCATTTAGGTGTCCCACTTCCTTTACAATGTCATCTTCGGATAAACCAATACGAGCATTTGTTTTCCAGCTTTCTTTTTTTTCTTCAATCAAATCTTCTGTGGCGTCAAACCAATCATTCACGTAAGTATAATAATCCTTGCTCAGGTAGGCGCATTCATGTGCATTGGTCAATTCATTGAGCTGCTTGCGTTCTTCCTCATATTTTTCTGTATCTATGTCGTTGAGGTCAATGCCATGCTTTTCTGCAGATTCCAGGATCATTTCCATAGTCAGTTGAAAAACATTATGCAATTCATCCCAGAATGCTTTATTATTGCTATCTTCACCTGATTTTGAAAAGTTTTCTTCCCCAATTGCAAAATTTGCACAACGATTGGTGAAATCACATCGTTCACACCAACGGTCACAATAATTATAGATCCCCAATATCATTTCCGGGCGATTGACAAGGTTTAATAGTTCTTTTTTTTTCATCATACTATAAAATAGGTTTTACATCTATTTTAAGGGAAATAATTAAAATTATACGTGAATAAATATTTCGGTCGCAATTTATTCACAATGCCAATAATTTAATCTTCTTTATACACCGGACTATTTTCTAAATCGTAAACCATAGTCGAAATTTCGACTTTAAACCACCGTTTAAACATTTTGAAGTTGCGCTTTGTTGGCCATTTATTTCTGTTTGGAAATTCATTTTCCAACTCCAAATCAAAAAAACTATCGAAGTTTTTTCTTAACCAATTTTCCAAATCATCAATTTCTTCATTAACCAGATAAATATTCACCTCGTTATCTTCAATTTTCATATAGTCAATATCGATGCTGGCAACCCAATCAAAATATGGTTTTAGCGGTTTTATTACAATTGCTGAACGTTTCACATACCCTTGTTCAAAATCACTTTCTGTCGTTAAGCGATCTGTATCATTCATCAATTTATCCAAGAATTCTTCCTTTTGCTCTGTCCTCACTGTTAATTCTAACGATCCTTCAATCTCATCTAATTTGAAGTCTCCAATAAAGAGGTTGTATTCTTTGAATTTATTTACTTTCGTGTCAATCATCTTTTTAAAGAGATCCGTTTCAGGGCCATGAATAGCAGAAGAAGAAAGTATTCTGTTAAAATCTTCTTTTGGTAAAACATATCTCATATTCCCAAAATTCCATGCGTTCAAACTAAATTCGACAATATCTTCCCTATCCATATCTTTCGGGAAGATTTGCTCAAAAGGTTTGATGAAATCATTTAGAAGACCAGAATATTTTTCATTTTGGTCATCATTTCCGAACAGACTGACTACTTTGTTTTTCATACTTATCTAATCACAAAATCTATTACTCAATATTATTCAGGTGCAGCTCTCAATAAATTGATATTTAAATTGATTTATTCGCAAGCTGACCACAAGCTGCATCAATGTCTTTCCCCCGGCTCCGCCTCACATTGACAATAAGGCCTTTTTTCTCAAGAAAGCTCGTAAAGATGCTAAGTTCATCTGCACGGGCCTTTTTAAAGGTGGCATCATCTATCGGATTGTATTCAATTACATTGATCTTACAAGGTAAATTACCGGCAAATCTCACGAGATTTTTGGCGTCTTCTATACTGAGGTTAAAATTCCTGAAAGCGATATATTCCAAGGTAATTTTATTTTTAGTATTGTTATAAAAATATTTTAATGCCTCCCTCAATGCTTCCAGATTATTTGTTTCATTAATTGGCATAATGGTATTCCTCTTTTCATCATCAGCAGCGTGCAATGATAGCGCCAGGTTAAATCTCACACCATCGTCAGCCAGCTTTTTCATCATTTTAGCAATGCCTGCCGTAGAAAGCGTAATTCGTCTTGGGGAAATATTGAGCCCATCAGGTGAAGTCAGAAGTTTAACACTCTTTATTACATTGGAATAATTAAGCAATGGTTCGCCCATTCCCATCAGTACAATGTTAGATAGCGGTATTCCATAGCGCTGTTCAGCTTGCCGATTAATCAACACTACCTGGTCGTAAATCTCCCCGGGGTCAAGGTTTCTTTTCCTTTCTAAAAAACCAGTCGCACAAAATTTGCATGATAAGGAGCAACCCACCTGGGAAGAAATACAAGCCGTCATCCTCGTCTCCGTTGGAATCAGCACCCCCTCAATAATATTTTTATCATAGAGAGAAAAAGCTGATTTTATGGTCCTGTCAGAGCTTATCTGCTCATCATTAATAGAAATATTATTAATTGAATATTTTTCCTTTAACAGCTCTCTGAGGTCAAGCGATAGATTTGTCATCTCATCAAAATCCGTAGCAGACTTTTTCCAAAGCCATTCGAATACTTGTTTTGCCCGAAAGGGTTTTTGTCCGAGCATGGCCAGGTGGTCTGTTAACTGATCGAGAGATAATTGACGTATATCTTGTAAGATCGCGGCATTCTCCATTGCACAAAATTAATAGGAAATATTTCTTTTGTGGAGAAGTAAATGGAAATTTCTACTTGACTAAAGTTGTTCTCAATTATTAGCAGCTTCCATGATCAATTTAAAGATCGAATGAGGGTTTTATTTTGTTGGTCAAAAGACCAACAAAGGTGCATTCAAAAAATCCATGGTCAAGACTTTACCACGAATAGCTGGCAGTGAGCGGGAAATGGTCTGAAAAATCGATATTCCGGTGGGTCATGAAATTATGAATATCGATGGCTTTACTAAAAAACTGGTTGTCGATTCTTAGGAAAAACAGTTTCCCATTATATGTGAAACCAAACCCATTTCCAGCTTTTTCAAAAGCATTGTTCAAACGATTTCTCAACGAAAAATATGGATAGCTATATGGTAGTTCATTCAGATCTCCACAAAGGATTATTTTATAGGGACAATCTTCAATACTTTCCAGCAATCCCTTCATTTGTTGCGCCCTGGATATAAACCCATTTCGTAACCTGTATCCTGTATCCTTGTAGCTCTTAGCCAACCGGTCTGTATTCACCACATCTTCCACATCAATACTCATAGATTCCAGGTGGGTATTATAAATACGGATGGTATCGTCTCCTCTTAAAATATCCACAAAGATGGAATTAAAAAATTTCCCAGAATCAGAATAGACCTCCCCGGTTTTTATGACAGGCAATTTGCTGTAAATGGCAATTCCAAATTCTGCCTTTGCCCTGTCTCTAAAAACTATTTTGAAATGAGTTTGATCCCAGCCAGCCTGAATCAGTTGATTTTGTACATCGAAAATATCTGAATTATTATTGTTGTAATACTCCTGAAAACATTTGATTTGAGCATCATTTTCTACGGACCATCCAATCATTTTTTTGGATGAAATGTATTCTTCATTGCTGAGATGGGCATAATTATTGAAAACCCTCACGTTGTAGCTGAGCACTTTCAAATCACCTTCTCCATCATTTTTACTAATAGAATAAGTAACTTTAATGAAAGCAAATCCTATGACTATCGCTGCCGAATGATAGAAAAATCCACTGCGAAGCCTCCTGATATTTATTATAAGAAAGAAAAAATGTAAGGTGATCAGTAGAGGAACAGAAAGTGAAAGAAAACCTGCAAGCCAAAATTTTTCAGGAGAAATGAAAACACTTAAATAGCATATCAGCGTAACTATAATAAAAATAATCCTGAAGATTGTTTTCATCCTTTGGCTGGAGTTAATGTTAAAAACATAGGGGCGCTATTCGTGTCTCAATATTTTTCGGCTAAAATAAGACTTTAATGAAAAAGGGCATAATATAATCTTAATTATAGATCGTATTATCTTTCCAATGACATATAAAAATCCAATTTCTATGTCTGTCAGTATTTATGGGGGGCTGGGGTAATTTCTGAATAAGAAGATAAAGTGAAGGCACCTTTGTAAAATTTCAATAAAGGACGGTGATCAAAATTCTTCCTTGCGTTATGAGCGTTGGCCAGTCAAAACAGCGGGGGTGTGTAGGCCATGAGTGCGGAAGCATTGTTTTGACAAGATTTTTCTTTGTTTCGTTTCTTTTCATCGAATGGAAAAGAAATGAAAATCCATAAACTATCTTACTCAAAAACACTCGTAAAATACATTAGCCTTGAAAGCTCATACATACTATGATTGTGATTCATATTGCAATTTAACTCCCATATTCTTAGTGTTGATACCAATTTCTTGCCGGCGAAAATCTGGTTATAATTATTGATGATTTACATGATATATGACTATAAAAACTCTAAAGCCGGGACTAGCTCTCCAATAGTATTTCCAAGCTCCTGTTCACTCTGGAAACCAATCACAAGTCCCCATTGGGCTGGGAACTTTACGAGTTTGCAGTATGATACGCAGCTTTTAATAATCGGTTAATCTCCCCAAAATCCCTCTACTCATACCGCAAGGATTCTGTCGGATTTCGCATGGCTATTTTATATATTTTTATTCCAGAAGTCATGACAACAGGTATAAAAATGATCGTTGCTGCAATGATAAATGATATAATATCGATTTCTTTATAATACATGAAGATATCCGATAAAAATTTATCCATAAAATAATAGCCTCCAACACAACCAATTACTACGGCAATCAGGATGACAATAGCAAATTCATAATTGAGCAATTGCATCAAATTTCTAACTGTCGCGCCGAAAACTTTTCTGATCCCAATTTCTTTTATTCGTTTATTTACCGTAAGCGAAACGATTGAATACAACCCTGTTACAGATAAGAAAAGCGCAAAGATCCCCATAATTACGAACTGAATAAGTAACCCCCGGTTTGTATGCAATGCTTCTGCAGCGATCTCTTCCATATAAAAACCTTCGAATGGTTTATTGGGAAAAAGCTCTTTCCATACTGTCTGCGTGGTCGCATAAATTTGTGGAAGGTCTTCTTGGTTTGCCCTGATCACCAAATTTTGATATTGATCTTCTGCGGTGACCTGTATTACCACCGGTTTAATTGGATTGAACAATCCATTGGGCATAAAATCCTTTACTACCCCGACAATGTGATACTGTTTCCCTTCCAGTTTTATCGATTGATTCAGTGGGTCTTTTATCCCAAATGTGCTGACAAAATCCTCATTAACAATGATGGACTCATGAATATCATTTTTAGAATCAATTAGAAAATTCCTACCGGCGATTATTTCGCAACCGATTGTCGGTAAATAATTATCACCAACCCTCAGGAGGTCGGTACTATGGATTACTCCATCTATTTCAATGTTTGTTGTTAATGAGCCATATCCCAGATTTTGAATGGTTCCGGCCATCGAGTTTATAGACTTGGTCCCGGACAGTTCATTTTTCAAATTTCGATATTCTCCATTACCCTGAAGCGGAATAACAATGGAATTTTCTTTGTCAAATCCCCAGTCAAGAGTTTCCTGGAAGTGTGCATTTTGAGTTAAAACTATGCCACAAAAAATGGCCATAATTGAAAACCCAAATTGCCAGGTGAGTAATACCCTGGAAAAATTGTTGGTCCCTTTCAGTTTCGGTTTTCCTTTTAATATTTCAGTTGGATGAAACCTGCTTACATAATATGCAGGGTACGCACCGGCTATAATTGATACGGCCAATAATAAAAGAATCAATTTGATTGTGAGCGGCCAACTATTGAAATAATAGGTGCTGATCTCAATTGGCCATTGCACATTCATCAACCCCACCCATGTATTGGCCAGCTCTATCGACAGGATTAGTGAAATTAGGCAAAGGATAAAGTTCTCAATAAAAAATTGCTTTATAATCTGCCATTTGTAGCCGCCAAACGTCCTTCGAATTCCAATCTCCCGGAGACGTTTATTGGCATAAGCTATCGAGGTATTGGTAAAATTGAAACATGCGATAAGCAAAATCAGCGTATTCATGATCAAACTTCCATACAATGCAGAGATCGGTAATCCTGCCCAAGTGGTATATGAATGGACAAATCTGGCTTCATTTTTTTGATCATTAAATGGGACCAGGTAAAAATCATTGATTTTCCATGCCTCCTTTATTTCATTATTGATAGCACAATATTTTTGAAGTTCATTTTCAACCTTTTTGACCATTGAGGCATCATTTAATTTCAAATAGAGGACTGGATGAATGTCAGCATTCCAATCAAATTCTTTGTAATCGTAACTGTCCAATAAATTTTCATATTGGGTAATGATATCAAAATGGAAACTCGAATTCTTTGAGATTTTTTCAATTACCGCTCCCACCAGAAATTGTTTTATAACCTCATCATTTCTTCTGATGGTCAAATACTTGCCAATTGGATTCTCATCACCAAAATATTTCTCGGCGAATTGCTCTGATATTATAGCAGCACTTTTGTCTTTAAAGACTTCCTTTTGCCCTAATTTAAATTTAAATGAAAACAGCTCAAAAAAGTTCTGATCTGCGTATGTGATACCCTCACGGTGAATGATATCTTCATACTGGACAAGAAATGAATGTGTATAACCATATCTGGTACTTTCTTCGATTGACTGGAATTCACTTTCTGCAATGGGTCCAAGGGCAGAGGGAACAACGCCCCACTTTTGAGTCTCTCCTTCGATGAGGCGATTACAATTTACTCTGTAAACCTGTGAGGTGTTTTTATGATCTCTGTCAAATCCGTTTTCATAATCGAATAACAGGAAGGTGACGATAACTCCGGACAATCCTACCGCTAAACCAACGATATTGATCAGTGTGAATAAATAGTTTCTTCCATAGCTTCTGAGCGCTATGCGAATATAGTTTTTCAGCATGAGGTATAACGGTTTGGTTTTACTATGCGATAAATATGCCAAAACAAAAAATGATTAAAAACAGCGATAAACAGGCTTTTTTATGGATCTCAGCAAAATATTTGTCTCAATATCAGACAGGCATTGTATTAAATCGGACACTATAGAAAATAATTATTGGCTTTTTGTAAAACTCAGTGAGTTGAGGGAATTAATTAAGTTAAGATTTATAATCCTCCCTCTGTATCTCCCTCCAAAGGGAGAGATAAATGGTTTTAACTTAATAATTACCGGGCACTCAATAAGTAATATGACACCAGTGATATAAATTATCGCACGCATCTTCAAAATAAAATCATATTTCAAATCATAAGTTGAACACAGGGCAATCGGGTTTAGAAAAACTTTAACATACTGTACTTCGGTCTGTGAGCCAGAGACCATGGCTTTTTTATTAGTTTTAAACCCGATTGCCCTAGAATTCCGGTAAAAATGCAGATATTGTCGGGCTATAAACCACTGATCCATGAAAATATTAATCGCTATAAGTCTTTCGATCTTACACTGTTCAGTGTTCGCGCAAAAAAATCTCACATTTGAAGAATACAATCCCAAATCAACTTTGGTTGTACCCGGGAATCCGGTTACGAGGGCAAAATTTCCTTTTATCGATATTCATAGTCACCAGTTTCAAATGGCCACCCAAAATCTTTCCGGGCTAATTGTGGACATGGATAAAATGAATATGGGCATCATGATCAATTTGAGTGGTGGATCAGGTGAGCGGATAAAAGGAGCCATAAAAAATGTCAAAGATCATTACCCGAACCGGTTTGGCGTTTTTGCCAACGTATCTTTTGATGGAGTGGGACGAGATGGTTGGGGGGAAGCAGCGGCAAAACAGCTTGAAGAAGATGTGAAAAATGGCGCGGTGGGCTTGAAAATTTATAAAAGCCTTGGTTTGAGAAATAAAGATACAGATGGGAAAAGGCTGGCTATAGATGACCCAAGGTTAGCACCGGTCTGGGAGAAGTGCGGAGAATTGGGCATTCCCGTTCTTATACATGCCGCAGACCCAAAACCTTTCTGGGATCCAATGGATTCTGATAATGAACGATGGCTGGAGCTTAAAACACGCCCGGGAAGGAAACGATCAGGTACTGATCCTGCTCCATGGCAACAGATTATCGATGAGCAGCACAACATGTTCAGAAATCATCCAAACACCACATTCATCAATGCCCATTTTGGTTGGTATGCCAATGATCTTTCAAGACTTGGGAAGTTAATAGATGAGATACCTAATATGTATGTAGAGTTGGCCGCAATAATCGCCGAGCTGGGAAGGCAACCACGGTTTGCCCATGATTTTTTTGTGAAATACCAGGATAAAATCCTTTTTGGAAAAGACAGTTGGAAGCCGGAAGAATTCCCAACCTATTTTCGGGTGCTGGAATCAGATGATGAATATTTCCCATATCATAAAAAATACCATGCCTTCTGGCCAATGTACGGGTTGGACCTACCCGACGAGGTATTGAAAAAAGTATATTATAAAAATGCCTTAAAGATCGTCCCGGGATTGGATAAGTCGCTGTTTCCAGATTGATCTGACTTTTTATTAATTTCTAAGAGATTTTGATTATTATGCCTTCTTTGGAAAAACTCAAAAAATTTATCGCTTCCATAATCCTCGGTATGTTTATCGTGGGTTATGTAATGGGTGATGGCAGGATTGGGTTTTGGCTCAATACCGGACTTATCACTACTCTTGTGTTTTCCCTATTTATGTTCTTTATTGCCTTTGAAGGGTACCTGGATTTTTTTGGTTGAAAATTGCACTAGCGCAAGCGTCTCGTTTGTGCTTTACAGACAGAGCACCAGAGAGAGGGGATTGCCATCACTTTTGAAATGACTATTCTGAGGAGGATAAAAGCATTTTCAAAGTGTAAGATATCACCACAATTCTACTTTATGGAAACGCTAATAATCCATTGCTCATTGACAAAAGTGAAGCAATGACGGAAGTAGATAAAATTGCATTGCAAATACTACAACAGATGGTACGCTTTGCAAATTTATCTGCCGAAGGCATGAAGTACACCAGTTGGGATTATCATACTTCCAGCTCAAAACGCTCAATACATACATCATCTCCTTTCATCAGGTTTTTGGGATTTTTGCATGTCATCTTTTGATTAAACGTTTTGGCAAAAATGCTTGCGCCGACACATTCAAGGGTATATCCGATATCCGCAGCGCCCATCTCCCTAAAAATTTTGGCAAAAAGACACTCAGTATATTTAATCTCAAACACCTTTTCTGACTTTTCAACTACCTGAGCTGATAGAGCTTTATCAAATGGAGGTGTGGAGAGATAATCTTCAAAAAGCATGGCAAAGGAATTTATATCCCTGTCTGGAATATCCTTAACCATGTACTCAGCCTCCTGACTTATTTTCTCACTTGAGGCCTTTTCTAACATTTCTATCAACTTTTCTTTACCTAATTGTTTTGCCAAACTCTGAAAGATTGGGATACTATTTCCAAAGGCGAATCTGAGGATTTCTTCAGTAGTCATCCCGGAATCAGACATACGTTTTATTTCTTTCTTTGAACCGGCAATTAAATCATTGCACCCAAAACCTAATAATGCGCCGGCAATAATTGTTTTTTTCAGAAGCTCTCTCCTGTTACAATTTGATGTGTTTGTTGTAGTTGTCATGATAATCTGTTTTTGAATTTATTCATTCCATTTTTTATCTTGTTTTGAGCTTAATGTGCCAAAGACCGTGCCCTGTTCATAAGTTACAGGTTTTCAATCGTATATGAAATAGAAAGTTTAAAAGTTCCAGAAAACGTTTCAAAGTGAACCAAGTAAATGTTTCATTTTGAAACAACTTGTTGCGCTTGACATTCTTTCCGCGTAATTTCATTTACCAACTTCATTAAACATGGCTGCTGAAAAGGGCAACATACTCATAGTTGATGATGATCAGGGTGTATTATATACTGTCAAAATGATTCTGAAGCAACATTATCAAAATGTGCACACGAAAAATAATCGGGCGTCTGCTTTTGAGTCCTTTATAAAATACAATTATGACGTTGTTTTACTGGACATGAATTTTCGAAGTGGCGCCACTGACGGTGTAGAAGGTTTGGAGTTGCTCACCAAAATGTTAAAGCTTAAGCCGGATACACACATCATCATGCACACCGCCTATGGAGATATAGATCTTGCGGTGCAGGCCATGAAAATCGGGGCGATAGATTTTTTAGTGAAACCATGGGAAAAAGAGAAGTTATTATCCACCATCAACAATGTGTACCGGCTAAAAACATCAAAGCAGGAGTTAGAAGAAGTAAAATCGAGAGAGGAAGCCCTGAAAAATGATATTGAAAAAGGGACAGGGGAATTGCTCTGGAAGGATAAGTCTATGCAATCCGTGATGCAAGTCATCGATAAAGTAGCAGCCACTTCTGCCAGTATATTGATCTTGGGTGAAAACGGCACTGGAAAAGAGCTGGTGGCCCGGGCCATTCATCGTCAGTCAAAAAGGGCAGATAAGCCATTTATCAAAGTGGACCTGGGAACTATATCGGAAACGCTGTTTGAATCGGAATTATTTGATCATGCGAAAGGAGCATTTACAGATGCCAAAGAAGCGAAGGCCGGTCGGTTCGAAATTGCCCAGGGAGGCACGTTGTTTTTAGATGAAATCGGAAATTTGAGTCTGAATATGCAAGCCAAGATTCTCACAGCCATTCAAAACAAACAGATCAACCGTGTAGGATCATCCGACATCATCAATCTTGACATAAGGTTGATCTGTGCCACAAACAAGAACCTGTACCAGGAAGTGGAAGATAAGAAATTCAGACAGGATTTGTTGTATCGCATAAATACTGTTGAGTTACAAGTTCCGCCATTGCGAAACCGGACGCGAGATATTCCATTTCTAATCCTTCATTTTATAAAGGTATTTTCGAAAAAATATGACAAAAAAGGATTGACTATTGATGCAAATGAAATGGACGAACTGATGGATTATTGTTGGCCCGGAAATGTACGGGAATTACAGCATGCCGTGGAACGAGCAGTTATTTTAAGTACCGGGGCAAAATTGGAGGCCAAAGATTTTATTCAACAACAAAGATTGAATACTGAAATCAGAAAATATACACATTCATTTGATGTTAAAGAAGTAGAAAAGTTGACGATAAAAGAAGCTTTGATAAAAACAAATGGCAATCAATCTCTTGCAGCAATAGAGTTGGGTATGGGTAGAACAACCTTGTACAGAAAAATTAAAAAGTATCAATTGCAGTATTCATTCCACCACCTTACTCAATGAATCCCGGTAAAAAAATATTTGGAAATTTCAGGCTTAATATCCTTGTGAGGATAGTTCTGATTATCATTGTTGGTACAGGTTTGCTCTGGGTTTCCCTGAATTCTGCGCTCTGGACTTTATCGTTTTGGTTGCTTCTCATTGAGATCGTGTTGGTAGTTTCTCTCATTCATTACATCGAAAAATTCAAATCCAATCTAATTGTTTTTCTTGAATCAATAAACCAGGAAGATAACACTGTTTCATTTCCAAAAGTTAATTCAAGTAAAAACGATACACGATTTTCATTTTTAATCAATACCATTATAAAGAAATTCCAATCGCTGAGGGCGGAAAAAGAATCACGTTCCTTTTTCCTGCAGACAGTCCTAGAGCAGGTTTCGGTGGCGCTTATTGGATACAATTCAAAAAGAGAGATTAAACTGATCAATGCCGCTGCCAAAAAGTTATTGGACAGGCCTTATATTAGAGATGTATCAGGTATCAAAAAGGTGAATGAAGACTTGTATGATGAGATTATCAATATCAATTGCAAAGAACAGGTACTTGTGAAATTTGAACTTAAAGGTGCATTGATGCAGGTTTCCTTAAGTGCGACCGAATTAAAAATTAAAAATTAATAATGAATATTTAAAAGTAGTCTCGCTTAATGACATTAAAAGTGAACTGGATGAAAAGGAAATTGAATCGTGGCATAAATTGATCAGAATCCTGAATCATGAGGTGATGAATTCGATAATTCCACTTTCAACCCTGACAAATGTAAATAAGACCATTTTACAAAATGTCCACGACCAGTTAGAGGGCAAATCAAATGATCAGACTGACGCTACCATGAGTAATGATCAAATTGCCGATGTCATTGAAGGTATGGAGATCATAGAGAACCGTAGTCAGGGGATAGTGGAATTTGTAAAATCTGTGAAAAGCCTGGCCAATATTTCTAAACCGAATTTTATAAAGATCAGCATTGGTGAGTTACTGAACAGGGTTTATGGCCTTATAAATCCTGAATTTGAAAAAGCTAAAATTGAATTAGTGCTTCGTCTGCCAGGTAAAGAAGTTTCCTCTGTTGCCGACCTGGAATTATTAAAACAAGTGTTGATCAACTTATTGAAAAATGCGCTGGAAGCTTTGAATGAGGTGGCAGAATCTAAATTGAAAAAGGTCAATTTAAGTGCCAGATCAGCCGATGGCTTAACGACCATTTCTGTCAGTGATAATGGTCCGGGTATATCATCACAGCAGATCGAAGATATTTTTATTCCCTTTTATACCACAAAAAAAGATGGATCCGGAATAGGTCTTGCCCTGTCCAGGCTAATCCTTCGAATGCATAAAGGCAGCCTTGAAGTAAAGTCTGAAGAAGGAAAAGGTGCTGTTTTTACAATGACGTTTTAACACTCTTCCAGTTGCTAAATCTGATACATCTAAACTTTATAATTTGAACTGAAGTCTATCAGAATATGTATGCTTTTATATTTTAAATGTCAGATAATCAATTCCCTGCCTCGTCCGGCAGGCGAGCTTGTTTCCTGTATCGCATTTTAAAAACGCCACTTCAGAATTTTTTTATATTATTGAATATCAATCCAGATCGAGCTCTGTCTCGGGAATATCTCCACCTTGTTTTAAATACAAGTTGAACCAGCGCAACATCCTTAAATTGTAATCAAACCTTGCCGTTGATTTCCTGTTACCATGACCTTCACCAGGGTAAAGTACTAACCTGACAGGTGTTTCGGTCCTGGTCTTTATATGACGATAAAGCTCTTTTGACTGGCCCGGATCAACTCTAGTATCGCCGGCGCCTGCCAATATGAGCAATGGAGTTTTGGCCTGATCAGCATAATAAATGGGACTTCGTTTCAGAAAAAATTCATAATCATCCCAGATTCGCTTCCTGCTATGAACCAGGTACATCTCCTCAGGAATATCGCTGGTTCCCCACTTGGAAATGTTATCGCTGATTCCTACAAACATAACACCCGCAGCAAATCTTTCAGTATGCCTGGTTGACATCCAACCTGTCGCATAACCACCATAAGATCCTCCGGTTACACCCACCTTAGATTTATCCACCATCCCGGCATCAATCAAATAATCAATACCATCGATCACATCGTCAAACTCTTTGCCTCCCGGATCACCCTGGCTCGATTTTGCAAATTGCTCTCCCCTTCCGGTACTACCACGATAATTTGGATAAAAAATCATAAATCCATTGGCCGCCCCTATTTGTCCCGGCATGGAATATGACGTCAGCCATCCATTGTCATAGTGTGATTCAGGACCCCCATGAACAACAGTGATCAGGGGATTTCGCGCCTTTTTCATAGCCTACAGGCATAATCACCAAGCCTTCAATTTCCAATCCGTCTTTCGCATTGTATTTTATAACTTCCTGATTCCCTAGTTTTTTGTCTGCCAACCAGGGATTGCTGTCAGTTAACTTTTTAACGGTTTTTCCATCATGAATAAAAAGTTCACCAGGATGATTTGCTGTGGCGCCAATTAATGCAAGTGCTCCCTCTTCAGAAGCAGTAAAATGACCAAATGCGGTATTTCCCTTATCAATGATTTTTTGCAACTTTTTCCCTTTTGATGAAATGGTTCCAACCGAGGTATATACGCCTTCGCTGGCGATAAACCGGATGGTGTTAGAATCCTTCCAAGTGATATCTTCAAATTTTCCTTTAAAATCCGGGATGATTGATTTTGGTTTTCCTCCTTCTGAGGAAACAATGAATAATCTCCCCGCAATAGGATCATTGATATCTGCACCGGCAATCATGGCAATTTCTCTGCTATCCGGACTCCAAACGTATTTACCAAGCTTTGCCGCATGATCAATTGTTCCGGTCGTATGTAGAGTATTTGCATCTAAAATGTGAATACGTTGTTTCATGTAAGAATCGTCCACAAGGGCAGTGGGTGCAGCAGAAATACTGATTTTTGAACCATCAGGACTCCAGTGGATGGAATAACACTGACCGCCAATCTGCACCATTTTAGCAGTTTCATCTGAAGGAGAAGCGATAAATGCGCTCGTCAATTTTAAATTCTCTTCATAAATAATCGGTTCATAAGGTAAAGGAGATTTTTTATCACTCTTTTCTTTTGCCAGAAAAAGTATTTTATTCCCATCCGGCGACCATTCGTATGATGAGATGGAAGTTTCATGCTCAAATATTTTTGAAGCCTCCCCTCCTGTCATTGGAATTTCATAAAGTGCAGAAACCTTATCACCCGCTCTGTTTGCAAGAAATGTGATTGAATGCCGCTTCGGTCTGAATGCAATAGCTCTCAGACTTCCCTGTGTAACAAACGGGTATGAAGACCCCGATTTTACGTCATACATCCAAAGTTTAAATGATGCAGATGAATTTTCCTTTGTAGGATCAGCAGGTTGTACGACCGTATAGGCAATTTTGCTTCCATCATTACTGATTTCAGCGTTTGAAACATATTCAAGTCTGGCAATATCTTTTGGAGTTAGTACTTCCGTTTGCGCAAAAAGTCCTTGTACAGGCACCAGAACTAATAAAAATAACAACTTCTTCATTTTTCTTCTTTTTTTTATTCGGATAATAATATTTTATCTAAATGTCTGTGGAGTTTTGTAACAATGATTATGTTTTATTTGTTAATGTCTATCTGCCAATTTCTGACGCTATAATTCGTTCGATCCTGATTGTCATTGCCACCGTATATCAGTGTTTTATCTTTTACCAGTCCATTAGAGATTTCGTCAAAATATTTCATTCCTTTTATCAACTGTGGTAAAACAGTTTGAGTTGATTTTATCTCAAATATATCAAATCCTCCACGATGCTTTGTCAAAAGATCAATTTCATGTCCATTGGAATCTCTCCAAAACCAGTATTCACGAAGTTGATATTCGTGAAAGTTTCTTTTAAACAGATCTGCAACGATAAGATTTTCAAAAAGATTGCCCGCAAGAGATTGATTTTCAAAGTCAGCTTTTTGTCGTAATCCCAACAGAAACGAAAGAAACCCGGTGTCGTAGAAATAAAGCTTGGGTGATTTTATAATGCGTTTGTTGAAATTTTCAAAATATGGTGGCAATAGGAAGATGATGTAACTGCTTTCTAAAATTGATAACCAGGATTTAGCCGTAGGTTGTGAAATGCCGCATTCATTCGCTAGATTATTTAAATTAAGAAGTTGACCTGTACGTCCGGCACAGAGACCGATGAAATTATTAAAACGTTTCATGTCCTGTACCTTCGTCAGATCCCTAACGTCACGATTGATATATGTTTGCAGATAGTTGGAGAAATATACAGATGGGTCTAAATTTCTATCATAGATTGCAGGGTAAAATCCTTTGATTATTAATGTCTTCCAATCAGGATGGAGCAAACCTTCCTGCTTTAACTCAGGTATATCAAATGGGAGCAATTTAAATATTGCAACTCTGCCCGCCAGACTTTGGGTAATGTGCTCCAATAAATGAAAATTTTGAGAACCGGATATAACAAACTGCCCCATTTGTCCACTTTCATCAACCAGTGTCTGCAAATAAGAAAACAATTGGGGGACCCTTTGAACTTCATCAAATATCACATGCGTATCAAATTTCTTTAAAAACCCTACAGGATCTTCTGTAGCAAAACTACGCTGATCCATGTTTTCAAGAGAAACATAGCGGTATTCGGGTAGAATGCTTTTTAACAAGGTTGTTTTTCCCGATTGCCGTGGCCCGGTAAGAGCAAGAATTGGATATTTGCTTAAATGAAGCTTAATTGATTTTGATATCTGACGATTAACCAATGCCATAAATTAAGTAGTCCCTGACAAAAGTAATGATTATTTTCAAAATACATAATTTTTATTTTGAATTTACATAAATAATAATTTGAAATTACATATTTATTTATGGTATGTCTTTTACTTTATAAATCTTCAACCTCCATGGTTTAAAACTCTATTAAAGAAATGACAACCCAGTAACCAGCGCCATGTCATACTACTACGTTCACTATTTTCTTCGGCACTACAATCACTTTTTTTGGAGTTTTGCTATTCAGCCATTTTTTCACTACCTCATTTTCCAACACCTCCGCCTCGATTTCTTTTGGATTTTTATCCAGTGAAAATTTAATCTTTGTCCGCATTTTTCCATTGACCATAATTGGGTATTCATACTCATCTTCCCGTATAAACTCTTCATTGAATTTCGGATAAGAAGCAAATATTATACTTTGTTCATGCCCAAGCTTTTGCCACAGCTCTTCAGAAATATGCGGTGCAAAAGGTGAAAGAACTACAAGTAGTTTTTCGAGAATTTCCTTTTTATGGCATTTCAATTGATTGAGCGCGTTTACACAAATCATAAACTCACTTACAGAAGTATTGAATGAGAGATTTTCAATATCTCGCTCAACTTTCTGAATGGTTTTATGCAATACCTTATGTTCTTCAGCTTTTGGTTTCTCATCTGTAACAACGAAGTCTCCATTTGCATTATAAAACAATCCCCAAAGTTTCCTTAAGAATTTAGCCACCCCATCAATGCCATGTGTATTCCATGGTTTTGAGAGCTCTATCGGACCGAGAAACATCTCATACATTCGTAAATTATCAGCGCCGTATTTTTCTATTACATCATCAGGATTTACAACATTGTACCACCTTTTAGACATCTTTTCAACAGCAAATCCACATTTGAATTTTCCGTTTTCTAATTCAAACTCAGCATCTTTATAGTCTGGCATCCACGATTTAAAAGCATCAATATCGAGTATATCGTTATTAACTATATTGACATCAACATGGAGCTCTATTACATCATCATCACCTTTTAACCCGACGCTAACAAATTTATTTTCATCTTTCAACTTGTAAATAATGTTGGACCTCCCCTGGATCATACCCTGGTTTACCAGTTTTTGAAATGGCTCTTCGTGGAAAATGAATCCCTTATCAAATAAAAACATATTCCAGAACCGGGAATACAGTAAATGCCCGGTGGCATGCTCAGTACCGCCAATATACAAATCCACTGAATTCCAGTATTTTACAGCCTCAGGACTTACGAATGTATCTTCATTATTGGCATCCATATATCGCAGGAAATACCAACTCGATCCGGCCCATCCAGGCATTGTCGTTAATTCATAATTGTATTTCCCTTTATAAAGCCAGTCCTTTGCCCGGCCCAGGGGAGGTTCGCCTGTTTCTGTGGGTAGATACTCATCTACAGAAGGCAATTCAAGCGGGAGTTCATTTTCAGGGATCAAATGAGGGATGCCATCATCCGTAAAATAAACCGGCACCGGTTCTCCCCAATACCTTTGACGGCTGAACACAGCATCCCTGATGCGATAGTTAATTTTTGCCTTTCCAAATCCTTCTTTTTCCGCATGTTCAATCGTTGCCTTTACAGCGTCTTTGGAATTCATTCCGGTAATAAAGCCGGAATTGATCATTTTCCCATGCTTGATCTCTGTGGGATCATCCAGGTTTTCTGTCCCTGCGATTACTCTTTTCACAGGCAAACCATAATATGTTGCAAATCTGAAATCTCTGTCATCCGCTGAGGGTACAGCCATCACAACACCGGTCCCGTAGCCTGCCAGCACATAATCGGCTATCCAGAGTGGTACTTTTTCTTTTGTAAAAGGATTGGTCACATATGATCCTGAAAATACTCCTGAAACTGTTTTTACTTCTGACATCCGTTCCCTTTCAGATCTGTTGATCGCCTTTTGAATATAAGCATCAACTTCTTCTTTTCGTTCAGGAGTGGTCAATTCATCAATCAGCTCATGCTCTGGGGCAAGCACCATATAGGTAACGCCAAAAATCGTGTCCGGTCGTGTCGTAAAGCATGTAAGTGTAATGTCCTTATCGATTACCTTAAAATCCAGCTCACACCCATAGGACTTACCAATCCAGTTGGTCTGCATTTCCTTCATGGATTCTGACCAATTTAGTTTTTCAAGATTACCAGCTAATCGGTCTGAATAGGCGGTGATTCGCATCATCCACTGCCGCATTTTTTTACGCTCTACGGGATATCCTCCCCTTTCCGAATACCCGTCTTTTACCTCATCATTGGCTAATACCGTTCCTAATTCCGGGCACCAGTTTACCAATGCGTCTGCAGGATAGGTAAGCCTGTAGTTTAAGAGAATTTTGGCTTTCTCCTGATCAGATGATGTATTCCATTGATTTACATCAAAAACAGCAGTGTCTTCATCGCAGGCAGCAACTACATTTTGATTGCCTTCCTTTTCAAAAATGACAATAAGATCATCAATTGGTTCAGCTTTGTTGGATAAATTATTGTACCAGCTATTGAACAATTGAGAAAAAATCCATTGCGTCCACTTGTAGTATTTAGGATCGCAAGTCTGAACTTCTTTGTCCCAATCATAAGATAATCCAATTCCTTTCAATTGATCTTTGTACCTTTTTATATTTTGCTCTGTAGTAATGGCCGGGTGTTGCCCTGTTTGAATAGCATATTGTTCGGCTGGAAGTCCAAATGCATCGAATCCCATGGGGTGCAGTACATTGAATCCTTTGTTTCTTTTAAACCTCGAAACGATATCTGAGGCTATATAACCTAAAGGATGACCTACATGAAGTCCCGCCCCTGATGGATATGGGAACATGTCCAGTACATAAAATTTCGGTTTGTCCGGCTCAATTTCTGCCTTGAATACTTTATTTTCCTCCCAATAGAGTTGCCACTTTTGCTCGATTTTACTGTGATTATAATCAGCCATTATCTACTTGTATCAATGAAATTTGGGGTGCAAAAATAAGTAAAAGGTACGTTGTTTGAAAAGAAAAGCATAATTGTTGGCACGGGTGCACTTAATAATTAATTTTACGACCTTTAACATTAAAATCATGATAGAAAAATATCTTCAAAAAGAACATAAAATTTGTGTGGTGGGCTTGGGCTATGTTGGACTACCTGTCGCGTTGGAGTTTGCCAGAAAGTTTAAAGTCATAGGATTTGATATCAACCAGGGACGGGTTGAAATGATGGAAAAGGGCATTGACCCCAGCAATGAACTGGAATCGTCTGAATTTGAGGGATGCGATATTTCTTTTACTTCAAATCCCCAAGAAACCAAGGATTGTACTTTTTACGTAGTTGCAGTTCCAACACCCATCAATGAACACAAAAATCCAGATTTGAAGCCGTTAATAAGCGCCTGTAAAATTGTCGGAGGAGTTTTAAAGAAAAATGATATCGTGGTATTCGAATCAACGGTTTATCCGGGCTGTACAGAAGAAGATTGTGTGCCTGTTTTGGAGAAAGAATCCGGCCTGAAATTCGGCCATGGTTTTACCGTAGGATATTCTCCTGAACGTATAAATCCGGGAGACAAAGTTCACACACTTTCGAGTATTACAAAAGTTGTCAGCGGCAGTGATGAAGCTACTTTGAAAATAGTTTCCGCAATTTATAGCGCTATAATCAAAGCTGGCATCCATGAGGCAAGCTCCATTAAAGTTGCTGAAGCCAGTAAAATCATTGAAAACACCCAGCGGGATTTGAATATTGCTTTGATGAATGAGCTATCACTTATCTTCAAGAAAATGGACATCAATACCTTTGAGGTATTGGAAGCTGCAGGAACAAAATGGAATTTTCTGAAGTTTTTCCCTGGATTGGTAGGAGGACATTGCATTGGAGTTGATCCTTATTATCTAACACATAAAGCTCAACAATTAGGATATTTTCCAAAAGTAATTACTTCCGGCAGAAATGTCAATGATGAAGTGCACGCTCAGATAGGGAAAGAAATTGTAAAATATCTGATCGAACAGGATAAGTCCTTGAAACGAATGAAAATATTGGTGATGGGCGTTACATTTAAAGAAAATGTAAGTGATATCCGCAATTCGAAGGTGCCTGAATTGATAAAGGAACTATTGGAATTTAGCATTAATATTGATGTGATTGATCCTTTTGCGGATCCAAAAGAATTCTATGAGGAATATGGAATTACCATTGTGGACGGACCTTCTGAAATATACGATGCCGTAGTCATGGCAGTAAATCATAGACAATACCAACAACTCGATGAAAATTATTTCAAGGAACTCATGGGAGGCAGAGGTTTGCTATATGACGTAAAAGGTATTTACAGAGGCAAAATAAAGGAACTAAATTATTTGAGCCTTTAATAAAAACATATTTTGATAGAAAAGTTAAAATCATTCTTATCCAACTACAGTGACCTGATTCGATTTCTCGGATTGGCTTTTGTTCTACTGCTGCTTTGGGTACTGTTTTCGGCATTTTTTCCTTCTGCTTTACAGGATGCTCACTATTTTTTCATTAAGCCACAGGCAGATATCAGTGCATTTTTCATGAGAATGCTCGGCTATGAAATTGAGCAGGAATACATGGTCCAGGGATGCCAGGCCAGGTTGATATTTGTCGGCTATGGAGGGGTCTGCGTTGGAACAGGTTGTAGTGGATTGGAGCTTTTCCTCTTGTTTTTTGGTTTTATCTTTTTGATGAAAGGCAGATTGAAGGATAAACTTTGGTTTGTGCCTTTGGGTTTTTTAGGAATTTTACTATTAAACATCATCAGGATTGTTGCCCTTACCATGATCTATTACTACAGACCTCAATACCTGAATTTTAACCACAAATACACCTTTGCGATCATAGTATATGGTGCGATTTTTGGGTTGTGGCTGTTGTGGATTAATAAGTTTGCAAATACGAAAGAAGTTTAGATTTTGAAGAAATATACTTTTGTATTACCACTGATTTTTATTCTTGTACTTTCATATTGGAGATACACCTATGTTCTGAATCCAAATTTCTCAGGTGATCCAGCTATAATTAACATTCAACCCACCTGGATTGGAGATGAGGAAGTTCAAGTTACAGTGAGTTCTGTGGCAAATATTAAGTCCATCCTTGTCTATTGGACATTATTCTTCCTTGGAAACATTGCGCTTTTTGTCACCTTATTCAACTCCTCTGAAAAAGTAAAAACTATTGGTTTTTTCTATCTTTTAATAAGTTTTCTTAGTGGTTTATTTTTCGCTTTGGATGCTTTATGGTTCAAGTCGCCTTCATTCTTCAGCCTTGGTTCTATTCTTAAAAATTTTTTATTAAGCCCCATGTTTACGGCTATTACTTATATAATGGTAGAGTACTTTCATTTTTTCGGAAAACCCACCTAAACTCATGGATTTATTGATTGTTCATAAGTCAGGAATTTAGCAAATTAAAATTTCAAAAATAGCTATCTTCTTTTCCACTTCACCGTTACCGGGGCACTCAGCACTGATTCATTGTATAGTCTGTCGAGTGCACTTATGACGTACGTAAATTTCCTGGCACGTTTTATATTTTTGTCCTCAAAAAAAGCAGAAGTCTTCCTTTGAATAGAAATGATATTCGAGGCGTCTCCTGTGTCTCCCACACGCTTTCCTTTAAACCTGTAAATCACATAATATTCAGCTCTGTCATTGTTTTCCCATTCAATCAACAATCCTGAACTTAGGTTTTTTATTTGCTGTATCTCAGGCTTCAAAGGTTCTGGTATTGCCAGCCAACTCATCTCCGGAATCAGTGCGGGAAATTGATAGTAATTATCTCTCAAAATATCCGAAACCCCCAGCGGATTGTTAATCAATGATTTTGAACTGAAAAAACAGCTCCCCTGGATATTTGGCAATGACCGGTTCAAATCAATTTGCTCGGGTATTTCCATTGGATTTCTCCACGCTTCTGTTTTAGAATTTCCATCAACTCTGTACAAGCCCTGCCCGATATATACCTGAACTCCATAGTGATGCTCATTCCACCACCTGGCTAAAACCTCATAATCAGCCAGATCAAATCCACGGTACCAGTAGATTTGAGGGATTACATAATCAATCCATTTTTCCTTTTGCCATTTCAATACATCAGCAAAAAGGTCATCGTAATTGGTTTGACCAGCCTTGGTTGCCGAACCGGCAGGATCGACAGAAGCATTGCGCCAAACACCAAAAGGACTTATTCCAAATTTCACGAAAGGTTTTTCAGCTTTTATTGTTTGGCTCAACATCTTCACAATAGCATTCACATTGTCTCTTCTCCAGAAATCTTTTTGGTTTTCAGTGTAATTAGAACCATATTTCCTGAAAGATGCGCTGTCTGGAAATTCAATACCGGCTATTCTATAAGGATAAAAGTAATCATCCATGTGAATGGCATCCACATCATATCTACGTACAATATCTTTTACAACATTCGCAATGTGAGCCTGAACAGCGGGAATCCCGGGATCGAAATAGATCTTATTCCCATACTGAAGAAACCAGTTGGGATGTTTATAAATTAATAAGCTGGTATCAACTTCAAGGAGCTGAAGCAGATTGTGATGATCTTTTTTTGATAATTGACCAGAAGTATTGGATGAGTCATTGATGAGCAGATCATCAATTAAAGTTTTTAGAGTATCCAAATGGATATGAGTGGGGTCATTATAAAATTTCTTTGCATCGAAAATTGCGCGGTAAGGATTCAACCATGCGTGAAACTCCATGCATCTTTCGTGCGCTTCTTCTACCATAAATGTCAGCGGATCATATTCCGGCATTGGAGTTTTTCCCTTTTCACCAGTCAACCATTCAGACCATGGCTCCAATTCAGATCTGTAAAAAGCATCCGCACTCGGGCGTACCTGCACAATAACTACGTTAATCCCATTTTTTCGGTGTTGATTGAGAATGGTTCTGAATTCTTCTCTTTGCTTTTCTGCGGAAATATCCGGCCCGGAAGGCCAGTCAATATTTGCCACAGAAGCAATCCAGACTCCTCTGAATTCCCGTTTTAATGGTTTTTGCCCATTGGCGATATTGCTGAAAAAAAGACAAAAAAGACCGATGTAGAATATCCATTTTGAATACTTTTTATAAAATATCTGATTTCTCATAGCTTATTACTGATTATACCTTTTCCCCTTCATCCGAACTGCCAACGATTGGTTTGCCTCCAAATCCATATTAAAGTTAAAACTGCAAAAATGCAGATTAAAGCGGAAAATAATTTGCAATATTATTCGCGATGTTTAAACTTGACTTCAAAAGATAAAAGCCTTGACAAATGGAATTTTCTCAAATTGGTAAATTCATTTTTTAAGGAGACTAAACCGGGGAGTTAGATAATTATACTCATGAGATATTTAATGGTGTTTTTCATATGGGCTATCGGAGCATTTATTCCGGAAATTACGAGTGCTCAGGATAATACAAAACTCTTCACAAAATTGAATCCAGAGCAAACCAATATCTATTTTAACAATGAGCTGAAGGACACCAAGAAAGCCAATATTATGATTTATTCCAATTATTACGGAGGAGGAGGAGTTGGTATTGGAGACATCAACAATGATGGTTTACAGGATATTTATTTCGCAGGGAATTTAGTGGGCGATAAATTGTACTTGAATAAGGGCAATATGGTTTTTGAAGACATCACTGAAAAAGCTGGAATTACCGACAACGGGGGTTGGTCTTCAGGTATACTTTTTGGAGATATAAACGGTGATGGTTTCCAGGATATATATGTGACAAGGGAATTGTATGATGATGACCGGGAATTGCGGAGAAATAAACTCTATATTAATAATGGAGATAATACCTTTTCGGAAAGGTCAAAAAGCTATGGATTAGATAACAGTGAGCGTACCAGGCACGCCACATTTATTGATTTTGACAAAGATGGAGATCTCGATATTTTTTTGCTGAATCAACCTCCAAATCCCGGCGACTATTCCAAATATTATAAAACAGAGTTACTTCTTGAAGAATACAGCCCCAGGTTGATGGAAAACCAGGGAGAGAAATTCGTTGATATTACCAAGAAATCAGGAATGCTTGTGCCATGCTTTCCAAACAGTGCATCAGCTGTTGATTTGAATAATGACGGATGGACGGATATTTATATTGCAAATGACTATTGGGTAAGAGATTTCTTTTATATAAATAATGGTGACGGCACATTCACCGACAAAACATTTGAGATGACAAGGCACATCTCATTCAGCAGCATGGGCGTGGATGCTGCAGACATCAACAACGATGGATGGATGGATCTTTTTGTATTGGACATGGTTGCTGAAGATAATATTCGCAGAAAAAGCAACATGAGCGGGATGCCAAAAAAGGCTTTCATGAAAGTTGTAAAAGAGAAAGGCCATCATCAATACATGTTTAATATGCTCCATCTGAACAATGGCGATGGTTTATTCAGCGATATAGCTCAGCTTGGAAAAATCGGAGCGACTGATTGGAGCTGGTCAGTCCTCATGGCGGATTTTGACAATGATGGCCTGAAAGACATAAATATAGTAAATGGATTGATGAGAGATATTCGTGACAACGATGCTGCCAGAATTTTTCCGAAATACCTGGAAACCAAAGTACACGAGTATCTCAAAAAAAATCCCAACCCGGAAGGAGTCTCCATTTGGGATTTGGTTGATATCGAAGAGGCCATGAATATTTCTCCATCTGAGAAATTGCAAAACTATTTATTTAAAAATAATGGCGATTATAGTTTTGAGAAAGTAAGCAACGAATGGGGATTGGAAGAGAAATCATTTTCTAATGGTTCTGCCTATGGTGACCTCGACAATGATGGAGACCTGGATTTGGTCATTAATAATATAAATGACTACGCATTCATTTATCAGAATAATGCTGATAGACAACCGGATAATCATTTTTTAAGAATAATCCCAATTGCTGATCAGCCGGGAAAAACTACATTGAACGCCAAGGTCTGGATTGAGGCAGATGGGGTAAAACAGTATTTTGAAATCGCCAGCGTAAGGGGGATGTATTCTACAAGCGAACATATTGCACATTTCGGCCTTGGCGCTAAAAACAAGGTCGATAAGGTAATTGTTGAGTGGCCAGATGGGAAAAGAAACATTTTGAAAAATCAAAAAGCCAATCGGATTATTGAAGTAAAATACAGCGATGCGAGTTTTCAGCATAAGGAAGAAATCCCACCCGGAAAACCTTTTCTCATTAATGCAACGGAACAAATTGGACTGGTGATAAAGCACAATGAAAATAAGTTTGACGATTTTGAAAAACAGATAATGCTCCCACATAAATTTTCTGACAGAGGCCCTTGCTTTGCTATTGGTGATATAAATGGCGATGGACTTGAAGATATTTTTATGGGAGGTTCGGCAGGAATTCAGGGAAGACTCTTTAACCAAAAGTCAGATGGCTCTTTTGGAATTTTACCTTTTTCTGAATTATCAATAGATAAAAAGTCGGAAGATATTGATGCACTTTTCTTCGATGCGGACTCCGATGGAGACCTTGACCTCTATGTCGTAAGCGGAGGAAATGAATACAGAGCTGGCGCACCCGCATACCAGGACAGATTATATTTGAATGACGGCGAAGGCAATTTTTCCAAATCAGATAACGGTTTGCCAAAATTAACAGCCAGTGGGGCTGCAGTTATACCCGCAGATTATGATCAGGATGGAGATATTGATCTTTTTATCGCGGGCAGGCATACGCCCTGGCAATATCCGACGCCTGCTAAAAGTACAATTTTGAGAAATGATGGAGGAAAATTTGAAGATGTGACGAATAAAATAGCCAAAGATCTGATGAAAATCGGTATGGTAAATGATGCAACCTGGGTCGATTACAATAATGATGGCTTACTCGATTTGGCTCTCGTTGGTGAGTGGATGCCCTTGACAATTTTAAAAAATGATGGAAAAAGTTTTAATAATGTAACGGTTGACCTTGGCTTTGAAAATACTACAGGTTGGTGGTTTGGCATTGAGGCCGCGGATATGGATAAAGATGGCGACCAGGATTTCGTACTTGGAAACCTCGGATTGAACTATGAATATAAGGCTACGGAAGAAAAGCCTTTTCATGTATTTTACTATGATTTTGATAATAATGGTGCCAGCGATCTTGTGTTAGCCCAGTACCAGGGTGAAAAATTGTATCCAATTCGGGAGCGGAACAGATCTGTGCGTCAAGTGCCGCTTTTGGAAGAAAAATTTGATACTTTCAGTGCGTTTGCCAAAGCTGATGTCTATGAGATTTATGGTGAGAATAACCTTAAAAACGCCCTGCACTATGAAGCAAAAACTTTTGCAAGTTCTTATGTTGAAAACCTTGGAAATGGAAAATTCATATTTCATCAGCTTCCAATTGAGGCACAGTTTTCATCTATAAATGATATGATCATCGATGATTTTAACAAGGATGGCAACCAGGATATTCTAATCGCAGGAAATCTTTATGGTACCGAACCTGAAACAGTAAGAGCTGATGCCGGTATAGGTTTGCTCCTGGCTGGCAACGGTCAGGGAGGTTTTACAACTATCAAATACAAAGAAAGTGGCTTTCTGGTTCCGTATGATGTGAAAAGGCTTAAAATTTTTAATTATAAAAATGGCAGAGTAATCGTGGCCGGATGCAATAACGACTTCTATCAATTCTTTAGATATAATGATCTTTCAAACTTTTCAGATGGCAACTAAGGGCAATGAAAAATTTGGAATTTTGATTTTTATTCATTGAATTCCACTAATTTCATCTCTGCAAATTGTGAGATTATTTAAAATATCTTTTCAAAAACCCTTTCTATGAAGATTCTCTTAGCTTTCACGCTTTTCATCACATTGGGTACATCATTTTTTTCCTGTAATAATGGGAAAAGATCTGAAGAGCGTTCTACAGATTCAGTGAAAATTGACAATGATAATAACAGACAAACTTTATCAGAAATACTATCCGCAAAGTCGTTGGGCCTGGCATACCTGGAAGAAAATAAACTTGAAGATGCTGAAATACAATTTAAAAAATTAATTGAGTTATCGCCGGAAGATGCTTCAGGATATGCCAATCTTGGAGTTGTTTACTTAAGACTGGGCAAGAATGAAGATGCTGAGAAAAATTTGTTAAAAGCGGTTGGACTCGCTCCGGATGATCCGGACATTCGATTGAATCTGGCAAAAGTATATGAACTAAAAAATGATCAGGAATCATCACTGGAAGAGCTAAAAAAGAATGAAGAAATAGCACCTGATCATGTAAAGACCTTATATAGTATCGCTGAAAAATATGAAGGATCGAAAGATGCCCGGTCCATTGCACAATGGGAAAATTATATGCGTAAAATAGTTGAAAATTCCCCAGGCAATGTTGTCGCCAGACTCTACCTTGTTGAAGCACTTATTCGAAATGGAAAGGGAGATGAAGCATTGAAAAATCTGGAAGAAGCACAACAAATTTATCCTGAATTTCCAGCGGAAGCTCAGGAATATTTTTCAAAAGCAATTGGAGAACTTCAAAATAAGAAACCAAAAGAAGCGCTCACGCCGATTCTTATTTTCCACAATTTTTTAAAACTGACACAGGAATATCAGGCAGGAATCCATGAATTGAAAGGCGGACAAACCGCGTCGGTAGGTTTACCAATTATTTCTATGAATCAATCTTCAATGGGATTACAGGAAGGAGAATCGATTCTGGATATTATGAAATTTACGGATGCGACCGTTGGAGCAGGTCTCGATTTAATTGGTCCTGGAAAATTGGTCCCAGATGCAAGCTACATTTCTAATATAGCAGTTGGCGATATGGATGGGGATGGGGATCATGACCTCTATTTTTCAGGGTATTCAAAGAGCGACAATACATTTCATCTATTATTAATAAGTGATTTTGGAAGATATAAAGACATCGCTGAAAGTGCCGGAATCATTCATTCTGGTCGTGACCAGTCAGCCAGATTTATCGACTATGATAATGATGGTTTCCTCGATCTTTATATTTGTAACAGCACCTCAAATATTCTTTACAGCAATGTGAGCAAAGGAGTATTTACAGATGTGACAGCAGGGTCAAAGCTTAGCGGAATAGGCTATAAGTCGCTTTTTTTTGATTTAGATCATGAAGGGGACCTGGATTTAATCATTGCCGGAAAAGCTAAAAACTCATTTTTCAGGAATAATGGAGATGGCACTTTTTCTGATTTTAAAGAACCTTTGGAAACATCCGGTAAATCATATAATACACGAGATCTCGCCTTTGGGGATTTCGACAGTGACGGAGATATCGATCTTATTTTTGCGAATGTGGATGGCCCATGTGAAATTTATTCTAATTCGCGACAGGGTAAATTCATTGATCAAACAACGGAAAGTGGATTAGTTTTCGAAAAAGGAAGTGAAGGTGTCGAGGTATCAGATTATGACAATGATGGCCATCCCGATGTACTTATTATTTCCCGTAAGGAAGGAATTAAATTATTTCACAATAAAGGAGATGGAACATTTGAGAATTCCAATTACACTGAATTCATCAACCAGGCAATTGAAGGATTAATTTGCTACGACGCCGCTATTTTTGATTTTGACAACGATGGATTTTCCGATATTTTAATCGCTGGTCAACCGGCAGATCCTGGGAAAAAAGGAATTTTTCTATTGCATAATGACGGCGATGGATTTTCTGATGCATCATATCTGTTGCCAGAAAATATCACAAATGGAAGGCAAATTGAATTGGCAGACTATAACCAGGACGGTGATTTGGATATTTTTCTGGTTGAATTGGATGGTGGCATAAAATTGCTTAGAAATGATGGGGGAAATGCCAATCATCATTTAAAGATTCAATTGGTAGGATTGAGAACTGGAAGCGGGAAGAATAACTATTTTGGAATTGGCGCTAAGGTAGAAGTACGAGCCGGCGATCTGTATCAGATGAAAATGATCACTGAACCGGGAACACACTTTGGTCTTGGTCAGCGTGAAAAGGCAGATGTTGTCCGAATTCTCTGGACCAATGGGGTGCCTCAAAATATTTTCTCACCTGGTAGCGACCAGGATTTGATTGAAACCCAGGAGCTTAAAGGCAGCTGCCCGTTCCTCTACACCTGGAATGGGACAGAATATGTGTTTGTAAAAGACATGATGTGGCGCAGTGCCCTTGGCATGCCATTGGGTATTATGGGAGGTAAAAAGGCTTATGCATTTGCCAACGCTTCCGAAGAATACCTGAAAATCCCGGGAGAGCTGCTTCAGGAAAAAAATGGCAAATATTCCATACAGATGACCGAAGAGCTTTGGGAGACCATCTATGCAGATGAGATCAAGCTGATTGCCGTGGATCATCCCGCAGAGGCAGAGATATATGTCGATGAGAAATTTACCGCTCCTCCGTATCCTGAATTAAAAGTTTATAAGGTGAATAATCATCAAACTCCCGTCACTGTAGTTGATGGAAAGGGAAAAAATTTGAAAGAATTTATCAACAAAAAAGATCATATATACATCTCTAACTTCAAACGGGAAAAGTACCAGGGCATCACTGAGATGAAAGACCTGATCATGGATTTGGGAGATGTTCAGGACACTAAAAACCTTCACCTGTTCCTGAATGGTTGGATTTTCCCGACAGACGCCAGCATCAATGTGGCGCTGTCTCAATCTGATTTCTTAAAGATCAAACGCCCTTCCCTGGAAGTGATCAATGAAAATGGGGATTGGGAAGAAGTGATTGCAAACATTGGTTTCCCAAGTGGAAAGAACAAGACTATTATTGTCGATCTTTCAGATAAATTCTTGTCCAAAGACCGGAAGATGAAAATCAGGACCAACATGGAGATTTATTGGGATTATATCTTTTTCTCAAAGGATGAGGATATCAGCATTGAAATGACAAAGATGGTTCCTGCATCGGCGGATTATCATTACCGGGGATTTTCGGCAAAATCCAGGAAAGGTGGAAGATATGGACCTCATTGGTTTGATTATAGCAAAGTATCCACAGGCCAGAAATGGCGTGACCTGAAAGGGACATATACAAGATATGGAGATGTGACTGAATTGCTGCAGGAAGCGGACGACATGTACATCATCGCCAATGCAGGAGATGAGACTACAATCAGCTTTGATGCCACAAAACTGCCTAAACTCCGAGAAGGATGGAAACGCGACTTCCTGATTTACAGTGTCGGATGGGTAAAAGACGGTGATTTGAACACGGCATTAGGACAAACTGTACCGCCATTACCTTTCCATGGCATGAGCCAATATCCGTATGAGAAAAATAAAAATTATCCAACAGATAATAAGCATAATTCGTATCAGGAAAAGTACAATACGCGTGAGGTGGGAACAGGAGAATATCAGGAATATTTATCAAAACAAAAGGAATAACATATTTTCCTAACCTGAGAAATGGTCTGTCGCAGGTTCTGAGAACTTTAGACAAAATTGACCAACTGGACTTTGCCGTATTTAAATTTATCATCATAATTGCTTAGCCATCGATTTGCCTCGTTTATGTTTTCTAAAAGCAGATGGGAAAATTTGATGTATGCATACTGAAATTGGAGAGTTAGTTGGAAGCTGCGGGACTAAGGTAAGTTGAATGATTTCTTATATGGAGAAAAATCTTAACTTTGTTTAAAAGATAAAAGTATGAGGACTTTATGTTTAAAGATACCGGATTCCGTTGATAAGGGTGATAATGAGCTTGCAATGATAATAGCCTCAAAACTATATGAGGATGGTACTCTTTCTTCTGGACAAGCTGCTGATTTGGCAGGGATATCGAAAAGAACCTTTATTGAGTTATTAGGTAAATATGGAGTATCCGTTTTTAGTGATTCAGTGGATGACTTAGAATCAGATATTGCAAATGCCTAGATATGTAATTGCAGATGCAAGTGTCTTGATTATCCTTGATAAAATTAATCAATTGGATTTATTAAAAGGAGTTTATAATAGTATTTATACTACAATTGAGATTTTTGAAGAATACGGTAAACCTCTACCAGATTGGATAAATGTTGAGTCAACTGAAGATAAAAAATATCAAAAAGTTATTGAGACGCAAGTTGATTTGGGAGAAGCATCCGCAATAGCACTTGCCATAAATCATAAGAATTCTCTATTAATTCTCGATGATTTGAGAGCTAGAAAACTTGCAAAAAGGCTAGGATTGACTTTCACAGGCACACTTGGTGTGATAAATAAAGCAAAATCTATTGGATTAATAAGTAAGATTCGGCCATTGATAGAGAAACTCAAGTTAACTGATTTCAGAATATCAGATCAGGTGATTGAATCTCTTCTAAACAAAAATAAGGAATAGAGCCCCACAAATAACAAAACATCGTTTTGGCAATAGATCCTGTCGCAGGTACTTCATACCTATAAACCTAACCTAGACAAGCCAGAACCAAAATAAGGTTGAGAAAAAGATTGATGATGATAGAAAATAAGATTGATAAGAGATTGATGGAGAGTAATAATTCAATCCTCCCAATCCCTTCAATCTCTATTCAATCTTTTACCATTTATACGTATCATTCAATTACTAAACTTTTGCCAAAAAATACACGAATATCAGAATTTAGATACTAAATATCCCTTTTATCCAGCAGCTTATAAATCGAAAACTGATAAATTATTAACCATCCTAAAACGATAAATACGTCTTTCCATGCAATGAAATCCTGAATTTCCATAAAAACGTACCGCTGAAAAGGAACACTGATCAAATTGTTTAAGGACCTGATCGGTAAATATGGCGATATTGACTTCAATGATTCATAGATATGAGGATTGTGTTCAAGATTGATGGTAAGAAAAGGTTCAAAAATTAAGGTGTACATAAAAATGAGCACAATGGCAAAACCTGCTCTTTTTAGCAGAATTCCAATCAGCAAAGCAAATGATAGAAATGTAAAAACCTCCAGGAAATAGCCTGCTAAAAATTCCAGCTCACTAAAAATTGAACGAAGATCCTTAACTGTTGAATAGATCAATCCTGTGATCAGGCCTTCAAAAAATAAAAAGACAGTTGCAGCAAATGAAAGCATGAATACAAGGGAAAGTTTTGACAAAAGGAATTCCCATTTACTCAATCCTTCAATAACATTTTGCCGCATTGTTCTGTATCCGATTTCATTGGTTACGGATATAATCACTATGAATGCCAGTATTATTTTGAAGAAAGTGGCGATGTAAGTCATATTTTGCCAAACATCCGGAAAGTCGTAAAGCGGAATTATAGTCGGATCAATCCCCTTAAATTCTGCGCCTTTGTATTTAAAAAACTGCATAAGGAACATTCCGCTGGACAATACAAGGATTAATCCCAGGAAATACGTTATAATCAGGGCCCAAAAAACCTTGTAGTTTTTAAGCTTTAGCCATTCGATTTCAAACAGTCTGATCATCCGATTCCTCCAATATCTTTAAAAATTTCTGTTCAAGGCTACTTTTTCTGATGGCCAGATGTGTGAGCACAATCCCCTTTTCAATAAGGAATGTATTCAAGGCATGTGTATCCACAGAATTATTGAGTTGTATAGCAAGCAGATCTTTTTCCTCTTCCAGGCTATTTAGGTGGCTAAATTCTTTAACCGCTTTTGATAGTTTTTGCAGATCTTTCGATGCGATTTCTATGGTGTTTGAAGTATTTAATACTTCGTCCACCAATCCGGAATATATTCCTCTTCCTTTATTTAAAACTATGAAGTGCGTGCATACTTTCTGAACTTCATCTAGTAAATGACTGGCTAATAGTATTGTTTTTCCCTGCCCCGCTACCTGTAGAATAAGCTTCCGGATTTCAGCGATACCCTGAGGGTCCAGACCATTGGTGGGTTCATCGAGAATGAGTACCGGAGGATTGGAAATTAATGCAGCTCCAATAGCAAGTCGTTGCTTCATACCCAGAGAAAAAGTTCTGAAAGGATCATCTTTTCGGTCATGAAGATTGACGAGCTTGAGCACTTCATCAATGCTGTCTGCTCCTTTGCCTTTTATTTTAGTGATAATTCGAAGGTTGCGTCTTGCTGACAAATGAGGATAAAATGCCGGGACCTCTAGTATGGCGCCTATCTTTTTTCTGGATTCGCTGCTCGAAGTGCTCCCAAACCAGTTGTATTTGCCGGAAGTTTTCTTAATCACATCCAGGATTATCCCCAGGGTTGTCGTTTTACCACTTCCATTCGGACCGAGTAGCCCATATACACTTCCTTCCTCAACTTCCATGGAAAGTTTGTTTACAGCTTTTATTTTGCCATAATCTTTTACGAGGTTTTCAATGGAAAGTATTTCAGACATTTAATTCTTCTTCTTTTTGCCAGTTAAGTTGAGAACATCTAGAAAGCCATTTCGATTAAATGTTTGCGCCAGCTTTGGGATTTTGACAACATTGATCATCCCATTGATTTCCAACAGCATCAATTCTTCATTTGATTTTGATATAATGATCAGTTCGGGGCTGCTATTTTCTTTTCCCCAAACCCGAACGTCAGTGTCCTTATTTTTCATAAACATCACTTCTTCAAAACCTTCATTTACAATGTCTGTCATGAGGTTATTCAGTTCTGTTTTGGATATTGCTCCTGAGTCCAGTTTAAAAAACCGTGCTTTTTTAATTTCTCTGATCATCTCATCATATTCCACGTTTCTCTCAATATTTATCATCCGGAGCGTAGATGGATAGAAATATAATGAAAACGCCAAATCATGATCTTCCTTGAAATCAGTAATGACGCTACTTTGAGCAAAACAAGCATAAGATAGGGATAAGAAAAGAATGAATAATTTGAATTTCATATCATAATGGGCTGACGTTATGACCTTCCCTAATTTTTATTGTTATCTAATTGTTTTAAATGTTCCATGCCTTTGATATTCATGCTTTTTGAAAGTTTCGATATTTTTTTCAGATCGATTTCTCCATAGAGACTCATGATAAAAAAGCTTTTATTTCCACCGACAACCATCACCAATTCATTGATTATACCATCATTCTCTTTGATCATAAACTTCATATCTTCCTGAGCATCTTTTACTTCCATCAGTTCATCGTAGCCATTCTTAGATATTTTCTTTATCGCCTTGGTGTACAATTCTTTTGAATTTCCAACACTGTCAGCAGCAACAACTTTCAATCCTTTCAGTTTACTTACAGCTTCCAATATCTCTTCTTCATCCTCATCCCCCGGTTCGATATGAGTGAACAATTCAAACATTTTACTCGATACGGAGATCTTTGTAAAGTTTTCATCATCATAGTAGTCATTAAAAAGTTTTGTAACTACATCATTTTGAGCATTGGCAGAAAAACCAATACAAGCGGTAATCAAAATTATTATTATGTTTTTCATGTGTTTAAATTTTACGAAACCTACTTTTATGCCAGAGTCTTTAATCATTATTTTATGTATCTTAAATATGCTCCGGCCCTGTCTGCCGACAGGCAGGCATGCCGGTTTCATTTTAATTCTGTTTTAAATTACTTTGACTTCTATCAAATTTTGAAAATTGAGTAGCATAATTGCTGCCATAGTTAAGCTTTGAAGATATCATCAACAATGCCCTTTTTGTCTCCTCAAATGCTTTTTCAGGATCATCGAATGTATCCACTTCTACTATATTATCAGCATTGTTAACTTTGATAAATTCATTTCTAAAAATGATACTCACTGAAATAAACAATACCAGAACTGCCGCTGCGAGCCAGTATTTTAATGAAATATTTTTTGGTTTATCATCTTGATTATCAGTCCTTATCCGGCCCAATATTTTTTCATCAAAACGAGCGTCCAATGGTTGCTGATCCTTTTTTCTCCTTAAATAAATGAAATATTCATGCTCTGCATCAACAGCCTCTTGCTTATGGAGAAAATGAGCTTTTAATTCCTTTTCCTCATTCAGGCTTGATGAACCCTCCCAATATTTTTCAAGATTCGCTTTGACTTTTTTCGATTCCATATGTATCCAATTTTAATAAGTAAGCCCTGATGCTTTTTCTTGCTCTGAAAATACTAATCTTCACATCATTGATGTTGTAGCCGGTGATTTCACTGATATCCTGGTAAGAATATCCTTCAATATCTCTTAACTGGAAAGTTTCTTTTTGCTTCACGGGTAAATCAGTAACAATCTGATCAATGATTTTCATCGTATTGTCCATCTCAACCAACTTGTAAGGAGACCGTTCATTATTATCCCAATTCGGCTCCTCCATTAACTTCGTGGTTTTATAATGCTTTGACCGTAGTTTTTCCAAAGCAAAATTTCTGGTTAAAGTCATGCACCAGGCCTCGGGACTCTGTATCGTACAGAAATCATTTCTTTTCTCCCATGCCTTTAGCAATGTTTCCTGAACCACATCTTTCGACAGATCCTGATCTCCAAGGATGCTGAGGGCAAATCGGAATAGCTTATTTTTCAGTGGGAGCACCTCAGATTTAAAGGTTTCAAGCATCATTTCATAGGGGAGACGTGGCATTGTAAAGAAAGTTACAACACAGGTGAAAATAATTCTAAATATTTGCAGTGAAATTCAGCAAAGCAAGGACAAGCACAAATAATTTCAAACAAAATGTTGTTTGTTGAGTTTGATCTATGTTTAGTTGAAAATACGTTGGTGTATTGAAATTATAGTGCGATAAATGTTATTTTTGTTAGTAAATCAATGATGGAATTTTGAGAAAAAGATTAGCGTTTTTCTTTCTGACCAGCTCATTCGTATTAATTCTTGGGCATTCAATCCTCCCTCACAATCATGCGGGTGTAGGTCACCGTTGCAAAATTTCAGACGTAAAGGAGCCCTCGCTCGCAGAAATCATCAGGCTCACCCTTTCTCATGACTTGGGCACAAATCACCTTGAGGAGTATGATAATTGCAATTCGACCACAATTTCTTTTTCGGATATTCAGGAAGTATTGCCCATCATCAGACCCATCGAGTTTTCATTCGTTACAATTAGCTCAACGGGTGAAATATTTAAAGTGATCTGCCCTGAACCGGATTCCCAATATTTTTGTTCAGGTTCAGGTTTACGAGCCCCTCCCATCAGATCATAAACCCTCTTCCGGGTTTTAAGGCCTTTTTCGGCCGATTTTTATATTAATCATTGATAAACAAGAACGTGTATGATAGAAGGTATCGTTGCATTTAGCATAAAAAATAAACTTATTATTTTAGTTTTAGTAGTTGGACTTTTGGGCTGGGGAATTTATTCTCTCACACAAATCCCATTTGGAACAGTTCCTGATATCACCAACAATCAGGTGCAGGTAATTACCACATCTCGCAATCTGGCGACTGAGGATATTGAACAATTCATCACTTTTCCGATAGAATTGGAAATGGGAAATCTTCCTGGCGTAAAGGAAATTCGTTCTATTTCCAAATTCGGATTATCTGTTGTTACCATTATTTTTGACGATAATATGGGGACCTACTTACCCCGTCAGCTGATAGCAGAAAAATTAAAATCAGCCCAGGAAACCATACCAAAAAACTACGGGACTCCGGAAATGGGACCGATTTCCACTGGCCTTGGGGAGATATATCAATATATTTTGGATGTTGAACCGGGATATGACTCAGTATATTCCCCGATGGATTTGCGAACCATTCAGGATTGGATTGTTAGAAGGCAATTGATTGGCATACCAGGTGTAGTGGAGGTAAATACCTGGGGTGGATTTTTAAAACAATATGAGGTGGCAGTGAAACCCGAAAAACTATTGTCCATCAATGTTTCATTAGAAGAAATTTTCAGGTCTTTGGAAGGAAACAATGAAAATGCCGGTGGCGGATACATAGAAAAATACCAGGAAAGCTTTTTTGTGCGTGGCGAAGGGATGATCACTTCTATACGTGACATTGAAAATATTGTAGTTAAATTAATTGACAATGTACCCATACTTATTCGTGATATCGGAGAAGTAAAAATTGGTTATGCAACGAGATTTGGTGCTATTACTGCAAATGGCCAGGGAGAAAAAGTGCTCGGACAGATCATGATGCTTAAGGGCGCAAATTCCGGGAAAGTAATAAAGGCTGTGAAAGCACGTGTTGCGGAAGTTCAGGAATCTCTGCCGGAAGGAATCATAATCAATCCATTTTTAGAACGTACTGAATTGATAAACAAGACCACCTTTACAATTTCCGAAAACCTTGGGCTCGGTGCGTTGATCGTTATTTTTGTAGTTGTGCTCTTGCTGGGTGATTTGCGCTCCGGATTTATTGTGGCTTCAGTGATTCCATTGTCATTGATGTTTGCAATTGGATTCATGAATGTATTTGGTATATCAGCAAACCTAATGAGCATGGGAGCCCTGGATTTTGGGATCATCATCGATGGCGCTGTAATTATAGTAGAGTTTACGTTATTTCAATTTACGAATCAAAGTGCTACGTTGACTAAGTTAAGTGGTAAGGAGTTGCAATTGACAAAAGATCGAATTGCCGAGAATGCTTCAAGTCGTATGATAAATTCTGCATTTTTCGGACAGGTCATTACACTTATCGTATTCGTACCTATTTTTTCCCTAACAGGTGTTGAAGGTAAAATGTTCATCCCTATGGCGCTGACATTTAGTTTTGCACTGACTGGCTCATTAGTGCTTTGCCTCACCTATGTACCCGCAGTATCTGCAATGATCTTAAAACCAGAAAAGCATTCAAAATCTAATGTGGCAGATCGCATCATGGGGTTTTTAGAAAAATTATATATCCCCTCGTTGATATTTGCCCTGGACCACAGGAAAATTACCATTGCTTTCGCATTAGTCCTACTTGGCACAGGTGTTTATACATACAACAGAATGGGGGGTGAGTTTGTCCCCACATTAGACGAAGGCGATTATGTGGTGCAGCCAATTCTAAAACCAGGAACTTCTTTGGCAGAAACCGTTGATTTTTGTACCAATATTGAGAACATCCTGATAGATAATTTTCCCGAAGTGACCCAGGTTGTCTCCAGAATTGGAGCAGCAGAAGTTCCAACAGACCCCATGTCTATGGAAATGTCAGATATTATCATCCGGTTAAAGCCTAAATCTGAATGGGTAAGTGCTGAAACGAAAGAAGAGCTGGCTGACAAAATGAAAGAAGTTATGTCTGTTTATCCGGGCGTTGAATTTGAATTTACTCAACCAATCGAAATGAGATTTAATGAATTAATCAGTGGTGTACGCGCAGATGTGGCTGTAAAAATTTATGGAGAAGACCTGCAGATTTTATTTAACAAAGCATCCAGAATTAAGACGTTGATTAGTCATGTAAAAGGGGCGGCAGACATCAGCGTTGAGCAGATTGTTGGATTACCACAGATGAACGTGAAATATGACCGGCAAAAGCTGGCGCATTATGGATTAAATGTTGTGGACATCAATGACTTGATTAAAACTGCATTTGCCGGAAAAATTGCAAGCACCATATTTGAAGGAGAGCGCAGATTTGATTTGGTAGTTCGTTTTGATCAGGAGAGCAGGCAATCCCTGGAAAGTTTGAAACAAGTAATGGTTGAAATCCCATCCGGTCAATTAATTCCCATAACCGAGGTGGCTGATATTAACATCAAAAGAGGTCCGGCTCAAATATCAAGAGACAATACCAGGAGGCGCATTGTGATTGGGATAAATGTCAGAAACAGGGATGTTGAGTCACTGGTTGGAGAAGTTCGAGAAATAATAGAGTCAAATATCAAATTGCCAGAAGGGTACTATATCACCTATGGCGGGCAATTTGAAAATCTGCAAAATGCAAGAGAGCGACTCAAGGTAGTTGTACCCATTGCGTTAGCGCTTATCTTTTTGTTGCTCTATTTTGCTTTTCGCTCAATTACCCAGGCAATTTTAATTTATTCAGCGATTCCTTTGTCCGCAATTGGAGGTGTTTTCTTGTTGTCGATCAGGGGAATGCCTTTCAGTATATCAGCAGGTGTCGGTTTTATCGCGTTATTCGGTATTGCCACTCTTAACGGCATTGTACTGATCAGCTATTTTAATGAATTGAAAGAAAAAGGTATTACAGATATCAAAGAAAGAATTATTGAGGGCACAAGATCACGGTTGAGGCCAGTTATACTTACTGCCGCCGCTGCGGCCCTGGGTTTTTTCCCTATGGCGCTTTCAGGATCTGCAGGTGCAGAGGTACAGCGACCATTGGCTACGGTAGTCATCGGAGGTCTAACAACTTCCACCTTGCTGACACTCATAGTTTTACCCGTGATTTATTTAGTGGTTTACGGGAGTAAGAGAAAAAGCAGGTTATCAAAATACGGGTTAAAGGTGATTTTGGTTTTTTTATCCATCTCATTATTGCCATTTATTTCACGAGCGCAAAACATTCCTATAAATATTGATTCGGCAATTTCATTGGCCAAAACCAACAATATGGAATTAAAGAACTCTGCCCTGAATATTGAAAGCAGAGAAGCAATGGTAAAGACCGCATGGGCTCTTGGAGCAACGGAGGTTATGTATTCAAACGGGCAGATAAATTCTGAATTGGTAGATTACAACTGGTACGTGAAACAAGATCTCGGTACACCCTTTTATCAATCATCAGTTTCGGATTTCATGAAACTAATGGTAGATCGGAGTGAAGCTGAGCAACAGTTGGTAGCTCGGAAAATTGAATTGGAAACCAGTCTGGCATATTATGAACTCGTTTGGAGACAAGACCGCTTCCATCTTATTCAAAAAGATTTTTTACAGTACGAATCTGCCACAAAGATTGCAGATCTCAAGTATCGAACCGGGGAAAGCAACCTGCTGTCAAAAGTGATGATGGAAGCGAAGTATGAAGATCTAAGGTTATTACTTCAGCAGGCTAAAGCAGATAAAGTAGCAGCACAGCAAAATCTGATGAAAGTACTACAATCTTCAGTAGTTTATGAAGCGGATCTGGACACTTTATCGAAAATAAATTTGGATTACAACCTGGACAGTATCTTCAGTTATTATGAGAGATCAGCCATAATGAACTACTTGAATAAAGGCCTGCTGGTATCCGAACAAAACATAAAAGTTCAGAAATCCAGTATTTCTCCAAGGTTTGGTTTTGGTTATTTCAATCAGTCAATTGATAAAAACAAAGGATTTGACGGATGGGAATTGAGCATGAGTTTCCCCCTTTGGTTTAGGCCAAACAGGGGGCAGATTCAATCGGCAAAAATTCGATATGAGATGTTGAATAATTCTTTTCAGCAGCAGCGATTTAGTTTGAAAAGTGATTTGAAAGTATTGAATAATCAACGGAATACCCTAATTGATAAAATAGAAACTTATGAGAGAGTATCTCTTAAAAATGCAAATTTAATCATGGAGAATGCAGATATATTGTATAGAAATGGAGAAATCGAATACCTTGAATATATCCGAAGTATTGGACAGGCAATCACTATGAAGCTGACCTACCTGGACAATCTGAATGAATATAACAGGGCTACATTGAAAATGAATTACATCATTAAATAGTAAAGAAAAGATGAACAATTTAAGATATATAGTATTTGGTTTGATATTTATGATGGCTTGTTCGAATGAAAAAGAGCAAAGTCAGACCGAGGTTCAGACTTCTACTCCCAAAGATGGGAACACTGTTGTATTAACACCAGAGCAAGTTTCAGCTATTAAACTCCGAACAGGTCATATCCAAAAGAGAAATCTAAGAAATGTCATTCGAGCAAACGGATACTTAGATGTACCTCCACAAAATAAGGCTGTAATTAGTCCGATGATTACGGGATATGTTCGAAAGGTAAATTTCTTAGTTGGCGATAATGTGAAAAAAGGGCAGATAATGGCTGAGTTGGAGAGTATGGAGTTCGTTGATTTACAGCAGCGATATATAGAGTTAAATTCCAGGATTGTTTTCCTGAAGGATGAGTATGACCGGCAGAAACTTTTACGTGATGAAGGCGCTGTTTCAAAAAAGAAATTTTTAATGGCGCAGGTCGATTACCAGTCAGCTGTTTCTGTTTTTAATGGCTTAACAGCAAAGCTTAATATGCTCGGTACAAATCTTAAAAAGCTCAATAAAGGAGCTATTTCATCCAGAATATTACTTAAAGCCCCAATTTCCGGGAGTGTTATAAAGATGAATACAGTGATTGGTAAACATATTGATCAGTCTGAGGAAATATTCGAAATTGTAAACCCGGAACATTTGCATCTTGAATTGAATGTTTATGAAAAGGACGCTACTAAAGTAAAAAAAGGTCAGAAAGTGTGGTACAGGGTACCAAATCTCGAGCATCAAATATTTGAAGGCGAAGTATTTTTAGTCGGTAAAGATTTGTCATCAGATAAAAGATCGATCAATGTACATGTACATATTGATGAGGAAGAAGGACAATTTGCAGTAGGGATGTATGTGAATGCATCCATAGTAATTGAAGATTCACCCTCGAATACTCTACCCGTTACGGCAGTCGTCATTGATGGCTTGAATGAATATGTGTTTAAAAAGAATGAGATTTCACCTGAGAAAATTGAATTTAGTAAATTCTCTATAGTCACCGGACTTGAATCTGATGGTTTGGTTGAGCTAACAAATATGGCGGGTCTTACCCTTGAGGATGATGTCGTTACCGACGGTGCATTTTATTTGTTAAGAGCATTTTCAGCAGTAGAATAGAAAAGAGTTTTTGTTTTAAGAAGTGCTATCTTGAGGGGAATAGGGTGAATAAACCCTTGAAATAGTGATGTTTCCAACTAAAAAGTACGCGTATTACACAATATAATTTTCCTGAAATTGTATAAATTTTTTAATTGATAACATTTAACCATAATATTATCCATTGTATTTTTGTTTTGATATTGATATTAAAATTGAATTTTATATAAGAACTCATGAAAATTTTAAGATTAACGGCACTTAGTCTGATTGCGGTAACAACATTATTGTTTTTTCAAAATTGCGATGACAAAAACAAAGAAAGTGCAATGGAAGTTACTAAAAGAATATTAACCTCAAAAACCTGGGTTTACGGTTCTGTAAATACTCCCGATAATTCTGCTACAATTGGTACAGACTGGGTAGAATTCACGGTTTCTTTTACGGAAACTAATATGACAACTGCCGGTCATTATACTGGTGCAGAGGCAGTGTGGCCTTCAGGAACTTATACTGTAAGTGAAGATGGGAAATCTGTAACAAGGCAAGATGGGATTGTCATGCAGTTAAATCCAATCAGCGAAACAAATTTCACCTCCATATTTAGCGTTCCTCCCGGCACTGAAATAGGTGGCAGAATTGCTGCTTTAGGTGGTGAATATACTTTCAATATGAAATAGAATGATTAAAATCATAGTAATCAAGGATAGGTCGTATGCTATACGGCTTTTTTTTATTTATTATTTTTTTGTCAAGTTAATACATAGGTAGAATGCACCAATATTATTAAAATTTAATAAGCGACCTTCCTTTATCTTTACGAAAACAATAAAATCTTTTTAAAGTAAACAATTGCATTCTGAATTAAATCAAATATCAACACTCCAAACTCTAATCGATTTCGACGAAGAGGTTTCTTCCACTGAAATAGGTGGATATGATTATCAAATTGAAAAAATAGATGAGTACATGTCGGATCATTCATCTTATCACAGCAGGTACTACATTGTAGATAGCAATATAATATATATTAAATCGTCGGGACACCCTTCCTCCATAGATATTAAAAATGCTTCTGATATTTTAGAAAACCACCATATAGACAGGAAATTAAATGATTTAGAATTTATTTGGGACCTGAGAGACGTTGGGAAAATTAATATTAAGACTCGAAAGGAAGTCATCAAATGCAATGATAAACTTTCAAGATATTGGAAAAACAGGTACCTGGTAATTTCGCCAAAGAATTATGCTTTGTTGCGGATATTTAAGATCAATCACCAAAATAAAGTCGAAAATTTGCACCTGGTCGATACGGTTGAAAAAGCATTCAAGCATATAATAAACAACAATCCTCTTTTTAAGGACGATATAGCATTTTCCTTAGATGAAACACTTCCTGACCTCGCGGATCTTAAAGGGAAAAGTAAAGAGGAGTTGATTGAGATGATCATTGCTTATAAAAACAGCCAGGAAAAAACTACAAAAACGGTGATGGAGGCAGTTGGCCAGATGTCCCGTTTTGGAAAGTTTAAAAAAGTGATCGTTGATATCGATAAAAATGATCCGAATTTTGAAATACTCAACGCAATCTCACTTTTACAGGAAGACGTAAGTGAAATTATAAAAGACTACAAAGAGCTCAATCAGAATCTCGAATTGAATGTAGCAGAAAGAATTGTTGATTTTATCGATAAAGAAACAAATCTAAGAGCAATTTTAGATAACTCAGATAGGGTTACATGGCTCATGAATACCAGGTATGAATTGATTGATTTTAATATCGCCTTTTCAAATGAAATTGACAGGAGATATAATAAAACGCCTAAAATTAATCAAAGTGTATTAGATGTTATTGATAGTGAAGAAGAACGTGAAATTTGGAAAATAAGGTTTGAGTCTGCATTGCATGGTAAACCTGGGATATATCTCGATCAGGATAATTTTGACAGCAAAGAACAAGTATTAGAAATAAAAACCTTTCCAATTAAAGATTTTGGGAAAATAAAGGGGGTGTCAGTATCGATTGAAGATATCACAGAATTAAAAAAATCCCAGCTTAAACTGATCGATAAAAACAATGACTTGCAGAAAGTCAACAACGAGTTGGATAGCTTTGTGTACCGGGTGTCTCATGATTTGAGAGCACCATTAACTTCGATTCTGGGATTGATCAGCCTGATGAAAATGGAGAAAAATAATGATACAATTGGAGAATATATTGACCTCCAGGAAAAAAGCATTCACAAACTCGATTTATTCATCAAGGAAATAATGAATTTATCCAGAAATTCAAGATTAGGAATCACAGTTGGTAAAATTGAATTTGATGAATTGATAAATGATATCTTTGAAGGTGAGCATTATACAAGGAATGCTGAAAAAGTGAAGAGAATCTGCATTGTGGAAGAAGGATTTTCCTTTTATACAGACCGGCAACGACTTAGTATTATCTTAAATAACCTCATTTCTAATGGCCTCAAATATGCTAACCCCAGTCAAGAAGAACCTAAAGTAAAAGTGGAAGTGTACTCAGAAAATAATGACTGTATTATCAGAGTTTCTGACAATGGCATCGGTATATCCGAGGAGTATCTTCCTAAAATATTTGCTATGTTTTTCCGGGCCACAGAAGATTCTTCAGGTTCCGGCCTCGGGCTATATATTGTAAAAGAGACCGTGGAAAAACTAAACGGGAAAATTACAGTGAGATCAACAATGCGGAAAGGAACTACTTTTAAAGTCGTGCTGCCAAATCTTAAAGACAGGTACCATGCCGCATCTAAAATGAAGGATTGATTTATTATTATTTTTCTGGCAGAAGCCTTAAATAAATATAATTTTTAAAATCCAGGTACTTTTTAGCAGTTGACTGTAAATCCTGTGCCGTGACAGCATCAATCCTTTTCTGATAATTTACAATTTCTCCGGGATCATATCCATACTGGTACCTATACTTGAGTGCTCCTCTCCAATAACCATTTTCCTTGATTTTCACTTCCATATCCCTGGTTTGGGTTTCAATCACCTTTTTAAATTCTTCTTCACTTACACCTTTTGATTGAATTGTTTTGATGACCTCAAAGACAGAATTGGTCAGCGTATCGGAATTTTCTGGTTTGCAAGGAAAAGATATGGAAATCGCGTAATTCTCATAGGGATTTTTACTGGTTGACGGCCTCGCGCTGATTCCATATACACCGCTCTGTTCTTCTCTTATCTTTTCTATGAGAAGAATATCCATGGCGTCCGTAAGAGTTTTAATCAAGTGATTGGTTTTTCTATCAAAATTATACTCGCCATGAAAACGAATAGAAACGGTACTTTTCGGATCGCTACCTTTCAAAATATCATGTTTCACAACTCCGGAAGGTGGTCTGATTCCAAGATCTTTCCATGTTTCAGAATTATCATTTGAAGGAAGGCTGGCAATATATTGCTCCAAATATGGTTTAATGGAATCCACATCAAAATTACCTACAAAAATAAAGCTGAAATCCGCTGCATTGGCAAACCGTTCTTTATAGATCTCGAATGTTCTGTCAAAATCAATTTTATCCCAGTCTTCATCAGTAGGAAATCGCCCACCCCTCGGGTGATTTTGCGACATGATTTTAGCACTTTCATTGTAGAAGTAATAGTTGGGATTAGATAGCAGGTTTTTATAAAGTGCTTTGTTTTTAGCAATGAAAGATTTGAAAAGATCCTGATTTTTGTTTGGTGAAGTAAAGTTTAAATAGATCAATTGAAATATGGTCTCCATGTCTTTGGGTGTACAACTGCCATTCATTCCTTCACTTAATGTTCCTATAAATGGCCTTGCACTTGCGGTTTTCCCGGCAAGCAATTTTTGGAGGTCAGTTGGTGAAAAGCTGCCGACGCCACATTCATTTATTACAGCATCTGCATTCGATGCTGATTGATAATCCTCATCCGGGTAAAGAGAGCTGCCCCCATCACTCCAGGCAGTCATGATTATTTCATCATTTTTAAAATCTGTCGGTTTTAAAATTATTTTGGCCCCATTTGACAAACTCAATTCTGTCACACCAATTTCAGATAATTGCTTTTCAGAATCTATCTTACCTGGCTTAGGAAGATCTGACATAAGCACTGCTCCACTCAAATCATCAATGTACGGAGCAATAGATTTTTGTGGGATTTCATTAACTATAGCTAGGATCGCCTCTTTTGTGGGAAGCACATAACCCTCCTTTTTCGGAGCATTCACCACAACAACCCGGTTATCAGGTCGTAAATATTTTTTACTTAAATCATTTATTTCATCGGTACTTATTTGATTCAAATATTGTTTAGCGAAAGTATATTCAATTTCGATACCGGGAATGGGTTCATCTTCCAGGAAGTTCCGTATGTATTCCGCCGCATATTTTCTTGATTGCGATTTGTCTCTTTCATTATATGCTTTCTCATAAAAACTGAGAAAATCTTTCTTAAATCTTTCCAATTCTGCCTCTGTAAAACCGAATTGTCTTACACGTTCACTCTCTGTCAATACACTTTCAAGTCCCATGAGTAAATCACCCTCTTTCACATTGGCCATCGCTGTAAATGCGGTTTTATCGCCAAGGAAATTTCCATAACTCGTGCCGGCATAAATAAAAGGAGGGGCTGGTTGCTGCGCAATTTCCTGCAATCTTTGATTGAGCATACCTGTATAAAATATATTCAAAAGGCTATGGTAATAGTCTCCAAGGGTTATTTCTTTTTTCACATCATTTTTTATATAAAGACTAATGGTTGAAAAAGAAGCTTCTTCATCACTGGCAATAGTGACCAGCGTTTCTTCATGGTCTGGAATAGAATATTCGACTCTTTTTCTCTGATCTGGAGGATTTACTAATTTTGAAAAATGATCCTTTATCTTCTTTTCAATTTCATCGGGATCAAAATCTCCAACTGCAAAAACAGCCATTAAATCTGGTCTGTACCAGTCTTTGTAAAATCGTTCAAGAGATTCATATTTAAAATTTTCAAGATTTTCAAGTGTCCCAATAGGCAATCTTTCAGCATACCTGGAGTCTTTTAATAATACGGGGAAAGTTTTATCCCGCATTCTTTGATTGGCACCTCTACCTGTTCTCCATTCTTCAATCACTATTCCCCGCTCTTTATCAATCTCCTCGTGATCCAGGGTTACACTATGAGCCCAATCTTCCAGAATTTGAAAGCTTTGATTTAATATTTTTTCATCATCGGTAGGAACCGGTAAAATATAGACAGTTTCATCGAAAGAAGTGTATGCATTTAGATCGGCTCCGAATTTTACACCGATAGATTGCAAATAGCTCACGAGGTCATTTTTAGCAAAATTTTTCGTGCCATTAAAAGCCATATGCTCCATAAAGTGCGCCAGACCCACCTGGTCGTCATCTTCCAAAATAGATCCGGCTTTAACAACAAGCCTTAGCTCAGCCCTGTTTTCGGGTTTCTTATTTTGCCGGATATAGTAGGTGAGACCGTTTTCAAGCTTTCCAATTTTAATTTTTGGATCAACGGGAATTTTATTTTCCAGGTTATTAAGAATAGAAAGATCCTGTGCAGAAATGAATGTTGAAAAAAAAACTATTAGAATAAATGATAAGTTTAGTGTCTTTGGCATGTCGGTAAAATTTTAATTAAAGTTCAATATGGCAATAACAATCCTCAATGGCAAAAGGGATTTGATTTATGGATAAATATAGCTTCTATCCGCTTTGAATAGCGCTGCTCAACCACTCTTTTTAAAGGTTGTCCTAAGTGAAGTTTTATCTAATATTTCTAATTTTTTTTCACTAAAAAGAATTTTCATAAAATACAACCCGAGCACCACTGATAAAACGCCAAATATGGCACCAAAATATGCGTCAATCACAAAATGTTGAAGAAGATAAACCCGGGAAAAACCAACGAGGAAAGCCAGTAGAAACAACAGGTTAGAAATAATTACTCCACGGTTGTTGATCACAATAAATAATATGGCAAACAGTGCAAATCCTGTAGCGGTGTGTCCCGAAGGGAAGGTATTGGTACTGTGGATATCTACACCATCTACATAATTTAAGTGGATATTTTCATTAAAAAATGCCACAGGCCTTTCCAAACCTTTAAATAGCCATCTTTTGAAAACTGAAATAATTATGGCCTGAAAAACAATTGAAAATGCTGTTAGGATCGCCTTATTGTAATTATAAAAAAGCAAAAATATCAGTAAAATGGCCATTGAGATTCCATCTCCAAGATTGGTAATATATTTAAAAAATAAATCTAATGCGGGTAAATGGAATTGATTAATTAATAATTCAAACTCTCCCTTCGGGAAAAATAAAACCGGATATATAAAAATGATGGAAACTCCAAGGCACACGGCCATGAAATTTGAGCGAAGGAAGTCTTTCATCATTGAATATTCTGCATATTTATTGACTTGTCAAAAATAGTTGTTTTTTTATTCCAGGGAAATATCACCTTAAATTATCAGTTTCCAGGTATTTACTCCCGTAATACTTACTTAAAAATGGATGTACAAGGACTGAAATAAGGATAATGCTTGTTCCAATGTAAAATCCCGGTTCCATTTTTTCTTTTTCACCAAAGATTAAAACTGCCAAAATAATTCCATAAACGGGCTCGAGATTGATTGTGAGGTTAACTGAAAATGCAGAGATCTTTTTCATAAGCTCAATCGATGCAGAATAAGCATAAACTGTACAAACAACAGCTAAAATCGATATATAAAGCAAATCCATGTTTGATAACTTAAGGTGGAGGAGACTATTTTCTGCTAAAAACAATTTGTAGAACGGGAAAAACACAACTATAGAAATACATGCGCCGGTCATTTCATAAAACGTAACTGTATGATGATGGTGTACTTTTGCGAAACCAACATTTATTACTGTAAATAGTGCAGCCAATAAAGCTGAAATCAAAGCCAGGAACAACCCTAAAGCATGGTTAAACTCAAAATGAAAAATGATATAAAGGCCGGCAATAACAAGTATCCCAAGAAATACTTCATACCACTTTATCCGTTTTTTCAAAAGGAGCGGCTCCAAAAAACTTGTCCAGAATGATGTCGTAGCCATACCAGCAAGGCAGACTGACGCTGTTGAAATTCTGGCAGAAGTGAAGAATAATATCCAGTGGCCTGCTATAATAGAACCTGTCAGTAATAGTTTTACAATTTCATTCTTCCCGATATTAAATGATAATTTGTTGATATACATTAAAATCCCCAACCCTCCGGAAGCGATTAATGTTCTATAAAAAACAACTTCTACTGGGGGTATGGTAATCAGCAAACCGAGTATGGCTGTAAATCCCCATATCAAGACAAGAAAATGCAAATGGAGATAATCTTTAAACTCCGGCATCATCTGGGTACAGATTGATAAATGATAAGGCCTATTATGGTGAAAATTATATTTGGAATCCATATCGCTATTATTGGAGCGATGCTTCCGGCCTCAGCGGACGTGCGAGAGAAAATAAAGAAAATGATATATATAAAAGCCAGCAGAAATCCCAGGGCTATTTGAAAACCGGCTCCACCCCTGGCTTTTCGGGCAGAAACTCCCAATCCTATAAAGGTCAGTATTAAAGCTGCGAAGGGCGCTGTATAACGAATATATTTTTCAATTTCATATACTTCCAAATCATCCGCACCCCTCATTTTGAGTACATCAATGTAATCATATAATTCATTCATTGTCAGTGTTTCATACCTGCTATAATCACTTGCAAAGTCTTTCGGATTGATACGAAGCGTAGTATCCATTGATTTACCATGAGAAAAAATTTCTTCCATCCCCTTTATTTCTCTCTTTTTCCAGTTCCTCAAACGCCATTTTTCAGTTTTTGTCTGCCACTCCATTCTTGTTGCTTCAAGCTTATTCAATAATACTCCATCTTCAATTGTCTCAAGAGTTGGTCTGTAGCCTACATTGTTTCCAACATTATAGGTTTGTAGATAAAGCAGCGTAGTTGGTGCAATTTTAATGTGAATATTTCTGTCCGTAAAATGATACGCCCCTTTGATATATTGTAGTTCAAATGATACCCTGTCCTTATTTCCATTTGGGATAACCCAACCACCAAAGTAAAAAGACACAACAGCTATGATCATAGCCCCCATCATATAAGGTCTCATCAATCTTCTGAAACTGATGCCGTTACTAAGCATTGCAATAATTTCAGAATGCTGGGCCAATTGTGAGGTCATGAAAACTACGGTAATAAATACAGTAATTGGGGCAATCATATTGGCTATATATGGAACATAGTCAGAGTAATAGCCTATGATCTGGCTTGCTGTCAACTCATGATTTATATAGTTTTCATTATTCTCCGTAATGTGAATAATGACCACCACCAACTCAATTACAAAAACCACAAACACATATGATTTCAAAAATTTTTTAAGGATATACCAATCCAGTATTTTCATGCTCTTCTATAATCTTCTTTTTACTTTTTTAACCATGACTGTTTTCCAGTGGTTAAAAGTACCATCAACTATTTTTTCACGGGATTCATTTACCAACCACAAATAAAAAGCCAAATTATGAATACTTGCAATCTGAGCTCCTAAAATTTCTTTACTTATAATTAAATGTCGAAGGTATGCCCTGGAATAAAAGGTACTTATTTCATTGGTCAAGCCACTGTCTATACAGCTCAGGTCATTTTTCCACTTTTCATTTCTTATATTTATTATTCCCTCAGTGGTAAAGAGCATGCCATTTCGTGCATTTCGGGTAGGCAATACGCAATCAAACATATCTACTCCGAGGGCAATACATTCAAGGATATTTTCAGGTGTACCCACTCCCATAAGGTAGCGCGGTTTTTCCTTCGGAAGAATATCACAAACCAATTCGGTCATTTCATACATTTCCTCAGCAGGTTCGCCAACGGATAAGCCGCCGATGGCATTTCCCCCCCTGTCGAATGAAGCGATAGTTTCTGCAGACTTTATCCGCAGATCCTTATAGGTACTACCCTGAACTATTGGAAACAGGCTTTGCTCATAGCCATATTTTGGCTCTGTCTCATCAAACCTATTGCAACATCTCTTTAACCAGCGATGCGTCATTTTCATGGAATTTTTTGCATATTTATATTCACAGGGGTAGGGTGTACATTCGTCAAAAGTCATGATGATATCTGCTCCAATCATTCGCTGAATATCGATGACATTTTCCGGGGTAAAAAGGTGCCTCGATCCATCGATATGGGATTGAAATTTTACTCCCGCATCTGTTATCTTCCTGGAATCAGCCAACGAATATACCTGGTATCCTCCGCTGTCAGTGAGCATTGGGCGTTTCCAACCATTAAATTTATGTAAACCACCCGCTGATTTTAGCAAATCCAGACCAGGTCTGAGATACAAATGGTAGGTATTACCTAGTATTATTTGAGCTCCAATGTCATTTTCCAACTCCCTCTGATGTACAGCTTTAACGGTGCCTGCGGTACCCACCGGCATAAATATGGGTGTCTGAATGTTACCATGAGCCGTTTCCAGCAATCCGGCGCGTGCTTTGGAGCCTGCATCATTAGATATAACATTAAATTTCATTCAAAATCGAATTGTAATAAAAGCCTTAAAAATAACTGATAATATTAACAATTAGATGGTAATATCGCTTTACGTTTATTTCAGTTAAAAGTCACAAAACAAAAGTTTGATGTTAGAATTACTTTTTTGGGCGTTTATTGCCTGCGCCAGTATTCAATTTTTATTCAATACCCTGGTATCCATTGCACTTTCTGTCTATAAAAAACCAGAAAGAAATACTCATGGAATTCCTGGGATATCGATAATAATCAGCGCCAAAAATGAATATGAAAATTTAAAAATACTTATACCAGAGTTGCTAAAACAGCAATTTGATACCTTTGAATTAATCCTGGTTGATGATGAATCTTCAGATGAGACTTATGACTATGCTATTGAGTTGAATCAATTTGAATCAAAATTTAAACTTGTTAGGATCGACAGCACTCCCGATCATATCACCAATAAAAAGTATGCTCTAAGTCTAGGCATCAGGGCTGCAAAATATGATTATGTATTATTGACTGATGCAGATTGCAGGCCGGAAAGCGAAAACTGGTTGAAGGAGATGAGTCTCGGTTTTACTTCAGAAAAAAAGAAATTCGTCATTGGGTATTCACAGTATTTTGAAGAAAAAGGTTTATTAAATAATTTTATAAGGTACGAAACCATGCTTACCGCCATTCAGTATTTTGGCATTGGCCTTCTCGGGAATCCTTTTATGGGGGTTGGAAGAAATATTGCGTATCGAAAATCGTTCTTCTTAGACAACAATGGTTTTGGGAAATTTCAGGGAGTAGTCGGGGGCGATGATGACTTGCTCGTTAACCAATATGCAAAACGAAAAAATACCAGCTTTTTACTTTCTCCTGAATCGACTATTTATTCTATTCCTAAAAAGACATTTAGTGAATTTAGAATTCAAAAAACGAGACATCTATCAGTGGGAAAATATTACAAAGGGGCTGACAGATTGTTTCTTGGATTGCTGTCAATGTCCAAAATCATATTTTGGTTTAGCTTTATTGCGGTAATTGTGTCAGTATTTCAAACTTATTTTGTTCTTGGTGGTTTTTTATTGGTAATGGTATCATTATTGACAGCTCTATTATCATTAAAAAAGAAAACCGGCGATAAATCACAAATTTGGATGTTACCTTTCTTAGATTTTTTATTCATATTTTATTATATTTCGACCGGCCTCAAGGTTATGTTCACAAAAAAGGTTAGATGGAAGTAGATAAAAATTTTTCTGAAAAGGCGTTAGAAGATTTCGGGCTAATCGACAGGGCAACACAGGAAAATGATGAGCAAGCTTTTGCTGATTTGATGCAACGATATAAAAAACCTGTTTATCATATGATCCTCAAGATGGTGCGAAATGTTGATGACGCTGAAGATCTAACTATTGAAGCTTTTGCTAAGGCTTTTAAAAATCTGAAAAAATTTAAAAAAGACTACACTTTCTCTACCTGGCTTTTTAGAATAGCCACCAATAACGCGATTGACTTTATCCGTAAAAAACGGCTTGAAACTATGAGCCTGGACACGTCATTTAGAGATGATAGCGGTGAAGCGGTAACAATTGATGTCGAGGATAATAAACTCAATCCCATGGAAGAGACGATCAAAAGTCAGAAGATCGAACTCATTCGAATTTTTGTGGATAAACTCCCTCCAAAATATCAGCGACTGGTAAAATTGAGGTATTTCAAGGAGCTGTCCTATGATGAAATAGCCAAAGAACTTGAAGCTCCTCTTGGTACCGTAAAAGCCCAGTTACACAGGGCGCGCGAACTCATGTACGATTTAGTGAAAGGTAAAGAGCAGCATATTTAGAATGCATCCTTATTTTGAACTAATTCCCGGATATTTTCCCGAATTATCTGAAAAACAACTCAATAAATTTGAGCAGCTTTGGGATTTTTACCAACACTGGAATGCTAAAATCAACGTAATTTCAAGAAAAGATATCGATGAATTGTATCTGAAACATGTGCTGCATTCGCTGTCTATTGCCAGGGTATTCAAATTTAATAATGGGACTGAAATATTAGATGTCGGTACTGGAGGAGGTTTTCCTGGGATTCCATTGAGTATTTATTTTGAGGATGTAAATTTTACACTCGTAGATTCGATAAGAAAAAAGATAAAGGTTGTTAATGAAGTTATAAAAGCGCTAAATCTCCATAACGTTGAAGGAATCCAGATCCGGGCTGAAGAAATAAAATATCAATTTGATGTAGTGGTCAGTAGGGCAGTTACCGACCTTCCAACCTTTATTTCATGGGTTGCCGGGAAAATTAGAATAGGTAATTCCTCTGGATTTAAAAATGGAATTATTTATATGAAGGGCGGTGATTTTAAAGAAGAACTTAGCCATGTTTTGTGGCAAGCAGAAATTCATAAAATATCCACGCTATTTAAAGAAGACTTTTTCGGAACAAAGAAGTTGGTGCATTTGGTGAAGGTCTGAATAAATCCAAATAATTTACACTTCAAATCACAAATTATCCATTGTATTTCCATAATTTAAAACCTTCATTTCGGTTTATTTCCAGCGATACTTAAACCGATCATTGATAATATTCTGATCTACAATTATGTACCTGATTTTTGATACGGAAACCACCGGTTTACCAAAAAATAAACGAGCACCGCTTACTGAGTTTGACAACTGGCCAAGGGTTGTTCAAATTGCCTGGCAGCTCCATGATCATACTGGAAAATTACTTTCCAATGAGAATATCATCGTAAGACCGGATGGTTTTACTATTCCATTTAACGCTGAAAAAGTCCATGGCATTTCCACACAAAGAGCCCTCGATGAAGGCTTACCACTGAGCGAGGTACTCGATAGATTTACTGAAGATCTGAACAAAGCCAATTTAATTATTGGCCATAATATCATCGATTTTGATGTCAAGGTTGTAGGATCGGAATATTTGAGAGCTGGAAAGGAAAATGTCATTTCAGAAAAGGAAGCGCTTGACACTCAACTGGCTTCTACGGAATTTTGTGCAATTCCCGGAGGGAGGGGTGGTCAGTTTAAATGGCCTTCACTTATTGAATTGCATAAAAAACTATTTGGTGAAAGTTTTGGAGATGCACATGACGCAGCTTACGATGTTGCCGCGAATTCCAGGTGCTTTTTCGGTTTACTATCTCATAATGTTGTAAAACCTGCCGATGCGACACCCCTGGAAGAGATTAAATATGAAGCGCCGCAACTGGAGGTTGCAAACTTTGCTCAAAAGGGGCATTCAAATGTTAAATTTGTTAATACTGCTGAAGTGCACCGGGAGGTTACCACTCCGTATTGCCATCTTCACTTGCATTCACAATTTTCGGTGCTTCAAGCTACTCCTGATATTAAAAGCATTATCCAGAAAGCCAAAGAGTATAATATGCCAGCAGTAGCACTAACTGATTTAGGCAATATGTATGGTGCATTTAAGTTTGTCAGGGAAGCACTGGCCAATGATATAAAACCCATCCTGGGGTGCGAATACTTTGTTTCGGAAGACCGTTTGAAATTAAAGTTTACTAAAGACAATCCGGATAAACGATTCAACCAGGTATTGCTGGCAAAAAATAAGGATGGCTACCTCAATCTTGCAAAGCTAAGCTCTTTTGGATATACGGAAGGATTATATGGGCTTTATCCGAGAATAGACAAACAGCTCATTGAACAATACTCCGAAAATGTGATGGCACTTTCCGGCGGATTGGGAGGTCAAATACCGGACCTGATACTAAATGTCGGTGAGCATCAGGCTGAAGATGCACTCAAATGGTGGATTCACGTTTTTGGTGAAGATTTTTACATTGAATTGCTGCGTCATGATTTAGAAGAGAATAATCGCGTAAATGAGGTATTGCTTAGATTTGCCGAAAAGTATGATGTAAAAGTTATTGCTTCCAATAATGTCTTTTACCTAAATAAAAATGATGCAAATGCACACGATATTTTGTTATGTGTTAAAGAAAACGAATTACAGTCCACACCAATAGGTAGAGGCCGAGGATTCAGATATGGTTTTCCAAACCATGAGTTTTATTTCAAATCTCAGGAGGAGATGAAAGAGCTTTTCAAAGATATTCCTGAGTCCATTGAGAATATCAATGAAATTGTAAATAAGGTTGAAGCCTTTGAATTGGACCGGGAGGTGCTGCTGCCCGCATTTGATATTCCAGATGGATTTGAGACTGAAGATGATTATTTGAAGTATCTCACTTATGAAGGAGCTAAAAAAAGATATAAAGAAATAACTCCTGAACTAAAAGACAGACTGGATTTCGAATTGGAGACAATTAAAAATACCGGTTATCCGGGTTATTTTCTGATTGTTCAGGATTTTACATCGGAAGCCAGGAACATTGGCGTTTCTGTGGGACCCGGCAGGGGGTCTGCGGCGGGGTCCGCTGTGGCTTATTGCATTGGAATTACAAATGTTGATCCGATTAAGTACAACTTGCTGTTCGAGCGGTTTTTAAATCCTGACAGGGTATCTCTCCCCGATATTGATATAGATTTTGATGATGAAGGTCGTGGAAAAATCATTGACTATGTTGTGAAAAAATATGGCAAAAACCAGGTGGCACAAATCATTACCTACGGCACCATGGCTGCCAAATCATCCATCAGGGATGCTGCAAGGGTAATGGAATTGCCTCTGTCTGATGCAAACATTCTGGCAAAACTGGTTCCTGACAAGCCTGGTACGACTTTAGCGAAGGCTTTTAAAGAGGTACCGGAGTTGGACGAAATAAGCAGGGATCAGAGTAAAGCAGCAGAGGTCCTTAAACAGGCAAAAGTATTGGAAGGTTCGGTTCGAAATACGGGAACTCACGCTTGCGGAGTCATTATCACCCCGGATGATATCACCAAACTAATTCCTGTTTGTGTTTCAAAAGATTCTGAGCTTTATGTGACGCAGTTTGATAACAGTGTGGTAGAAAGCGCCGGAATGCTAAAGATGGACTTTCTGGGATTGAAGACACTTTCCATCATCAAGACTGCTTTAAAAAACATTGAGAAGCGCCATGAAGTAAAGATCGATATTGATACCATTCCGCTGGATGACGCCAAAACTTTTGAGTTGTATCAGAAAGGGCATACAAACGGTACATTTCAATTTGAAAGCGCCGGTATGCAGCAACATCTTAGGGCGCTTAAACCTGATAAGTTTGAAGATCTAATCGCTATGAATGCTCTTTTCCGGCCAGGGCCTATGGAATATATCCCCAATTTCATAAAAAGAAAACATGGCGATGAAGACATCACCTATGATATTCCCGCAATGGAGGAATACCTTGCAGAAACTTATGGGATTACTGTTTATCAAGAGCAGGTGATGTTGCTTTCGCAAAAATTAGCAGGTTTTTCCAAAGGTGATGCTGATGTACTCAGAAAGGCAATGGGAAAGAAAATCCTGGCACTGCTGGAGAAGCTAAAGCCGAAGTTCCTTGAAGGATGTAAGAAAAATGGACATGATGTAACCATCGCTGAAAAAGTATGGAAAGACTGGAAGGCATTTGCAGCATATGCTTTTAATAAATCGCATTCTACCTGCTACTCAATAGTGGCTTATCAAACGGCATACTTAAAAGCTCACTACCCGGCCGAATACATGGCCTCTGTATTAACACACAACCAGAACCAAATAGACAAAGTAACCTTCTTCATGGAAGAATGTCGTCATCAGGGAATCAAGGTACTGGGACCAAATATCAATGAATCCGGAATTAATTTTGAAGTAAACAAAGGGGGAGAGATCAGGTTTGGGATGGGCGCAATAAAGGGCGCGGGAGAGGCTGCAGTACAGGCCATTATACAGGAAAGAGTACATGGTGAGTATAAAGATATTTTTGATTTTGCCAAAAGAGTAAATCTTCGGGCAGTGAATAAAAAAACATTTGAATGCATGGCCATGTCCGGGGCTTTTGATTGTTTTGAAGGTTATCATCGACGTCAGTTTTTATACGAACCTGAAAATGATATGAGCCTTGTTGAGAAAGTCATCAAGTATGGGAACAAAGAACAATCTGAAAAAAATGCCGCACAACAAAACTTATTTGGCGGAGATAGTGGCATACAAATGCCAGTCCCGAGGGTTCCGGACTGTGAGCCCTACGGAGAGCTGGAAAAATTGAAAATAGAAAAAGAGGTAGTGGGATTTTATATTTCGGGCCATCCCCTGGATCAGTTTAAATTTGAAATTGTTTCATTTACTAAAAACAAATTTTCTGATCTGAAAGAACTCAAAAGTAGAATAGGTTCTGAAATTAGCGTGGCCGGAATTGTGACTGAAGTGGCACATAAGGTAACAAAAAACGGAAAGCCTTTTGGTATTCTTGTGGTAGAGGGTTACGAAGATAGCCATACTTTCTACCTCTTTTCAGATGATTATCTACGCTTTAAAGAGTTTATGGTCAATGGGTGGTTTTTGTACATAAAGGGAGTAGTTGTAACAAAACAATGGGGAGACCAACGACCGGAATTTAAAATTAGTAGTATTTATTTATTGAGCGAAATCAGGGATAAGCTTAGCAAGTCCATCGAAATAAATTTAAACCCAGCATCAATAAGTGAGCAAATAATCCTACAAATTGAAGAAGTTTTGGCTCAGCACCCCGGAAAGTGCTCCTTCAGGGTAAATCTAACTGAAGAAAATGATAATATATCCGTGGATTTATTGTCCAGAAAATTTTTAGTTAGTCCGGATGATGAGCTTTTAAAAACTTTAGATTCCATACCCGAAATAAAATATAAAGTCAGCACATAATATAGAAAATGTTTTATAATCAATCTAAGTTTTCAAGCTTAGTAATATGCCAATTTGTCAACAATTCCATTTGTTTAAGTTGATTATTGTCGGATCAAAAACATTATGAGATAACTATCGTGACAATTCGGCCAGAATAGCGTTTAAGTACTATATTTGCAAAGGAAAGCGAAACAAAAAGAATTCAAATAATAAAATTATGGCAAAACCAATTGAAATTACAGATTCAAATTATGATGAAATCCTGGCCACAGATCAGCCGGTACTCGTTGATTTTTGGGCAGAATGGTGTGGCCCATGTAAAATGATTGGCCCCGTTGTTGAGCAGCTGGCCGGTGAATATGATGGGAAGGTAGTTGTAGGTAAAGTTGATGTGGATGCCAATCCTGAAATTTCAATCAAATTTGGAATACGAAGCATCCCCACTTTGTTGATATTCAAAAATAGTGAAATAGTCGATAAACAAATTGGCGCTGTGCCAAAGGCGGTATTGGCTAAGAAATTAGATGCACAGGTAAATTAGAGTCTGCCCATAATGTCCGATCTCTGCGTTACGCTTGTTTCAAAAAAAACTCATTTACCTATGTAAGCTTCATTTTTTAGAAACTTCGCAAGCCTTGATCTCGAACATTCTGAGAAGACTCCGACTTTATAGATGGACACTAATTAATATACTTTAATAGCCTGTCGTTTTATTCTTAAGTGGCTTATCATCTCTTTGGTAATATCATCGAGATTGTAAGCCACTTTCCAATTCCAGTCATTTCTTGCATAAGAATCATCAATGCTATTTGGCCAAGATGCCGCTATATTTTGCCGAAAATCCGGATGAAAGTTAATGTTGAAACCTGGTATAATTTTTTGAATGCTTTTCGCAATATCCTTAGGTGTAAAGCTGGTTCCGGCAATATTATAACTTGTTTTTATACTTAATTTTTCTTTGTCCGCGTCCATAAGTTCCAGGGTAGCTCTGACGGCATCTGGCATAAACATCATGGGTAACATTTCATTTTCTGCCAACGGGGCAGAAAATTTTCCGGTTTTCAAAGCTTCATGATATATTTCTACAGCATAGTCTGTGGTACCGCCACCAGGGAAAGACTTATGGCCTATAAGTCCGGGATACCTAATACTTCTGATATCCAAATCAAATTTTTCATTGTAGTATGCGCAAAGCTTCTCCCCGGCCACTTTTGTGATCCCATAAATGGTATTTGGATTCATAACGGTATTTTGCGGCGTGTTGGTCTTTGGAGTATCCGGTCCGAATACTGCAATGGAGCTCGGCCAATAAACTTTATTAATCTTGTGCTCCTTAGCAAGCTCTAAAACATTGATCAGCCCATCCATATTTATATGCCAGGCTAAGTTTGGAGATTTCTCAGCATTGGCAGAAAGAATAGCAGCGAGATGGTAAATCTGGGTGATTTCATAGCGTAGAATCAACCCTTCAATTGCTTTCTTTTCGAGAACATCAAGTGCTTCAAAATTACCATGATACTTTTTATTCATGGGAGGATGGATATCAGTAGCAAATACCTGCTCTGTACCATATTTATTTTGCAATTCGGCAACCAGTTCCGTACCTAGCTGACCCAATGCTCCAGTGACTAAAATTTGCTCCATTTTCTAACTATCATATTATAATGACTGACAATTATTGCCAAAGGTTTAATGCTTCTATTTTCGGTGAAAGAAGACATACACTATGAAAATCTAAATATATGCCAAATTTGACCTATTTTATATAAATTAATTCAATAAAAACCCATAAATTTAAACAGTATCATAATTGGGATTTAAAATTATAATTGGCGTTTTTAATATAATTTGGTAATAATTATTCCGTTTTTATGATTCTTTAAAAGATATTATTGCTAACGGGAAGGATACTAAAATATCTCACCTTTGAAAAAATTTAAAAAATATGTACGAAACACTAAAGCCGGAGCTGCAAAATGAACTTGAAAATATTAAAAAAGCAGGTTTATTTAAAAATGAAAGAGTAATTACAACCCCCCAGGGAGCTGATATTGAAACCATAGACGGGGAAAAAGTAATTAATTTTTGTGCCAACAATTATTTGGGGCTTTCCTCCCATCCAAAAGTAATTGAAGCAGCGAAAAAGGCCATCGATAGTCATGGTTATGGAATGTCTTCCGTAAGGTTCATTTGTGGCACCCAGGATATACACAAGCAGCTTGAATCGAAAATATCTGAATTTCTCCACACAGAAGATACCATTTTATATGCTGCGGCATTTGATGCAAATGGCGGAGTATTTGAACCTTTGATAGGCGCTGATAGTGCAATAATATCCGATGAATTGAATCATGCTTCTATCATTGATGGTGTACGACTTTGTAAGGCACAGCGATTCAGGTTTAAGCACAATGATATGTCGGACCTGGAAGAAAAGCTAAAAGAGGCCTCCGGATTGAAACACAGGATTATCGTGACTGATGGTGTTTTTTCCATGGATGGCACCATTGCTCAATTGGATAAAATCTGTGATCTGGCAGATAAATATAAGTCGCTTGTGATGACCGATGAGTGCCATGCTACCGGATTTATCGGGAAGACAGGGAGGGGCGTTCCCGAGTACAGAGGAGTCATGGAGAGAGTAGATATCATCACAGGCACTCTTGGGAAAGCCTTGGGTGGAGCTTCCGGTGGATTTACCAGCGGAAAAAAAGAGATTATTGAATTGCTGCGCCAAAGATCCAGACCATATTTATTTTCAAATACTTTAGCCCCTGCAATTATAGGAGCCTCCATTGCGGTATTGGAACTGTTGAGCTCAACTACTGAGCTAAGAGATAAACTGGAAGAAAATACCAGGTATTTCAGGGAGAGGATGACAGACGCAGGTTTTGACATTAAACCTGGCGTTCATCCCATCGTTCCGATTATGCTTTACGAAGCACAACTTTCTCAGCAATTTGCCGAAAAACTGTTGGAGAAAGGCATCTATGTGATTGGATTTTATTACCCAGTAGTTCCGAAAGGGAAAGCCAGAATTAGAGTACAAATCTCAGCTGCCCATGAAAAAGCACATCTGGATAAAGCCATTGAGGCTTTTACGGAGGTTGGGAAAACGCTCGGAGTTTTGAAGTAATTTAGTTTTACAATGAATCGCGCCATATGGCGTAGCAGGTTTAATGGTCTGTGTGCCACAGTCCATGGAATAAGTCTGAGCGCCAGACCATGGATAGTTGTGTTGAAGTGACTTGAATTATTTTCAGCAAAGTCTATTTGACCGGTAAATATGGTTATTTAATTGCTTCCACATATAGTGAAATTTTTGGATGTGTTGAGTCAAATATTGCAGTATTTCTCATAGCAGGAGAACGTGACTGGCCATAACCTGAAACCACTATATTTTTAAAACCTGAGTTTCTTAACATTTTAATTGCTTTTGCCCTGTTCCACCAATTTGTATGATTGCCTGGATATTTTTTCTGAATATCAATTGTACATCGTTCACAGCAGTAGCTCAGTGCATCCTCATATTTCATTTCACTGAAAATTCTGATTAATTCTTCATCAGTTATGCGCTCTTTCACACCATCGTCATGTAAAACTGAGGCAGCGCCGGCAAATCGCTGTAGAAACAATTGAGCAATGCTCGCAGTGGTCAACGATTGATTTAGCATTATTCTTTTATAATCAGAAGCCTTAGAATACCAACTCCTCCAGTAATAGAAATCATAATCATCATTTTTGAAAGCCTGATAATGTAAATCAATATCAGGAGCGGTAATTCTAATAACCCCGCCTTTTTTCAGAATCCTAAAGGCCTCATTAAAAAAATGCTGGGCATGCTCATCCTTGATGTGCTCAATTGTATGGCTTGAATATATAATTTCTCCGGTTTCATCTTTTACAGAAATAGGGTCTAATGAAAAAAGATCATAGTGTATTCCTTTTTCAGTCAATTTATTATTGTCTTTATACCAGTCAGACAGATAATCAATATTTGTCCAGTAAGGATGGTAAAAACCACCAGCTCCCACATTATAGAATCTTTTGTTTTCAATACTTTCTACAGGGTAGTATTTATTATATAAAGGAAGATTAAAACCTTCTTTATTTATTTTTCTAAGTTCTAAACCAAATTTTGATAGTGTTTTACCAATCAACTTTTTCATCATCTATTCTCCTTTGTTTTATTCACCATCATAAAGTAGATGTTACTATAAATTCATAAACGGATATTGAGTGTTGAATATAGTTCATGGGTT
>JAJRQT010000148.1 GCA_024280115.1 Bacteroidota bacterium | reverse complement strand
TTGGCAAAAGGTGGTGACGCGCAACTTGAAAAAGCTATTGAGGTCGTCCTGGAAGCCATGAAAAATAACGGTTATAAAAAACCGGATCATCCTCCGGTGGAGGCAAGGTAAACACTGAACTTTTGTTGGCGTGCGTTTGCAATGTGTGTCCATCAAATTTTCCCAAAATAGACCATTGTCAGAAAACAGGGTATGGCATGAAAACTAGTGGCTAAAACCAATGAATTTTTTCACCGTGCCGAAGCACATAGCAGAATTTTTAATCCCATTTGAGCAGTAGGTGCGTTCATCCGACCATATGAAAAATCTAAGTATTCATCCTGCGATACTCCGAAGGCGTTATCCCTAAATACTGCTTAAAAATTGTGTTAAAAGAAGATTTTGAATTAAATCCACTTTCCAGTGCTATTTGCAAAACGGTGACCCCATTATATTTTTTACTCACAAGTCTTGCTTTTACATCTTCCACACGATAATCATTTATGAAAGTGAAAAAGTTCTTTTTGAGATCAGTCGTTAATATTTCTGTGACATAATGCCTTGGCAACTTCAAACCGTCTGCCAGTTCTTTGATGGTTAATTCCTGATTTAGATATGGCTTTTCCTCTTTCATATAATTCAGGAGTTTATCTAGGTAATTTTTACGCTTACCGCCTAAGATCAAACCTTTTCCATTTGGCTGTGTCTGCAACACTGAATTCCGGGAAACCGGTTGAAACAAATTGGGTTGATTAAACCCAAAATAGCTTAGGCTAAAGCAAAAAATTGTCAGCCCAATGGCGGGTATATAGTGAGAGGTACTCAATAAAGTCTGTGCAATGTTGCCGGTCAATAGATTAATTATCAAGACCACATAGGTAGCGATGAATATAATTGTGATTTGGCCAAGCCAACTCAAAGTAATTTTTGAAGTCTCAAAAGAAAAGCTATCCCTGATGGATTTTTTATGCTTTTCTATTATTCTAAAAGATATAAAACTGTAAACCGCAAGCGAGGCACTCAAAGTAATCACCCGCAACATATTCAATATAAACCACAATGGCTCAGTATCTATCATATCCGGTTTTAAAGGCCTGTTGGTGAAAAAGAATAAATGGAGTAGTGAATAAATTAAATAAGGTGAAAAGTGTAAAAAATCCACAGGTTTAAACTTTGGATTTTCCTGAGTAAGCTTAGAAACATATAAGTATAAAAACGGCCCGAATGTGAGAGAATAAAAGCCGAAATTAGAAGTGAATTCATGAAGTGGGGATTGCTTAATTTCCAAAAGCATGTGAAAAAGTTCGAGAGAAATAAAAATCATCCAGAAAGCGAGGATTCGATCGGCTAGGTTACTCGACTTTTTTGAGAACAGAATAAATGCCGAAAAAATGCTTTGAGCTATCCCTATATGAAAAATCCACTCCATGAAATGGTAAAATTATAAAATATATGTGACTCTTTTTTATGCCTGTTTGACCGGCCAATGTTAATAAGATAAGGAATTTTCTTCGTCATTGCACCTCGGTCTGTGTCTCCTCCTTCAGTGGACAGGCTCACAGACTGAAATATATGGTTTGTGAGGACACAAACCATGGCGAATTATAAAATATATGTGACTCTTTTTTATACCTGTTTGACCGGTCAATATCAATAAGTTAAGCCCCGAACGTCATCGCGAGGAACGAAACGATCTCTAATTCGGAGCATTTGAGTTCAATTATACAGACTGCCTCGCTACGCCTTTCTACGACAGGCAAGCTCGCAGTGACGGAAACCTTAACTTACTGACATGGGCCTGACCGGTGGCAGGGTTAGGTTGTCTGTTTAACGAGGAAGCAAGTCACACGACTTGCTTTTTTTTTATTCACACCACAAATCTGTGGTAATAACAATTTTACCATCACTCAAACCATAATATTTTTGGATTGAAATCCGGGAATATTATGATATATTTGGATTTAATTCCAAAATAATGATAAAAAGATTACAGCTTGAACACGCATTAAACCGATTATTTAAGGGCAAAGCGTTGATTATTTATGGACCAAGGCAAGCAGGCAAAACAACATTTACCGAACAAATTCTGGCCCAAACTGAAAAGAAAGTTTTACGCCTGAATGGTGATGATGCTGATGTGCGCCAACTGTTTGTTTCGACAAACGAGGAAATGTTGCGTAACCTCATTGGTAAAAATCAGATCGTTTTTATAGATGAAGCACAGCGCATTACAGAAATTGGGATCCTTATCAAAATAATTGTTGACAGGATAAGGGGAGTTCAGGTTATTGCTACCGGCTCAAGTTCTTTTGAATTGGCAGGAGGAATTAACGAACCACTTACCGGGCGTAAATACGAAGTGCAATTACTACCTTTATCCTATAGTGAACTTATAAATCATACTGATTATTTAACTGAGATGCGTCAACTTGAACAACGACTTATCTATGGTTGTTATCCGGAAATTGTAACCAATCCGGAAATGGCCACAGAACACTTAAAATTAATTGCTGAGAGCTATTTGTTCAAAGATTTATTCAAACTTGAAAATATTAATCGCCCTCAACTTTTTGATAAACTTGTTAAAGCGATCGCTCTGCAGGTAGGCAGCGAGGTTAGTATAACAGAAGTGGGCAGAACCATTGGAGCCGATAACAAAACCGTTGAGAAATATTTGGCTTTACTAGAAAAAGCCTACGTTGTTTTTGTGTTACCAGCTTTTTCGAGAAATGTGCGTAACGAAATCCGGAAAGGAAGGAAAATATATTTTTTTGACAATGGTATAATCAATGCTATAATTGGCAATTTCAACCCACTTAGCAAACGTACAGATGTTGGCGCTCTTTGGGAAAATTACATGGTAAGTGAGCGAAGAAAAATTTTGTCTATTTCCCAACAACAGGCTAAATCGTATTTCTGGCGTACCACCCAACAGCAGGAAATAGATTTGATAGAAGAACGCTTCGACAGTATAAATGCATTTGAGTTTAAGTATAACGAAAACAAAAATGTCACTTTACCTAAAACATTTTCAAGGGCCTACCCAGATGCTAAAACTCAGATTATTACACCAAAAGAACGGCACAATTTTTTAACTAAAACACCATGATAAAGAAAAATTACATAGCGTAAATATATACAAAGCTCATTTTTGTCACTATTTTAGCTCCATGCCTATACAACAAACAGACTTGTTAAATGTAGCCGCACAATTTGTGAATAGCACAGCCAGTCACATTTTTTTGACAGGAAAGGCGGGAACAGGTAAAACTACTTTTGTAAAAAATCTTGCATTAAAAACACATAAGAAGTTTGTTATCGTTGCGCCAACGGGCATTGCCGCACTAAATGCGCAGGGTGTAACCATCCATTCGCAGTTTTTATTTCCACTCGGGAGTTTTATTCCCGAAAGGACTCCCCCTGGAAATTACAGCACAACTTCAAGCTTTTATACACAGCATACTCTTGCAAGGAAGCATCCGTTAAACAGCATCCGGAAACAAGTATTGCGGGCAACAGATCTGCTTATAATAGATGAGGTGAGCATGTTGCGTGCAGATATTCTCGATGCCATCGATTACCGTATGCGCAGCGTAAAAGGTAATTTCTACCAGAGTTTCGGAGGAACCCAGGTACTTATGATTGGTGATCTTTATCAACTTCCGCCCATAGTGAAGGACCATGAGTGGCAGGTGCTTGGCAACTATTACAAGAGCATGCATTTTTTCGAGGCCCTCGCACTGAAACAGGATGGAATGGTCTATATTGAATTAGATAAGATCTTCAGACAGCAAGACGAAAAATTTATCGAGATTTTGAATAATCTTCGAAACAACATTGCTACTGAGCAGGACATCGCAACACTCAACAGTCATTATCGAAGCGAAGACCAAATTGACACTGATGAGGAAATCATTACCATCACTACCCACAATTACAGAGCTGATTCTATAAATTCCAGAGAACTGGCAGCGCTGCCCGGCCCATCAGCATTTTTCGAGGCCGATGTATTTGGTGATTTTCCAGAAAATTCATACCCGTTACCAGAAAAAATAGAATTGAAAGTGGGCGCTCAGGTGATGTTTGTAAAAAACGACTCCTCCGGTGAAGGGGGATATTATAATGGCAAACTGGCAAAGGTTAAATACATTGATGAAGATGGTGAAATAACGGTGGTGATGGCTGACACTAATCAGAAATTCCTACTGCGAAAAGAGCAATGGGAAAATAAAAAATACACCATTGATGAAAATAGCAAGGAGCTGAACGAAGATGTAGTGGGTTCTTTTATTCAATATCCTATAAAGCTGGCCTGGGCTGTAACAGTTCATAAAAGCCAGGGACTTACATTCGATAAGGCGATTATAGATGTTGGTCGTGCTTTTGCCCCCGGTCAGGTTTATGTTGCTCTAAGCCGTTTGCGGAGTTTGGATGGATTAATTCTACGTACACAAATTAATACTTCCTCTATAAGTAGTGATGGAAATGTGGTGAACTTCACAAAAGTCAGCAAAGGACAAAAACCGCTACCGACAATACTACTGGAACAGCAGCAATTTTATTTACAAAGGTTGCTGACCACAACTTTTGATTTTTCTGCCATAGAAAAACAATTAGATTATCTGCAAAATAAACAAAGTGGAAGCATGGAGTTTGATGATGAATCTATGCAGCAAGCCATAGGAATTATCCAAAACCGCTTTAAGGATGAAAGAGAAAATACGAGAAAGTATCGAAACCAGCTTCAGGCATTGCTTCAACAAAATAATCTTGAGAAATTATTGGAGCGCATCAATAAAGGTAGCGCTTATTATGCTGCTTTCATGGAAGAAAATCTACACCAGCTATTAGTACATTTAACGGAAGTAGAACAATTTACCCGAACAAAAACCTACCGAAATGCCCTAGGTGAAATCGATCAATTATTCATGAAAGCACTTGGTGAAATTGAAAAAGCTGCACATATGACAAGCTGTATTATTTCTGGTGTGGAAATTACCAGGCAAAAGGAGCAAGATGAAAAGAGAATACAGTTCAGAACTACACTTTTAAAAGAAGCCCGCAAAGCAGCAGAAGCAAATCCCAAATTTACCACTCGTAAAAGTGGTAGAAAACGCAAGAAGAAAGAAAAAGGTGAAACTTATAAAATCACTTTTTCCTTGCTGAAAGAGGGTAAGAATATAAAAGAAATAGCCGCAGCAAGGGAGATGGCAACTTCTACCATAGAAGGCCATATAGCCAGAGGCATTCGAGCAGGTGATGTGCGTATTTCAGATCTGGTTTCAGAAGATATTGTGGATGAGGTTTCTGAAAAATTCAAAGAATCTTCCGCGAATTTGGGCGAAGTTCACAATGCATTTAATGGCAAATACAGCTATGGGTTATTGCGTATGGTGCAGGCACACCTGGGAGTTAAATAGAAGAGTCTGTCCATAATGTCCGATCTCGGCGTTACGCTTGTTTCTAAAAAACTCATTTACCTACGTAAACTCCATTTTTTAGAAACTTCGCAAGCCTTGATCTCGAACATTCTGAAAAGACTCCGACTTTTTAGAGTCGCTCGCATTTTGCGAGTGACAATTATTTGATTGGAATTTTGTCATTCTATGTCTAATTGTTGGAAATTATACCTTTTACTCTACTCAACAGATCAACCGGTAAAAAGCACTTCCAATAACTTGATATTTGCAACTAAATACAGTTACTTTATGTTATGTCTAAATCGGAAAACTCATTGAGCGATTTTCGAAAATGTATCAGTTAAAGCAAGTAAAAGAAATATTGGAGTTATGAAATATTTTGAATACAAAGGTTACTCTGGCAGTATAGAATATAGTGAAGAAGACAATCTTCTTTTTGGTAAAGTATTGGGTATCCAGGGACTAATTTCTTATGAGGGAATTACCGGAAAGGAACTAGGAAATGATTTTCAAGGGGCCATTAATGACTATTTGGACGATTGCAGAGCATCAGGCAAAAAGCCAGAAAAACCGTTTAATGGCAGCTTCAATGTTAGAATACCTACAAAACTTCGTCAAAAAGCGGCATTATTGGCAATGGAGGCAAAAATCTCACTTAATAATTTTGCGGCCGAATCAAATGCTTCAACACCGATTTTCGCAGATGCTTAAACTGTCATAATCCCGCCTAAATAATTTTAGTTGGTCCATTCTATTTTCAGTTGAGTATTTTGTAGCCATGGGATTTTATGGATTTCGTTTAGTTTGGCAACTCCTTTAAGAATTGGTGTATGCGCTCTCTTCCTGATTTTAACGGTAATCATATTTCCATCATATCTTATTCTTCCCGGCATGTTGATGAATTTTTTAAATATAGTAGGCGCCAGATTATCTTCAAATCGCCTGAGATCCTGGGCAAATCTATTATATAAAGTATCAGCAATTATTGTCATTAACATATCAAAATGAATGCGAATCATCAAAGGAGATGAAAGACAATTCATATTGAAAAGCGAAACCAACTCTGCCAATTTGTTTTCAATATGCCACCGTTTGGTATATATTTTTAGTACATCAATGAGTTTTAGATCAAAATTATTTGTAATAATATATGTAGGGTTAGCTCTCCCGTGATCTTTGATTATGATCTGACGGAACTCCTTGACACATCCTTTTAACCTGACTGTTTCTTCATAAACACTTACTCTTTTGTTTTTCCTTTTTGGTATATCCAGCTTGCATATTTTCCATTTTTCTTTTTCTATTTTCAGGGTATTGTTAATCAAGGCATCACTTCTTTTTCTCAGGGTAATAAATCGTACTCCATCCTGATCCAATTCATTTAATGTCTCATATTTTGTGAATTTGCAATCAAAGACCAATGTCTCTTTTACGCTTCCTCTTATTTGCTTCCAGTAGTCTACAAACCGGATGACTTCCTGGCTTTCTTCCCTGCGCAGGATATCCGCCCTGGCGTACAATATTAAATTGCTTTTTGAATCCTGCGCCAATACTGTGTTTGCTCCTTTCATTGCCCTGTGTTTTGCCCCGCACCAAACCTTCTCCATTTGCGATTCATCACCATAATGAGGGATACTGTGAAAATCTAAATTGATATAATCCCCCGTATATGCATCCGGTTGTTGTTCTACGAATTCACTCACAATCTCTTGCTGAAGCTCATTTACCACTTCTTCGGATGTCAGGCATGAGTAGGTGCTCATGTATGTCGATTTTGGCAATATGTTTAATCCCGCAAACAGGCCAAGGCCCGGAGCATGGTCATACCCTTCCATTTGACTGAGCCGTTCATTTCCAATCAACTTTAAAAGGAGTATAGACAGACTGGCTTGCACAGATCCGATAATACTTGATTCGGGCAACTTGCACCTTTGTATTATTTCCAATATTCCGGATTCAATAATATAGGGCAAAAAGAAAAACACACCTATTGACGGGCAATCAATATTAAAAGAGGGTGAATTTACCATATCTAAATTCTCTGAACTTTTAGGAATTAGTTTATTCTTATGTGTAACACCTCTTTGCTGATCACTTCTGCGAGGCAACTTGTTAAATCCATTTTCCTTTACTATCCTCTCAATTGTTTTAACTGATACGCTGATCTCTTGCTTTAGCAGCTCTTCATTAATATCATGGATAGAATGATTTTGCTTCCTCAAATCAATGATTTGTTTCTGATGATCAGCAGATGTCCTGCGCTGCCTTGGCCCTTTTTGTACTGATGGAAACAACTCCAACTTACCGGCTTTCACATCTCGGATCATGGCATAGATGGAACTCGTCTTATATCCGTATTTTGTAGCAACTTCTTCGGCAGACAATTCATCTATTTCAAATGCCCGAAGCGCTTCATATTGTTTCTGCTGTTAAGACGGCGGGTAAAGGAAATACGTTTTAATATCCATATTTAGGTTTATTATATGACATATATAATATATGTGAATATATATATCATTTTACAATAAAAATATTTTTCTCAAAATTAGCATTCATAAACGGCCTGTACTGGACTATTTTAAGGGTATTGATACTATCGGGTAACAATGAAAAGAGGGGATTACAAATAACTGAACTGTTTTATAAATTATTAATATGCCATTAAACACACCTATTTAAACTAAAAACAATATTAAGAGAAACATCAAATCTCATACATCCATGATCAAACTGGCTGTATAATAGGCAATTACATAAAGTGTGAATCTGGAATGAAGGATCAGGCCCTCATTATATTAGGTAGAAACTATGGCTATTTAAGAGCCTGTGAAAATCGGTGTTAAACAATTTTTTATTTTACCATAATTTCATGGTTTTGATGATTGATTTTTGTCTCATTGAAAATTATTTGTTTTTTGATATTTAATATTTGTTATTTTACCTTTTCCATTAAATTCGTAGTAGAAGTTTATTAAATATCGACCCCAACCATTTATGTTAGTTCCCGATATCATTTGTGCTGAATTTTTATTCTATAAATATCCCACCTTGAGAGTTTATACAATTGATTATCTTTTTTCATATCCTGTTATTAGGTAAGCATTGACTAATTTGTTATAATCACCTCAAAATCCGGATCAGCTGTTTTGAAACGGTCTAAAATTTTCATGAATTTATGGATGCTCTGCAGGACATTGTCATTTATTTTTTAGGTTTTGTTTGGATACTCTTTGCGACGGATTATTTCTCAAAGTTTTTTCAAAAGATAAATCTTCCCTTAATTACCGGTTTTATCATTACCGGGGTGATCGCCGGTCCTTATGTGCTTGGCCTGGTCACTAAGGAAGCTACGGCTAAACTGCTTTTTGTCAATGACTTATCGCTTGCATACATAGCCTTTGCTGCGGGTGCAGAATTATATCTAAAAGACCTCAGAAGTCGCCTCAAAAGCATTGCCTGGAATACCTTTGGCCAGTTGGTTGTAACGTTCATACTCAGTTCTGTTGTCATTTATTTTATAGCTGAGAATATTCCATTTATGGCTGATTTATCTTCAAACAGTAAGTTGGCTATATCCATATTAATGGCCACCATTTTTGTTGCAAGATCACCCTCCTCAGCCATAGCGATTATTCATGAAATGAGAGCTAAAGGTCCCTTTACAAATACTGTAATGGGTGTAACAGTAATCAAAGATGTGCTGGTTATTATTCTATATGCAATTTGTATTTCTATAGCGAAAACCTTAATTCTCGAGCAACCTTTTGACTTGGCTGTTTTAACGATTTTAATAGTTGAATTGGCGCTATCTATTGGCTTCGGGATACTATTGGGAAAGCTGATTGATCTGATATTAATTTTATCAGCCGGATTTTATATAAAAGCAGCTCTATTGCTATCATTGGGTTTTGGAGTGTTTGTATTTGCTCATGCAATCAGGGACAATAGTTTAGATATCCTGGGATTTGAGGTATATTTTGAGCCCTTGCTCATCTGTATTATAGGCAGTTTTATGGTCACTAATTACAGTAAATACAGGCCGGAGTTTCAGTTTATTCTTCATAAAATCGGGCCATACGTTTACATGGCGTTTTTCACTTTAACGGGCATCATGATTTCCCTGGAATTGCTTGCCGAGGTTTGGCTGATCGCGTTAGTCCTGTTTTTTGTCAGGTTGGTTTCTATGATAATTGGCGCTTATATCGGATCCACACTGGCTAAAGATGATCCGTTGCACAGAAAACTTGGATGGATGCCTTATGTAACACAGGCAGGAGTAGGATTGGGGTTGGCCATTGAAGTTGCCGGAGAATTCCCTATTTGGGGTGGTGAATTTGCGACTGTTGTAATTGCGGTAATCGTTTTAAATCAGTTTGCGGGACCACCATTGTTTAAGTGGTCATTAAATAAAATAGGTGAAAGCCATAAACGAGCTCAGGAGCCGGGATTCGATGGTATTCAGGATGCGATTATTTTCGGCCTGGAAGACCAATCGTTAGCTTTGGGAAGGCTACTCAAAAAACACCATTGGGAAGTTATAATTGCTTCCTTGAAAAGCCCGGAAGAAATTGGTAAAACTACAGACATTGAAATAAAAAGAATAGAAGGTCTGACCTTAAATGCCCTGGATACCCTAAATGCAAAAAAGGCTGATGCTGTTATTCTCATGCTGTCGGATGTTGAGAATTATAAAATGTGCGAATTGATCTATGAATTTATTGGAACTAAAAGCATAATAGTAAGATTGAATGATAGAAAATATTTTAAAAAGTTTCACGACCTGGGTTGTTTAATTGTGGAACCTGATACAGCTATAGTGAGCTTGTTGGACAATTTTGTAAGATCACCGGTAGCAGCATCCATGTTGCTTGGTACGGAGGAAGAAGGACAGAGTACAATTGACCTTGAAGTCAGGGACAGATCGCTTCATGGGGTCGCTTTGCGTAACCTCCGCTTGCCGTCAGATGTGATTATCTTATCTGTGAAAAGAAAAGGCCAATCCATTATTTCTCATGGTTATACCAGGCTTAGAAGAAAAGATATCGTTACGGTAGTTGGATCTTCGGAAAGTCTGGAAAAAGTACAGCTAATGTTCGAGGAGAGGAAGCATAATATTTAGTGACTGCGCATTATATTATTTTTCATTCAAAGACCAGTCATAATCCATGAATGAAATTTTAGCATCTCCGTTAATTTTAATGTCAGAATATTGATTTAGAAAATCTTTCAAAGAACCGGATTTTGTGAAATCTCCTTTGAACCAACTGAAGATCTTTGATATTTTAACATGGTCGATAGTGATATCATTTCGTTTCGGATCATTGATGAATTGAATGGCCTGCTCATTGAGCTGAGCATTAAGCTTTTCAGCGATATATGCCTCTCTCCTCAGCTTTGGGCATGAAAGGGAGGCGCAATTTATTGCAAAATGTATCCTTGGCTCGTGGAATTTTTTTCTCAAAATACTATGTTCAATATTGTTTAAATCCAGCTTTTCTTTATTAATCTCTATAAATTTGACGTCCCATGGAGTATTGACAAATGGAATTTGAATAGCAGATCCAATATCTTTGATGCTCTTAAGCGGATAATGGTCGAGGATCAATTTTACAGTGAATGCATTATAGGCATTTATCCAATAGGCAATCTGATCTTCTGCTGACCAGGCGCTTTCATCGGGCGGATTGGTGCTGATTTTATCCAGGTAAGAATTCAGATCAATGCTGTCTTTTAAGAAACCCTGGTAGTTTACAAGACCGTCATCATCCACATATTTTTGAAGTAGAATGGTCCACTCATGATGATCAATTAACTTTGAACCCGGTTTTGAGGGTGATTTACGCTGGCAACTTTGAAATAGTAAGAATACTATAATTGACAGGACAATGGATACTTTCATTTCACGTGGTTTACTTCTTTTTAGATTTCTTTCCAAGACTCAGGCTGTATTTCATGAGTGGTGCTGAAATCAATATGGAAATGATGACCATTATGACAATAGCGACAAATATTTCTTTCGTTATCAGATCATTATTCAATGCGATGGAACCTAAAATAACCTCCAAGGTTCCATGTGTATTCATCCCAAATCCAATTGCCAATGATTGATGCTTTTTTAACCCACCTAATCTTGCCCCAAAATAAGAGCCTATCAATTTACTTGTCACTGCAAGAATAATCAATACTGTAACAATCAACAGGTTGAAGCTGGTTATAAAGTTTACATAAAGCCCAATGGATACAAAGAAAAGTGGCCCAAAAATATTATTGATAAATTGGTGAACAATCTCCTTCGCTCTTTCCGACATATGTTCTGAATCTCCCAAGGCAACACCAATAATAAATGCTCCGAAAATGGCATGAATCCCAATATATTCAGTAAATGCTGCTGCAAAGAAACAAAACACCATTGCGATAGAAAGCAGACCGCCCGGCCAGGCAAAAGTCCTGTTTATCCATGGTAATATTCGATTTATCAATGATTTTCCAATAGTAAGCATGGAAATCGTAAACAACAGCGTTAATACAATTGTATGACCTACTGAAAGTGAGCCGGAGTTTTCTCCCATCATACTCAGAATCACAGTGAAAATAATCCAGCCGAGAATATCGATAATCATGGCCGAGGCTATGATTAGCATTCCGATTTTAGTTTTAAATATATTCAGATCCATGAGTATCCGGGCGATCACCGGAAGGGCGGTAATAGAAAGGGTTGTGCCTATAAAAAGAGAAAATACCAACTTATCATCCATGGATTCCAGGCTAAATAGCGCAGGGGCAAAATATGATATTAGAAATCCGGCAAGTAATGGAACAAACAAAGAAAATAAGCTGATATAAAGCGCTTTCTTGCCTTGTTGCCAAACGAGATCAAGCTCTACTTCCATACCTGCAACAAAGAGCAGTAATACTACTGAGACACTAATAATCCCTTCCAAAACAATACTTGTGTCTCCGGTTAACGGGAAAAGCGATTCATAGATATCAGCATCGATCATTCCCAAAATTGATGGCCCCAAAATCACTCCAGCCAGAATTTCACCAACGACCATAGGTTGATGGAATCGCCTGGCAAGTTCACCAAAAAGTCTGGCAGAGAGGAGCATCATTCCCAGTTGAATGAGTAAAATCACAATTTCCATATGGTCCAGATGGTGCATGGGCTACTTGGATTTGTCGATAAGTAGATTTGAGGGGAGGTCCTCCAGCACGAGTTCGAGGTAATGAGGAAATAACCTGTCAAGAAGGTTTAATTGATGAGTAGGACTTTTGACAACAAGTAAATCCGCCTTTACTCTTTTTGTGAATTTTCTCAATTCATACCCTGGTTTTCCTGAAGCAACTTTTACACTGATTTTTAAATCTTTGGTGTCTATTTCATTGAGGATTCTATTTATTTCTTCAATCTCATCACTTACTATTCCACGTCTGGTTTCCTCCTGTTCATGCTCGTTTTCCTCTTCGCCCGACAGTGCCATACTCAGGCCAAAAAGTTTTATACCTTTAAAAATATATACACGTTTGGCCCGTTCTAATTTAGCTAATTCTATACCTCTGAGGATGGTCCCAGTATAATTTTCACCTTCGGTTCCATTTATTACAATCCGCTTAAATGGTTTTGGCGGTTTGGATGGATTGGTGAGTATAAGAACCGAGCACTTTGAATTGCGAATGAGCTTCCGGGCGATTGATCCAAAATAGAATTTCACAAAACTTTCTTTCTGCAATGCCCCGGCCAATAATAAATCAATTTTTTCTTTTTTACCTATGGAAAGTATCCTGCTTGCCGGGTTTCCCTTCTCCCAGATGGTTTTGAGTTTATTGGTATCTACGTCAAAGGAATTGATCAACTCTTCCAAATAGACCTTTTTGTCAGGCTTATCTTTCCCGATATGTATCATGATCAACTCTGCGTCAAATAGTTTTTGAAGTCGCGCAGCTTCGCCGATAATGGCCTCACATCTTGGAGAAAAAGCTACTGCCACACCAATTTTTTTGTACATGATGAAAATTATTTTTTAAGCGTATCCATAAAAAATGAACTTCAATATCATTAATAATTTCCTTTTATAAACATAAAATGTTTGAAATATTCATGTTGGCCTATGCTCATAAATCAATTGTTATATCTTTGCAGGAATTATTTTTAGAAGCTATGAATGAACAAGATTTTGGAATAAAGGAGATTATATCTCACGCGAAAGAATATGGATTTGTATATCCTTCAAGCGAAATTTATGATGGTTTACAAGCGGTTTACGATTATGGGCCATACGGTGTAGAGCTAAAAAATAACCTTAAAAACCTTTGGTGGCAAGCCATGGTAAAGCTCAATCAAAACGTGGTTGGGCTTGATGCTTCCATTTTTATGCACCCACTTACGTGGAAAGCATCTGGGCATATCGATAGCTTCAACGATCCGATGATCGACAATAAAGATTCTAAAAAAAGGTATCGTGCAGATATCTTGCTGGAAGACAAAGCTGCTGCCCTGGCAATGGATGGGAAGCAGGATGAAGCGGACGCACTTCTGAAAAATATGGGGAAGCTCCTCGAGGCCGAAGACCTTGAAGCAGTAAAGCAACTGATCATTGATTCCGGAATCATTTGCCCAATTTCGAAAACTTCCAACTGGACGGAAGTTCGTCAGTTTAACCTGATGTTTTCAACACAGATCGGTTCTGTCGCCGATGACGCCAGCAACATTTACCTGCGACCCGAGACAGCACAGGGTATTTTTGTGAATTTTCTTAATGTGCAGAAAACCGCAAGGATGAAAGTGCCGTTTGGAATTGCACAGATTGGAAAAGCCTTCAGAAATGAAATTGTAGCGCGTCAGTTTATTTTCAGGATGAGGGAATTTGAACAGATGGAAATGCAATTTTTCATCCGCCCTGGCGAGGAGATGGAATGGTACGAGCATTGGAAGCAGATCAGGCTGAAGTGGCACAAGGCACTGGGAATTCCAGGGGAAAATCTCAGATTCCATGACCATGATAAATTGGCACATTATGCCAATGCTGCTGTCGATATAGAATTTAAGTTTCCATTTGGTTTCAAAGAAATTGAAGGGATACATTCCAGGACCGATTTTGATTTGAGCAGTCACCAGGAATTGTCGCGAAAAAAAATGCAATATTTCGATCCTACCATCAATAAAAATTATGTACCCTATGTGATAGAAACCTCTGCCGGAGCAGATCGACTTTTCTTCATGCTATTGTGTAATGGATTTAAGCAAGTAACTGTAGGAGAGGGAGAAAAAACAAAACAACGGACTTTTCTCAAATTTCATCCTGCGCTTTCCCCGGTGAAAGCTGCTATTTTACCATTGGTTAAAAAAGACGGTCTTCCAGAAATAGGCAGGAAGATTTTCGATGATTTGAAATATGATTTCAATCTGATCTATGAAGAGGCCCAATCAATTGGCAAGCGGTACACACGTCAGGACCTGATCGGTACGCCATTTTGTATCGCGATCGATCATCAGACGAAAGAGGATGAGACAGTAACCATTCGCCATCGCGATACCATGGAGCAGGAGAGAGTAAAGATTGAAGACTTGAAGGGCGTAATTGAAAAAGAGGTTTCTATAAAGAATATTTTTAATGAGCTGTAGGATCTTGAAATAAAGGTTTTTTTATCTAATCGTTCAATTTTTTAACTACAATAATGTTTATAGGAGCTATTATTTTATTCCTGTTTCTAGTATTTGTATTATATAATGTGTTTGCAATCATTCGCGCAATTGTTCGGTGGTATTTAGGAGATTATATCAATACATATTTACTGGTTGCACGTCTTGATCCATTGTATAAAAAGCCAATTCAAAGGTATCTGAACTATTATAAGCAATTAAATCCTTCTGAAAAGGTGGTTTTTGAAAAAAGGGTACAGAAGTTTATCAATCAAAAGCAATTCATCGCCAGAGACATGGATAAGGTGACAGATGAAATGAAAGCCTTGATAGCAGGGGCAGCAATACAATTGACATATGGATACCCATCCGTATATTTTACACATTTTAAGAGAATATTGATTTATCCGGACGACTACTATTCGAATATTTCTCAGCGTTACCATAAAGGCGAAGTCAACATGGGTGGATTAATTGTGCTTTCATGGAAAAATTTTGTCGATGGTTATATCGATTATAAGGATGGACGTAACCTTGGATTGCACGAGATGGCACATGCACTACGCCTGGAAAATGCAGTGAAAAATGAAGAATACGGATTTCTGGATGATGATATTCTGAGGATCTGGACAGATCTGTGCTATAGGGAAATTGAAAAAATGGAACTGGGGGAGTCTGATTTTTTTAGGGCTTATGCCGCTACAAATAGTCAGGAATTTTTTGCTGTTTCTGTGGAGAATTTCTTTGAAAGACCGGAAGAATTTAGCAATTGGCATCCGAAAATGTACAATACTCTTTCAAAATTACTGAATCAGGATCCTTTGAAAATCGGGAGACTGGGATAGTTGGAAGTCGCAAAAGTTCATAAATACTATACGATGTTCAGGAAACATGTTCTTCTTCAATTGTATTATGGCTTTAATTTTATTTTCCATAAATGAAATTCCATTTTAGATAGCTTCAGTTATAGTTTTGATGTTGAAAGAGGGGGATAGGTGAATAGTTTGGAAATTTTTCACGTATTCTTTTAATTTTTTAGTTATAATGCTTAATCGACATTGTAATTTATCTGGATTTAGAACTATATGAAAGTAAACGGAAAACCTTACCGCACGATTTGGATACATCCTCAAAATCATAAAATTATACAGATCATTGACCAAAGAAAGCTTCCTTTCCGCTTTGTGATTGAAGATTTGATAGACCTGGAGTCTGCAGAAAAAGCAATATCTGATATGCTCGTCAGGGGCGCCGGCCTGATTGGCGCTACTGCAGGATATGGGATGTATTTAGCAGCACTAAACCTCAAAAGTGAAAATTTCAAAGGTGAGCTAATGGTTGCCGGTGAAATATTAAAAAAATCCAGGCCTACTGCTGTGAATCTGAAGTGGGCAGTAGATCGTCAGCTCAGTGAAATAGAAAAATTAGATACCTATGAAGAGTGCGTGAAAGCTTTACTGGAAACGGCAAAGACAATTGCAGATGAGGATGCGGATATGTGCCGGATGATTGGTGAGCATGGATTTGAAATCATCGAAAAAATCAGCGCTTACAAAAAAGGTGCTACAGTAAATATCCTGACCCATTGTAATGCGGGCTGGCTGGCATTTGTTGATTACGGATCAGCCACTTCTCCAATATATAAGGCGTACGATTCCGGTATTGATGTTCATGTATGGGTCGATGAAACGCGGCCCAGAAACCAGGGTGCGAGACTAACAGCGTGGGAGTTGCTTGAGCATGGGGTTCCGCATACGGTAATCCCGGATAATGCGGGTGGGCATTTGATGCAGCACGGGCTCGTGGATTTAGTAATTACCGGCGCTGACAGGGTAACCAAAACCGGTGATGCAGCCAATAAAATAGGAACTTACCTGAAGGCACTTGCCGCCAAAGACAATCATGTCCCTTTTTATATTGCACTTCCGTCATCGACATTTGATTGGAATATTTCTGATGGAGTTGCGGAAATTCCGGTGGAGCAACGTGATGGGAGAGAGGTAAATTATATGTCCGGATTCAGAGAAGGAAGAGAACAGGATTTTCTAATTATGCCCAAGGGCAGTAACGTGGCAAATTACGGATTTGACGTTACACCCTCGAGATTAATTACAGGGCTCATTACCGAAAGAGGTATTTGTGATGCTTCGGAAACAGGGATTAAAACCCTGTTTCCTGAAAAATAGTTAGCGTACACATTGATGAAAAATAAGGCGTCTTTTATTTTTATACTTGCAGTTTTCTTTGGATTGTTTATGGGACTTGAGGCTGACAGCCAGGTCATTAACAATGATATTGAGGAACGACTTGAGTTGTCATTGAATGAACCGCTTTCATCGAATACCACAGATTGTACCGTACAATGGAGTTGCCTCAATCGTGCTCTTACAGCAAAATGCATTCAATACCACAATGATCAATGGTTCTTTTTTAAGACTACAGATCTTGAGAAGTATTTCATTAATATTTCAAAACAGGACTGTCGGGATTTAAGGGGCGTTCAAATAGTAGTAATTAATGGTAAACCTTGTGAGCCGAAGAGTTATCAGATTGTCAGTTGTGTATCCCTGGGAGATCAAAATGATATTTTCATCACATTGGATAGCCTAAAATCCAATGAGGATTACCTGGTTTTAATTGATGGATATTTACATGATTTCTGCGAATTTAGCATCGAATTCAGCGATACGCCCAATGGTTTTCCAATTGTCGGGAAAGAGCTTGCTGAAATGAAAACCGAGCAAATTGATGGGTTGCGATTTAATATAAGCTGGCAAATTCCGGATTCAATCTCAAAATATATCAGGCGGTTTGAGGTATATCGTAGAAATAAAAAAGATTTCAAATCAATAAAAATTCATGAGGTAGAGCTGGGATTAAATTCAAGAGGTTTGCCATTGTTGTATTATATTTTTGAAGATGTATTACCTGACTATGGCAACTATTATTATAAAATTATCGGAGTGGGCGATTTTGATCGCATATTGATTTCGAGTTCGTTATTGAGCTATAACCGGCAGGGGGAGTATCATAGACTAGCAAAAAATTGGCTGCAGCTTGACCTGGATTACCCGGAGGACTGTAATCTTAAAATCTCAGTTTATGATGCGTATAGTCAGAGTTTATTGAAGCGCTACGATTTCAAATATAATTCCAGCAACAAGGTATTTAATGCCAATATTAAAGAATTTATGGACAAAGGAATCTTCTATTACAGAATCGAAGTGGTGGATACAAAAACAATGGAGAAAAAGAGTCATCTCCAGATGAAATGACCATTGTAGAATAGCACTATTCACCTCCTTTTTCCAGCATCAGGAATTTTTTTGAAGATTTTTTTTACGGTGTAATTGATCATCCTGTCTGCATCTTCACCTTCTCCTGCATCAACTTTGGCAATTCCCTCAAGAACAAGTTTGTTTTGCTTTCTGTCAACAAGGTCAATGGTTACTGTTCCCTTCGTATAATACTGAGAATTACTTCCCGGCGATACTGAAATACCAATAGCAGTACCATAAGGGCTTGCTGCTCCGTAGTAACCGACGTTACTTTGAGTCGAATTCATATTTTCTGCACGGTTTATCATGGAATATAAATTGACCAGTAAGTCGGGGTCATTAATTGATCTTTTCATGCCCTTCATACCAAGTTCCAATTCTATGGCCATAGCGAGCCTTCTCCTGTTTACTTCCTTCATTTTTAAATGTTCTTCCTTAATTTCATAAAAGTCGAACGTTTTGTAACTTAAAAAATCAGCATCCTTATCATGAGATGTATATATTTTAACAGAACTGCTGCAACTGTTGATTGCGATGATGAGGGTAAGAGCTAATGCGAATTTTATTTTCATATTTATGTCTTAAAAATCGCAGCAAAGTAAGGGAATAAAAATCAAAGTTTTTCATAAAAGTAAAAATGTAATGGGATTGATGGTGATTTATAACCATTTCTATTTTATATCATTGATTGAAAAATTACCTTGGTGCATTGTTAAATTTATATTGTTGTCATGGAAGCATTTATTGAAATATTTAACCGGGATATCGATAAGTTGAAAATGGAAATTGAAAGTTTTAATCAGGAGGAAAACCTGTGGAAACTCAAGGGCCAGATCAGCAACACCGCAGGGAATTTGTGTCTTCACCTCCTTGGGAACCTGAATCACTTTATTGGAGGTGTAATAGGCGAAAGTGGTTACATCAGAGATCGGGAGGCAGAATTTAATGAGAAAAATGTGAATAGGGGAGATCTATTGGAAATGATTGTGAATACCAGAACAGTGGTCGCTTCATCTTTGAAAGGTTTTAATGGGGAGAGGCTTCATGATGCTTTTCCTATTCAGGTGTTTGGTAAAGAAATGACGTATGAATTTTTCCTAATCCATCTCGCGGCTCACTTAAATTACCACATGGGTCAAATTAACTATTTAAGACGTATGATCGATGCAAAATAATATGGATAAAATACTCATTCTTTGCTTGCTTTCAGTGATTGCAGGTTGTGATTCCGCGAAAAATAAATCTCAAAAAGAGAATAATAATGAGTCGGAGACATTTCAGCCGTACATAGAACGATTAGCCCCTGAATTAGATGCTATTATTAACCCTAATTCCAGAGTTGAGATTATCGCCGATGGATTTGACTGGACAGAAGGACCACTTTGGGTGGATGGATTAGGTTTGCTTTTTTCCGATATCCCACCAAATAAAATTTATCTATGGACAGAAAAGAATGGAGTAAAGTTATATCTAACCCCATCGGGATATACAGGTGCAGAACCAAGGGGAGGAGAAATGGGATCTAATGGGTTGTTGCTGGATGGAGATGGCAATTTGGTGCTTTGCCAGCATGGAGACCGCAGGTTAGCGAGGATGAATGCCTCACTAAAAGACCCAAAACCGGATTTTATTACAATTATCGATGTGTATCAAAACAAAAAATTCAATAGTCCAAATGATGCTTGTTATGATAAAAACGGAAATTTATATTTTACGGATCCACCTTATGGCTTGGAAAATGGCGTAAAAGATCCATTAAAAGAATTGAGCTTTCAGGGTGTTTACAAATATTCAAATACGGGGGCGTTACATTTAGTATCGGAGGAGATGTCGAGGCCTAACGGGATTGGATTGTCTCCGGATGAGAAGACACTTTATGTTGCAAATTCAGATCCCAATAGTGCAAGATGGATTGCTTTTTCATTGAACAATGAAAGGCTGCCAGAGTCTTGGATAGTTTTTTATGATGCCACTGACCTTGTTAATAAAGAAAAGGGCCTGCCGGATGGTTTGAAAGTTGATCCTAGAGGAAATATCTTCGCTACGGGCCCTGGAGGAGTTTGGATTTTTAACCAGAAAGGCAAGGTGTTGGGGAAGATCAGAACCGGTCAGGCAACCTCAAACTGTGCTATTGGTAACGGCGGTAAGACGCTTTTTATAACTGCAGATATGTACGTGATGAAAGTTGATTTGTAGTCATTATCAATACGATTTTTAACCAATTCCCAATTCCAACTCGTGACTTCGGACTAATTTCTGTGTCCACCATCATATAGGCAGAAATTATTGTTTTACCTAAATTGTCAAGCTAAACCTAACCGATTCCATTGCTTCAGTGACAAAGCAGAATTCAATTGACTTTTAATATTGGAATAAGAATTCTATCTTGGTTATGAACCAAAAAGGTTATTGATTGAAAAAGATTTCAATGTTTTTATTTACAATTTTTATTCTTGTAATTTTCATTACGTCGGGGATTTACCTTTTTCAGGAAAAGCTCATCTTTTTTCCAGAAGTACTATCACCAAGTTATTCATATCAATTTGAACATGATTTTGAGGAGATAAATTATAAGGTTGAAGAAAACGTAACAATTAATGCCTTGCATTTCAAAGCTGATAAATCCAAAGGGATTGTGTTTTATTCACATGGTAATGCCGGTAGCTTAGCTAAATGGGGAGATGTAGCTGATATATTTCTTGCGAATAATTATGATTTATTAATTTACGATTACAGAGGGTACGGGAAAAGTGGCGGTTCTGTTTCTGAGGCCAACTTATATAATGATGCAATGCATATTTATAGGCAATTGGCAAAGGAATATGGAGAAGATCACATCGTGGTTTATGGTCGTTCTATAGGCACGGGGGTTGCCACCAAGGTTGCATCGGAGTTTACTCCAAGGCATTTGATTCTGGAAAGCCCATATTATAATCTGCCAGATTTGGCTAAGAAGATATTCCCTGTCGCGCCATCATTTTTATTGAAATACAAGTTTAGGAATGATCAGATGATAGGAGAAATTGAGTGTCCCATTACTATTTTTCATGGTTCTGTTGATGAGGTGATTTATTTTGGGTCCAGTTTGAAACTTGAAAAACTTATGAAAAAAGGAGATAAAATGATCCCCATTATAGGTGGACATCACAATGATCTGGAGAACTTTGAGGCTTACCGATATGAACTGAAAAATGCCTTGAAATGAAATCAAATAATCGCAGGGATGACATTTATATCAATTATTTAAACCATTTATACTGTTTTTGTAGTTAATATAGATATAGATTTTAATTCATTTTACAACATAATTATGAGAGCACTAGTAATATCTGGAGGAGGAAGCAAAGGAGCTTTTGCAGGAGGGATAGCAGATTATCTCATTCGTGAATTGGGCCATAATTATGACATGTTTTTAGGTACATCCACCGGAAGTTTATTGCTACCGTTACTTTCAATTGGAAAAGTAGAAGAAATTAAAAAAGTATTTACAACGGTGACTCAGGATGATATTTTTAGTTCAAATCCTTTCAAGTATTATAAAGACAAAAATGGTGAGTTTAAAACTAGGATGAACCATCTGAATATTATAAAGATGTTCATGAAAAATAAAAAGACGTTGGGAGAAAGTGAGAATTTAAGAAAATTGATCAGGAGAAGCTTTACGTTGGCAGATTTTACGGAACTTAACAAAAGTGATAAAAAAGTTGTGGTCACTGTAGCAAATCTTAGTCGCAATTGTATTGAATATAAACATTCAGACAAATGTCATTACTTGGACTTTTGTGATTGGGTGTGGACATCTTCCAACCTGGTGCCTTTTATGTCATTGGTCAATAAAAATGGATGCGACTATGCTGATGGTGGATTTGGGATATTTATTCCAATAAGAAAAGCGATCAAAATGGGGGCTCTTGAAATTGATGCTATTGTCCTTAAAACAGAGGAAAGATCCTCTACCATCTCAACCTCTAAAAACGTTCTTGACTTGTTTCTTAATTCTTTTTCTTTTATGATCAATCAAATAGCCATCAATAACATTGATATTTCTTATTTCGCAGGAAAAGATAATAAAATCAAGATCAATTATTATTACATACCAAATAGACTGACAGATAATGTATTGATTTTTGAACCTGAAAGGATGTCCAAATGGTGGGACGATGGTTTTAAATATGCTGCATCACACAATCCGGTAATCCATGATTCCCGCAGGAAGTTTTTTAATATTTTTGGATAACTTGCTTACAATGAAATTTGAATAAGGCAGACCAGAATATAAACCATATTATAATTGAATAATGTCTGATATTCCAGGAAAGGGTCCGAGGAATTGAGCATTTCTGCACGGACCCTTTCCTGGTGTCTTTATTAAACTTGCATTAGTTCGAGAAGAGATGAATAAGGTTGTGGAATAATTGAGAAGTGGAATTATTTAATTTTTTCGAAGATTGGAGTTAGATTTTTTTCAATGAATACATTTTTCTTGAGGATTGAAAATTCATTTTTTTCCTGTGGAGCATGAATATATCCCATGAGTAACGTCATAACTATTATTAAAATCCTAATCGAATAAACAATCACATTATTAACAAGGAGTACTTCTAATTTTGCTATAAGGGAGTCAATGGAATTCTGGGCCGAAAATAATTTTTGATAAATGTTGAGCGGTAATTTGTGCTTAAGTGTCATCTTTGTGAATTTAGTATTGATTATACCCTATATGCTTCACAAAACTGAATGGTAACCAGTAATAGTATAATAATATATAAAAAAAATACAATTAATATATTCTCATATTGGAATATATGTATAAAATATTGACATATACTAATAATTCGTTGATTCGGAGTATGTATAAATATTCAAGAGATTCTAATACAACGCACTTGAGCCAGTGAAAAATGAAGCCATGAATTTTGGCATAATTTTAAATGCGCAATTATTATACTTATAAAGCCTTTGGTAAGTTAACCGGTTGCAAAGTTAAATTTGTCTTGACCTCTCTATTTAAAAACCACCATGTAACTGAGGCGGATAAAATGTCAGCTATAGGAAAAGAATACCATATTCCGTCAACGCCATAATACTTTGGTAAAATAAATACAAGCGGGATTAAGAAAAATCCTTGTTTAGTCAGGGTCAAAAGCAAAGCGGGTAAGGCTTTTCCTATTGCTTGAAAATATCCGGCTCCCACCAATTGAACAGCAATAAGCGGGGACATCATGAAAACAAAAATTAAAGCGACAGAGCTATCTTTTATAAGGTTAGGGTCGGTGGTAAATGCCTTGACGACCTTGTCTGAAAATAGAAATATGATGACTAATATTGATGATGCAAGCACCATTGCGTACCGTATTGATGTATTGATACTTAGTTTTACCCTTTCGATTTTTTTTGCCCCGTAGTTGTATCCCGCTATTGGTAAAAATCCCTGAACAATGCCAATTACAGGAAAAAGGGCGAACATCATGGTGCGATTAACGATTCCATATACGGCAATACCCATCTCACCGGCATAGGTAAATAACGTTTGATTTAATACGATGGTAAGCAAACTAATGGATCCTTGCCTGGCGAGGGTTATACTGCCAATCGCAAATATTTCTCTAATCAGGCCAAATTCGAGCTTGAAATATTTTAGTACAAATTTGATTTCGCTATCTCCTTTCAGAAAGAAATATATCGCATATCCGGCGCTTAAGGTATAGGATATAACTGTAGCCCAGGCGGCGCCTGCCAATCCCATATCCAATAAAATGATAAAAACAGGATCTAAAATTATATTGAGAATCGCAGGAATCACCATAACAAGCATGGCAACTTTAGGCCTCCCTTGTGCTCTGATTACATTATTTGACATCATCGCCCATGCCAGGAAAGGAACTCCGATCAGTATTACCCTAAAATATTCTTTTGCGTAAGGGAGAATATCACCTTTCCCACCAAAAACCATTAAGATCTCTTCATCTAGTAGAAAACCAATAATTACCATTACCGTTGCCAAATGCAAGGTAGTATTTACCATATTGCCAAAGGTTTTTAAAGCGCGCTTTTTATCGCGATTTCCCAATGCCCTCGAAATAATTGAAGCTCCTCCCACTCCAATGGCCATTCCAATGGAGGATATCAGGAATGTTATCGGCATGACTACTGTTATGGCCCCAATTGCAAGTGGCCCTATTATACGTCCTACAAAAATAGTATCAACTATGGAGTAAATAGACATTATAAGAAAGCCGATTGAAGCGGGGACCGCTTGTTTTATCAACAGTTTGCTGATTTTTTCTGTACCGAGCTCCTGGGATTGTTGAGCCATTATTGATTGTAAACTACTTTGAGATGAACGGGCAACTTACTAAAAACATATAATTTAATTCAATTGTTTGTTTGAATCGATATTCTTATTGGACAAAAGGATTAATTCCGGTTTTAATGGCCAAGTGAAAAATCAGTTTATTCACTTCCTTAACCCAAAAAATTGGTGATAAGTCATTATATTCACCACGACTTTTTAAAACCATGATTATGAATGACATTTCTGGATCTAAGAGTGGAAGCAACACCTTTGTGATGGGTCTTACACTTGTAGCCACTCTAGGGGGCTTACTTTTTGGATATGATACCGCGGTAATTTCCGGGGCGGTGGGGTCTATTCAATCATTTTTTATAGATTCACTGAACCTGGAAAACGGTGAAGCAAAGGCTGTGATCCTTGAGTACCGTATTACAGTTTACGCTGTTATATACATTGTAATTTTGGCGGTTGGCGGTATTATGATAAAATTAACCGGCAGGGGGAAAGGTGTATTGATTACGGTAATCTTAGCTGTTATTGCCACTTTTGTGATATCAAATAATTTTAAAGGTTTGCCAACTCTCGATGAGAAAACGGCCAATTCTCTCAAAGGTTTTACTATTTCAAGTGCTTTGATCGGATGCATTATAGGAGGATCATTGGGTGGATTTATTTCAAAAGAATTGGGCCGGAAAAGAGGATTGATTCTGGCTGCATTGTTGTTTACAATTTCTGCGATAGGTTCTGCAATTCCTGAATCGATGAATGTATTTGGTGTGGAAAATATCATATCGTTCATTATCTAGTGTCTCTTTTAAATCATGTAACTAAAAGATTATCAATAAATTAAGGTCAATTTTTTATGTGAATCTTTTCGCTATTTATTAGGTTTTTTCAGTTAAAATGCAGATATTCAGGCTATTAACGGTCAGAGATTC
>JAJRQT010000002.1 GCA_024280115.1 Bacteroidota bacterium | reverse complement strand
TAGGGTTACCCATTTAGATCGCATTTGATTTAATCATTGCATAGCTCACAGGCTCATGCAGTACACATCGTTCTATAATTTTATCTAAGATTGAAATCCTATGATTCCTCCGGTTAAACCTGAAAAAATATTCATCAATATATTTTTGCAGATATTCTCTATTGCAATAGGAATGCACTCCCCTTAACCAATTCTTGAAATTCCTTATCTGGATATGTAGCATTTTGAAGTTTTTCCCTTCTTCTGACAAGGTTTGCATCAAGTTGGGGTACTCCTGCTTCAATGGCTTGTAGCCAGACCATCCATCAGCCAATACCTTTGCATCTTCTTTTATATGGATATCAAAGAGAGGGTTTAACGATTCACTACTATAGTCTTCTATTACTTTGGCATACCCACGCCCTGATTTCCCATCCCTTTCTTCAAAAGCGATTACTACCCGCATCTTTTTTTCACTTTTACTTCTTCCTGGTTTTCCTTTTTCCGGGGTTCCTATTTCAAACTCATCTACATGGACATCTTCTTCTAAAGGGTATTGTTCACTACTTTCCATAGCCAACTGAACCTTATGACGAAATAGCCATGCCGTTTTCTGTTGGATCCCAAAGTGTTCGCCCAGCCAAATACTATTGGCCCCTTTTTTACTTGTTGCTATCTCATAAAGCATTTCAAAGGCTTTGTCTATACCGAATTTCAGTTTATGGAATAATGTTCCTGTTGTAGTCGATTCGTCATAACCGCATTTACAACACCTTCTGCTGGATGGTTGCTTGCCTTTTATATACTTGGAATGTTTACATTTCTTGCATGAATATCCCTCTGCCCACTTTTGATTTGCCAGGTATTCATAGCAAGAGGCCTTCGTCCCAAATTTAGTTTTAAAGGCTTCTCTGTTCAATTCTTTTAGTAATTTCATACGCTATATCTTTTCTATAAGATACGAATTAATCACCTGATTAACAAGTATTTGTGCCTTAAATGGGTAACCCTAAAATATGATTAGTCGCGCTGGTGCGAATCTGTAATTCGTGCCCATCTATAACCAAAACAACCGGAGCAGAGATTTTCATTTCAGGTTTGTTCCCATTATTCCGCTACCATGAATTCAATTTCACATTTACGTGAAATAAATCCATTAGATTATCATAGAGCATATAATAGATTTAATAGTGATTGCTATTATCCAATTGATCTATCCCATAAAATTAAAATTACTTTGCGCTGACTAATCAATTAAGTATCTTAAAGTATCAGTAAAATAAATGGACGTCATCAAATCATGTGGAAATAAGAAATCTCAAGTATTAATGATTTAATGATTCCACCGGTAAATTGGTTGAAAAGACCCAAGGGGAGAGAAAGGATATGAAGGGGCAGGGTAGTAGCTGTCAGAGTTGACGCTGTGATTGGAATGCCGAATGTATTACTGTTTCAATTGGAGGCAGGGAAGTTCGTCTTATATTTTGAGATAATGAGAGACTATGGTGAATTGTGGCAAGGTTCCCGAGAGATATTCCAAAATAGGAATAAAAAAGCAGTAAAGCGTCACAACCTCCTCTTGAATAGCAATCGGAATAATTGAGTGCCCAAGATAATTTATTAAACCTAAACCCGATTATATTATGAAAAGATTAACATTAAATCCTATTTCAACTAGAGTGATTGCAGACACTCTGTTTTCATCTTTAGTATTTTTTATCATTCCTGCTGATACTACTATTGGACCTGGTCGAACTAAAAGGAGAACTGTCATACCAAAACGTAAAGTACTCGCATTGAAAGGTGGCATATATCTTTTTCTTGTCTCTTTTTATCTGTCCGTATTTACTTCGATAACACCTGCCTTAGCTCAAAAAATCAAGGGGTTCGAGTATTACAAGGTTATAACGGGCCAGTTTTTTGCCGAAAAGGAGGCCTCAACAAGTCCTTTTCAGATCAGTGCTGACGAAAGCGGAGGTCAGATTAAAGTACAGGTCAAGGATTATTTTCCTGCTGCCTGCTCAGAACAGGTAACTTTTAAATGGTCCTTTGACAGAGTATTGCAATTCTTCCCCGCCGGCGAAAAGTTCACTATAACCGGACAAGTGGGCGTTAGCGGTAACTGCACAGAATACAGTAATCCGTTTTTTCTCACAAGCAGCGGTGGAAGCGCTGCTGCAGGTCTCCCGCAGAAGGTTCTGAATATGCTCTCCGAAAGCGAACAAGTATCACGGGGCCTCACGCTGGAATCCATGGAAGCGGGAAGGGCGGTACATGGTAAAGGAGGAGCCAATATCTCCCGAGTCGGCGCCGGCTCCGACACATACTCCTTTCAGGGGGGAGGCATCCTCTTTCTTAAAATATTTTTTAATGCAGGTGGGTCCTTGATAGATCAATTTTACAATGGTTTCGCAATATATTTTTTCCGTCCCGTCTATGCTGACGGAGCGACATCCGGTGGTGCAATTTCAGGAGGAATAAATGGCGGGTCCAATAATGTAGTACAACCGGGACAGTGGAAGGAATGTGAGACATCTCAGTTTGGTAAGTTTTGTGGTACCTGGACTTTAAACACAGAAAATAAGACGGGACAGGCTACCTGGGAAAATGGAGCAAAAGCTACGTTGGTCATAGAAACTCTCACGAGAAGTGAAGTTGTTATTACACGCCAGGATAATTCAGGCCTTAGAGCAACATATAGAGGTAAAGTACAAGGGAATTCCGTGAGTGGAGATTTTTCCTTTTATTGGTCGCAAGAAAATATTTATAAAGGAACATGGAATGCTTCATGGTAAGTGAAAAACGGTCCAATTGACTCCTGGTTTTGTATTGGTGGATGAAAGTGCTATGGGGGCAGAGATTGATGAGAAATATAAAGTACTGAAAAGATCCCCATTGGTCGTTTCACTGAGACCAATATGTCGATGAAATCATAGGGCATCAAAGAGAACCCCTGCTCATTAACATTCTGGGAAAGAACTCTTCAAAACCCTGAAAGGAGTAGCATATGTGAATAATCTTTCCAGTTACATTTCCTCAGCCTCCGGATAGGCTGACAGGAAAATTATGCCCTTTTCTGTTTTCACCTTAAATTAACTAACTTTCATTTCTTAAAATCGATATCGCTGTAATTCAGTGATTAATTTGCATATTGCTACTGGATTATAGGATAAAAATTTTCGTTACCTTTTTTTTTAACCGTAGAATCTTATTTTTACACAGACATTTAGGCTATTTTTTAAAAATGAATAATTATCAATTAGAAAAGCGATAACATTGTGCCTGTTCTTTTCCCGGATATTACATCTTTAATTAGCTCAGGGAATAGAACAATTCTTTGGAAGCATAATTGATTAGGAATCAATTTTATGTTTGAATCTAACGATAAATCTTTTGAAAGACTCTGACTCCATATTATGGGATAAACTAAGAGGAGGAGATAAAAACGCCTTTGACGAGATATTTTATAAATTCATCACTATTCTTTTTAATTATGGTAAAAGATATACCCACAATGATAGATTAGTTGAGGATTGTATCCAGGATTTATTCACAGAACTTTGGGTGAAAAGGTATAAACTGGGAAGTACAACCCAAATTAAACCCTATTTATTAGTTTCAATTAAAAGGCGAATATTAAGACAATTAAGTAAAGAGAGAAAAAATCTTAATTTCGATCAAATTAGTGAATTCCATTTAGAGTATTCCGTTGAAGATAAAATAATTCAGGAAAGCAATATCACAGGAAATATTAACCTGCTTAATAGGACTTTAGAAAAGCTCACCCCAAAACAGAAAGAAGTTATACATCTGAAATTTTTCGAACAGCTTTCATATGCAGAAATTGCCCACATTATGAAAGTTGATGTCAAAGCAATTTACAAATTAATGGCTCGTGCAATTGGTAGTATAAAATCAGATTTTATTTCCTTCTTCTTCTTTTTCATTTAAATATTTCGATTTTTTAAAAAAAATTAAATGTCAATGGGGTAATTATCCATGTTGATGTATTTGTCTATTATAAACGCATGAAATTTATTATTTGATAGCTACAGTTGAAATATGAGTCAGAGTGAAAAATTATTAAACAAACTTATAGAAGATGAAACTTTTATTGCATGGGTTTATACCAATAAATATCCAAAATGGACAGCGTGGTTAGAAAATAATCCCGATAAGAAAGATGTTGTCGATAATGCGAAACGCATCATTCTTTCTATGAAATTCAAGTCGGAAGTTCTTTCAAAAGACAGGATTGAATACATCAAAAATAATATTGAGGATAATATTATTTTAATGGAGAATCAAAGCTCTTCAAACAGATTGTTTTGGAGTCCATGGATAAGAAGGGCTGCTGTATTATTGTTCATGGTAACCTTTATTGGTACTGTATATTTTATTTTAAATAATCCATCAACAAATATCCATCCGAATGTGGCAGTTAATTTCATTGAAAAATCAACGCATAAGGGTCAAAAACTTACTACAAATTTACCGGATGGATCCAAGGTAACGCTCAACTCAAACAGTAAAATATTTTATAATCTAGCCTTCAATGGCAAAGAAAGGATTGTGATATTGGAGGGAGAGGCCTTTTTTAATGTGGCAAAAGACACAATAAGGTCATTTAAAGTTGTTAGCAATGGAATTACAACAACGGCACTCGGTACAAGTTTCAATGTCAATTGTAAGACTGATGAATTGGTAGAGATTGCACTTGTAAGCGGGAAAGTAGCTATTGAAAATGAAAGTGAAATGTCTGTCATATTGCATCCTGGTGAGTTGGCTAATGCTGAAAGATCAGGAAAAATTGAACTAGGTGAATATGATTATCTTGAATCGATAGCATGGAAAGATGGAATTCTTGTTTTTACCAATTCTACATTTGATGAAATTTTTGAAAAATTAGAAGATTGGTATGGTGTAAATATTAATGTGCATGAAAAGGTTGAAGAGGATTTCCATTTTACAGCAAAGTACGAAAATCATACTTTAAGTGAGGTATTGCAGGGTATTGCCTATGTTCAATATTTTGAATATTCTTTGGATGGAGATAATGTAGAAATAAATTTCAAACCGAATAATTAAAATGTACTGCCTATGATAAAATGAGAGAATCCAAAAAAAAAGAGCCTATAGATGCTGGAACATCTTATAGGCTGAAAATCAATTAATTTTCTTTTAACTATTACCTAAAATTATGAATTTTAAAGCTATACGACAAATTATTTTTTATATGTCCAGGAAAACGTTACATGCAATTATTGTGAACTGTCTTTTGATAGGTACAATGTATGCAAGTAGTCTTAATGCACAAGACATAAAAAGTGTTAGAAATGCATCCGTGGCATTGCAATTAAACAATGCAACTTTAATAAAAGTATTTAAAGAAATTGAAATAAGAACAGACTATGAATTTGCTTTTCAGGTAGAAGATTTGAACAGGAGCATTCGTATCACGGCAAGTTTTGAGAACGTAAGTGTCGCTGATGTATTGATGGAAGTCTCAAAACAGGCTAACTTAAAGTTCAAACAAATTAACAATACAATACATATTTCTAAAAAAGCAAAGGATAGCAAACCGGATGAAACTATAGAAGTTATAATCCAGGGAACTACAATCACTGGAAAAGTTATCTCATCAGAAGACAACGAGGGTTTGCCAGGAGTAAATGTAGTGGTTAAAGGTACCACCCAAGGATCAATAACCGATGTGGAAGGTAATTATAAACTGGATGTGCCGGATGAAAATTCGGTTTTGGTATTTAGTTCAGTTGGATATGCGCCTGAAGAAACGACAGTTGGAAACCGTACTGTTATTGATATTGCCATGGTTATTGATGTCACTTCTCTCGAGGAAATTACCGTAATTGGTTATGGTACACAATCGAAGGCTCTGGTAACAAATTCCATCTCTACCGTAAATTCTGATCAAATAGTAGATAGGGCGGTTGTGTCCTTTACTGAAGCTTTAGTCGGGCAGGTAGCTGGTGTTCAGATTCAGCAGACTACCGGAGCAGGTCCGGTTATCAAAATTAGAGGGGTTGGTACCATCACATCCGGAGGACAACCTCTATATGTAGTCGATGGTGTACCTATTGATAATACGATTAGTACATCTTCTATGATGGGCGGCTGGGGTGGCCAGCAGATGCAGAACCCAATGGCGTCAATTAATCCAAATGATATTGAATCAATTAATATACTTAAAGATGCTTCATCTACTGCCATTTATGGATCACGTGGATCAAATGGTGTTATTATCATTACCACTAAAAAAGGTGTTCCCGGAAAAGCAGTAGTTTCTGCAAATGTCAGTTATGGTATGCAAACAGTAGCTCATAAAATTGACATGATGAATACCGTAGAATGGGCTGAAATGGAAACACACAGAAGAAACTGGGCGTGGAAAAATTCAGGTGATGGCCGTGAATTAGACGATCCGAATTCAGTAAGAACAAGCGTATTTTTTAAAATCCCAAACGAATTTGCTGACCCATCTGCAGCATTTCCAGATACAGATTGGCAAGATGAGATATTTCGGGTTGCCCCGATGAAAACTATATCCTTGTCTGCATCCGGAGGAACTGAAAAAACCCGGTATTATATTTCCGGAGACTATGTCGATCAAGAAGGTGTAATTAGTGTCACTAAGAAAACGCATCTCTCGTTTTTGCAATATAATTATTTTAATATTTTATTGCACTCTTAATTTTCTGATTTCTGATGGATTTCGAACTAACTTTTAGCTTTTCCATTTCTGAACCAAAAATAATGAG
>JAJRQT010000147.1 GCA_024280115.1 Bacteroidota bacterium | reverse complement strand
TGAATTCAGGAGATAAACATAAAAAATAAAAATATTAGTAATTAATGGAAAATACTTTAGTGGAAATGATGTCAAATTTTATTGACTTGAATAATGAGGAAAAACAAGGAATTCTAGAAGCTTTTCCTATTAAAACATTTAAAAAAGGAACGGATTTATTAAAAGAAGGTCAAGTTGCTAAAGATGCTTTCTTAGTAATAAAAGGCTGTGTTAGAAAGTATTCAATTGAAGGTGGTGAAGAAAAAACCACAGGGTTTTTTACGGAATTTCAATCTGCCATTAATTTTGATAGTATGGCAAATAACAGCCCTTCTAAATATTATTTTACTTTAACAGAAGATGGTATAGTAGCAATTCTTAATTCCGAAAAAGAAACCGCTCTATATAAAAAATTCCCCCGATTTGGAGAAGTATGTCGTGTAGAAATGGAAAAAATGCTTGGAGCAAGCCAAGAGGATTTATCGGCTTTTACAAATTCAACTCCAAAAGAACGTTACTTAAATTTATTAAAAGAAAGACCAAACCTAATAAATAGAGTACCTCAATATCAATTAGCAAGTTACCTTGGGGTAAAACCAGAAACACTTAGTCGAATACGTAAAAGGATTTCAATTAATGATTAGAACTTAAAACCGAAATTCAGGCTAGGTTCAAATATATATTTAGGAGTTCCCTTTTCAATTTCTGCAAATTCTATTGGATAATTTGTATCAACAGGCCAGTATTTGAGTGCATATGCAGGTTCCACATACCAACGTTTCTTGAAAAATTCAAAGCGGTAACCTACTATTAGTTGAAAATATAATTGAAAACCCTTTTGAATTTTATCGTTATTTGTATTGTAATATTGCTTAATAAAAGGAGTTGCTTGTATAGTAGTAAATAACCCCTTCCAATGAAAGCGTTGATATCCTACTCCAACACCAAAAGCTCTGACATAACCTGGATAAAGTTCCTCTGATTTTCCATACGTTCCTAAAGGCTCAGAATATTTCCACGTATTAAACTCTACAAAAATTCTACCTTTTTTAGTGAGTCGATATCCATAAGTAAATAAATAATAGTCGGGAGAGTCAGAAAGAAAATTCCCTAGCATAAAAAAAGAAGCTCCTAATGTATGCCTGTGCTTAATTTGGCTTTCCGTATGAGATGACAAAGAATCTATTGATGATTTATTTTGACCAAATAAAAATGATACAGGCAACATTAAAATAATTAGTAATTTTACTTTAAGATTCATAGTTTACAAACTTAATAATTGTATCTATTTGTTTCTGCAAACCTATATTCTTACTTTATCTTATTCATTGACTATAATCAAGAAATGAAAAATAAAGGAAAACGCCATAGAATACTGTATAAAAATAATAGCGGTTTTAGTGCTAATTTCTAAGGTCATACCTTTGTACAAAGTTTAATGATAAATTGAAAGGTCAGTGCCTTAGAATCCGCTACTATTCTTATTCAAACCGTTGTACACCATTTGACCAAACTTGAGAAAAGATTTAATATATAGAAAAGCTAATTCATTTGATTTTGATAAACTTAAATCACTTGGAATAGAATCTTATTCGGAGTTTTCTAAAGTACTGACCAGTACGAATTGGAATAAAATGAATTCTTTTCTTGAAAGCAATGCTAACTTAACCATGTTGATTAAACAAAGTACAGTTTTTGTTTGCGAAAAGGAATCAGACATAATTGGAATGATTTATTTAGTTCCGAGTGGAAATCCTACTGAACTGTTCCAAGAAAATTGGAGCTATATTCGATTTTTAGGTGTGAATACAGAATTTAGAGGAAACGGAATTGGCAAAAAATTGACTGACTTAGGTATGGATTATGCAAAAGAGACTAACGAAAAGTATATTGCACTTCATACATCTGAATTTATGGATTCTGCAAGAGCTATCTATGAAAAAAGAGGTTTTAAAAAAACTAAAGAAATCGAGTATTTAGGAAAAAAATATTGGATTTATTTATTTGAACTGAATTAAAAACGGTGTACAATAATATGGAATCAAATTTACGTGGGTCCAGGGGATCCCACTAAATTTTTCCATTTGTTGAACAAACCTATTGGGGGCTATTGTCAGGGGAATACCTGTGTAATTTCAATCATTTGATTTTCTGTCATTGGCAAAGGTTTTCAGAAATTCTACGAGTTGAGTGAAAGTAAATTTTCCAATACCAGAACATTTCATGAACTGTGTGAATACCATTTGTTGAAATAGTCTTAGATTTTCGATTTTTAGAAGATTCAGGGCACAGGTTATCTGCCACCTTCTTTGAGGTGTTTGATCATACGATATGTTTATGGGTTTTATTAACCTGATGGGTATTGTTTGTGATTATAAATATTTGCGTAACCTCCAAAAACACACCCCTAACCCCTCCAAGGCGCCTACGCTAAAACTTCAGCGACAGCGTGGAGGGGAATTTGATTCTTTTTTAAATTGAACTTGTCATATTCAATGATCGCCGGGTTAATAGCTGCATTTCCTAAAGTTCGGAGATGTTCTGAGCCTTGGTAGTTCCCGAATACAAAAACATTATCCCTTCTTTTCCATGGTCTGTGGCTCACAGACCAGAATAAAAACTATAATTTTGATTTCAATATGACGCAGAAAAAAATTACCCCCCCGAAATCTATTTCCTAGAGAATTATCCTCCTAACAGGTCAAATTTCAGGAATTATTATTGTTGATAGCATAAATTCTATAGGCGTTTTCACTTCTATGGTCATATTTATTATGCTCGTGGTATTTAATATTTTTCTCACATTTAAATGCTCCGAATCCTTTGTCAAATCAAAATAGATAACAAAATCTCAAATTAAACAATTGAATATCTTACATTTGCACTTGATTAAATATAATCAGCCCACCTAGCCGCAGACTATAGAGTCTTTTCTAAAATTGAATTTCAATTGTGATTTCGGAGAGAGAGATTATTTTTAAATTACGTGAAGGAGACAAGGCAGTTTACGAGCAGCTTTTCCTGAAGAATTACAAGAACCTGGTTTTGTACGCCAAAAAATTTGTAATGGATACTGAAATTGCCCGTGACCAGGTGCAGGATGTTTTCATTTATCTTTGGGATAAAAGACAAAATCTAAAAATTGAAAAATCAATCTCTTCATATCTTTTCAGAGCAGTGCACAATGCTTGCATAAATTATTTGAAAAGAGCGTCGACAAAGGAAAATTATATAAATGAGTTCCTGATCAACATCAATGAAGATGCCTATACAAGTTCTTTCTCAGGGGAGGCATACGAATTACTGGTACACCGCGACCTTTCCGAAAGAATCGAATCTGTTATTGAAACCCTCCCCGAGCAATGTGGGAATATTTTTAAAATGAGCAGATTCCGGGGCCTGAAAAATAAGGAGATTGCTGAAATATATGCTATTTCTCCGAGAACAGTTGAGGCACAGATATACCGGGCATTAAAGATATTGAAGGAAAACCTCAAACCGCATTTAACATATGCAACCGGTCTTTTCATTATCATGATCAAAAGTTTTTATTTCTTGTAAGTAGTAAATGCCTGGAGGTTGCCTTAGATATATTACAGGGGAAGAATGATTGAAAGTAAAGATTTTTATAACAATATCATTGTTAGATTTTTGATGAATGAAGCCAGCAAGGAAGACATTGGTCACCTTGAGAATTGGATTTCGATGGATTCTGATAATAAAAAGTATTTTGAGCAAATCAGAGATATGTGGAATTCTATTGAGTTGGAAAAAGAGCTTGATTCAAAAATGATAGAAAATGATTTGAGAAGAATACTGGAACAGACTGAACAAAAAGAAAAAAGTAATGAGATCGGCAGATCAAACACGAGGGTTTTGCACTATAATTGGATTCTTAAAGTTGCTGCGGTTTTTATACTTGGATTCGCCGTGTCTTGGTTTGTTTTTGAAGGTATGAATTCTATTGACAATGGCCAGGTCGCCTACAATATTATTGAAACACCTTCAGGCAGCAATACAACAATCAATTTACCGGATGGAAGCAAAATTTGGTTAAATGCAGATTCCAGATTGAGATATCCAATGAAATTTTCTAAAGACAAAAGAGAAGTTTTTTTGGATGGAGAAGCCTTTTTCGAGGTGGCTAAGGACAAAAGCAGGCAGTTTTTAGTGAAAACATCCGACATCACTGTGAAAGTTTTTGGAACAAGGTTCAACGTGAAGTCATACCCTGACGAAAACACTGTAGAAACTACATTGGTGGAAGGTTCGATCAGCATCATAAACAATTCGACAAACAGCAAGGTCGCTGGGAAAGAAATAAAAATGAAGGCCAATGAAAGGATCGTATTGTATAAAGAACAGGAAAATATTACACCCAATGAAATCCCACAGAGAAAGATAGAAAATTTACCGGTTAGAAAGGCGAAATTGGTCCTTTCAAAACGTATCGACACCGATAGGTTTACATCATGGAAGGATGGTCAGCTAATTATCAAAGGTGAGCCCATGATAAAACTAGCTGTGAAACTGGAGAGGAGATACAATGTAAAAATACATTTTGAGGACGAGGAGATTAAGCAATACAAATTTACGGGTACTATTAAGAATGAAACTATAGAGCAAGTGATGGAAGCCATCAAACTAGCGTCTTCGGTTGATTATAAAATTGAAGAGCGGGAGATTTGGATAAGGAAAATTTAAGAGAGGTGATGATTTAGAATAAAATTTAGCTGAAAAAAACCGAAAAATACGCCAATATTTTCCGGTTGCATTGATTTCAGTTATTGAATAATAAAGACACTTAGTATTTTAACCGAAACTGTTATAAAAATATGAAAATTTTTACATTATACCGATTTATTCTATATAGACCGGTTAAAAAGTATTTTGCAATGAGACTAACAGCTTATTTAATTTTTGCGAGCATCATGCAGGTGGCAGCATCTGCATATTCGCAAACCGACAGGGTGTCAATAGAAGCCAGCAACAAACCTGTAAAAGAAATCTTCAACGAGATTCAGGAGAAGAGCGACTACAGATTTTTTTATAGTGATGACCTTATAGATCTGAACCAAAAAATAAATATTACTTCTGACAATCAATCTGTAGAAGCCGTGCTGGCAGAGATCTCAAGTCAATCCGGGATACGGTACCAGGTTTTAGAGGACAATTTAATTGTCATTTCTCCGGCTTATGTCTCACAGACAAAAACGGTGACAGGCCGCGTTACATCCATGATGGATGGAGAAGGAATTCCCGGTGTTAACGTTGTAGTGAAAGACTCACAGACAGGAACGATCACGGATATTGAAGGAAATTATTCACTGATTGTTGAAGGAGAAAACCCAATACTCGTATTCTCTTATGTAGGTTATGTCTCTGAAGATGTTGAAGTAGGGAATCAAAGTGTGGTTGATATAGTATTGGCCGAAAGCATTGAGGCGCTTAACGAAATTGTGGTGGTCGGTTTGAGTATCGAGCGCGACAAGGAGTCTTTGGGATATTCTGTGAGCCAGGTAAGCGGTGAAGAAGTCAATAAGGTAAAAGCAGATAATTTTGTCAATGCCCTGTCTGGTAAGGTAGCAGGCCTCCAAATTACTGAATCATCGACAGGTGTTGGCGGTTCGAGTAGAGTTGTACTACGAGGGGTATCATCAATGCTTGGGAACAACCGACCGCTTTTTGTAATTGATGGCATTCCAATGCCTGCCGGTTTTAACAATGGAAACAGTCCTAACACAGATGGAGGAGATGCATTGGCTGATATCAACGCAGAAGATATCGAATCTATTTCTGTACTTAAAGGCGCTGGAGCGGCGGCGGTATATGGGAGCCGGGGAGCAAATGGCGTTATATTGATAACCACTAAAAAAGGCACGCTGGGATCAGGAATAGGTCTTGGTTTCAGCACTTCATACACAACAGAATCTCCCTTAGTACTACCGAATCTCCAGAATGTTTACGGACAGGGAGGTTTAAGAGGTCAGTACCCGATCAGAAATCCTAATTATACCGTACTGGATCACCCAAATATCTGGAGTTATGGCCCAAAGATGGATAGTACCATGAGGGTTGACTGGACTGGTGAAAGAACTCCATACGCGTCTCAGAATGACCAGCTTCTCGATTATCTCAGAACCGGAAGTTCGCTTGTTAATAACATCAATTTGGAGGCAGCCAATGAAAATTCTTCCTTAAGAGTTTCTCTAACGGATCAAAGGTCTAAAGGCATCTCACCTGGCAATGATTTATCACGTCAAACATTTAACGTAAGAGGTTTTTCAAAGATAAAAGAAATATTTGAGATAGATGCCAAGGTGACCTATGTCCATCATAATATTAAGAATAGGCCGCAACTAAGGGAAAATGGTGGAAATGCGCCATTGAGTTTTGCGATACTACCGAGAAATATCACCTCCGAAAGTTTGAAAAACAATACTGTTGATGAAGATGGAAATGAAATGACCTGGGCAAAAGATGTGACATTTGGTAACCCATATTGGACACTGGATAACCAGGGAAACAATGATATCAAAGACAGATATCAAACGTCATTGTCGGTAAAAACAATTTTCAATGAAAAGTGGGATTTACTGTTAAGAACAGGTTTGGACCAGTTTTCATTGGAAGATAAAAACTGGGTAAATAGAGGTTCATATACAGCCTATGATGGAACCGGGGGATACAACCATAGCATATCAAAAGGATTTGAGTGGAATTCGGATTTTCTTTTGTCTTATAATAATAGCAGAGGTAAGATTAGCTATGGAGTTAATTTTGGTGGGAATTACAGGGTAGAACGTGGGAATTATATCAACCAAAGTGGTCGGGGAATGCAGATTCCAAGTTACTATCATATCTCGAATATGAGTGAATATTATACCAATGAAGGGAGTTGGCAAAAGGAAGTTGCCTCACTCTACGGTTTAGGTAATGTATCATATGGCGATGACCTATATCTCGATCTTACCTACAGAAGTGATTGGTCTTCAACACTACCTTTAGATAATAACCAATTCAATTACTATTCTGCAAATTTAAGCTGGCTGTTCACAAATACATTTGATCTTTCCTCAATTTTTTCCACTGGTAAACTGAGAGGATCAGTTGCACAAACCGGTAATGATACCGGAGCATATCAGTTGGAAACGGTATATGGAGTAGTTCAGTCCCCATTGCCATACAGCATGGTGAGCATCCCGGGCAGTCTTTTAACACCGGAATTGCTACCGGAAATTACGAATACATGGGAAATCGGAACAGAGTTGGGCCTTTTTAAAGACCGGTTGATGTTTGATATTACATACTACTATAGTTTGGCGAAAAACCAGATTATGCCGGTTCCAATACCTAAATCAACGGCCTATTCTTCAAAGAGATTAAATTCCGGCGAGCTGCAAAATAGTGGTATTGAATTGCAATTGAATGCTTTAGTCCTTGATTTGCCTGGTGGATTTACATGGAATTCAATTCTTACCTATACTAAAAACTGGTCGCTTGTGAAAAGCGTACATCCCGATTTGGAAGCTATCCAGCTTAATGGGGCCTGGCATGCCAAAATTATGGCTACTCCAGGCCACGAATACGGCGAAATTGTTGGCTTTGATTATAAAAGAAATGAGGAAGGCAAACTTCTACTCACTGACCGTGGGCATCCTCAACAAGGTGAATTAACGGTTCATGGCAGTATTAATCCCGATTACATATTTGGTTTTTCAAATACGTTTGCCTACAAAAACTTTACACTGAATTTTCTCATAGACGGAACAATGGGTTCAGAGATTTATTCCTGGGGCAAAACATATAAAATGTTATGGGGTACAGATGTGGAGACCCTGGAGGGCCGAGCGGAATGGTTTGATACTCATGATAAAAATGGATTTCCAATACCTGATGTAGAACCAGATGGTTATATGTTTGAAGGTATTATTGAAAGTACCGGCGAGCCAAATACAACACCACTTTCTGACCCGGCATTTAGAGGATATTTACCATACCTGAATAGTGTCATTACAGGTTCGGTATTGGACGCCTCCAATATCAGAATGAGAGAAGCATCTTTAAGCTATAGTTTCCCAAGAGCATGGGTAAGTAAATTAAAAATGACCAATCTGACATTGACTGCGACCGGAAGAAATTTATTCTTTTTCTATAGACCGGCTGATCATATAGATCCGGAAGCGGGCTATAGTAGTGGAAATACAGGTAATGGTATAGAGCAGAGCACTTTGCCTTCGACAAGATCCATTGGTTTTAATTTAAGGGTAAATTTCTAAAATCCATTTGATGATGAAAAAGAATATAAACATGAAAACATATAGTAAACTCTTTATAGTTGCAATCTTCACAATAGGATTGGGTGCCTGTGATGAACGATTTGAAGAAGTAAATACCAATCCGAATGGAATTGCAGACGTCGATCCTTCCCATTTATTTGCCTCCGGGGCAAGGGCTAGTTTTAGAAGCGGTATCGCTGGTAGCTATGATTATAGGGTTGGATCTCAATTGGCACATTATTATGTAGGCATCCAAAATGATCGTCAGATAGATAAATATCAGCAAGATCTGACAGGTGGCGTATATGAATCTTTATTTGGAAGTGAGTATCAAAGTAAAATAAAGTATTATAATGAAATCATGAAGCTTACCGGCCCGGGTATGGAAAAAGAGAATGAATTTCAATATGCGGTTTCCGATGTGATGGCTGTTTTGGCCTATTCGATTCTCACAGACGCATATGGTAGTATCCCCTATTTTGAAGGCGCTTTGGGCAACAGTGGTGAACTTTCGCCTGTTTACGATACCCAGGATGTGATTTATGAAGATATGATTAACCGTCTATCCACAGATATTGAAACCCTCAAAACAGCCGAAGGAACTGTAAATTTAATTGGCCAAGACCCTGTATTTAAGAATGATTCTGATCTTTGGCTCAGGTTTTCAAATTCGCTCAGGCTGAGGTTGGCTATGCGCATGAGACATGTAGAGCCGGGAAAAGCTGCAGGATTTATTAGCGCTAGTTTGGGCGAACCGCTTATGACTTCCAATCTTCACAATGCTGTTTCATATAATGTTGATGGCGAAAACAGTCAGTTATACAGTCCCTGGTATGGTACATTCGATTATTGGAATTTCAGGATAAGTGATAAAATAGTAACACAATTAACTTCAACTAACGATCCAAGAATTTCCATCTATACAGATACTATAAATGATGGTACATACAAAGGTTTAGTAAATGGATTGGTTGATGCTGTATTTGCTGATGAAATAGAAAAGGAACATTCGTTCCCCGGAGAATACCTGGTAGGTAAGGCTACACCGACATATCTGATGACTGCAGCAGAAATTGCTTTTTTGCAAGCAGAGTGTGCATTATTTGGCCTTGGAGGTACAGATGCAAACGCGCATTATCAACGGGGAATCGAATTAACTATGCGAAGAGTTGGGGTTTCTGAAGATGACATCACCACATTTCTTGCTACAGAAACAGCAACCCTTTCCGGTACACAGGAAGAGCAATTTGAGCAAATTGGCACTCAGCTATGGATATCCTTAGCTCCAAATTATACAGAAGCATATGCCACCATGCGTCGTACAGGATATCCTGTAATTCCTACCAGAGATGGTGTAATAACTGAACTCGGCCTGACTAATGGTGAGTTGCCATCGAGGGTAATATACCCATTAAGTGAGAAGCTCACCAATAATACTAATGTCGAGGATGCAATTAATGGAATTGGTGGAGATGATGTACTAACAGCCAGAGTATGGTGGGATATTCGAAGAAAATGATTAATTTTGCATTTCAAAAAAATAATAGGTGTATTAATACGTTATTCGATTCAATATAGATAAGGAGCCTGACCGCCCATGGCAGGAGCCAATAAGCGGAATGCCTTAGTAAATCAATCAAACAATTTATACAATACTTAAAAATTAATTTTTCACAACTAAATTTTAAACAATGATTACATTTAAAAAAATGACAAGATGGGTATTTGCCATTATGGTAAGTTCAACCTTAGTTTTTATCGCCTCCTGTGGAAGTGATGATGATCCTCCTGCTCCACCGGTAAAGCCGACAATTTCTTATCCGGACACTGATGTTGCAATAGGTAGTGAAGGAAGTGTTACTCCTGCTGTACAGGGAGATGCGGCTACTTATTCGATAAAAGATGATACTGGTACAAAAGACTTTGTAACTATTGACGCCAATACCGGGATTCTTTCTGTTGCAAAAGAATCAGTACTCGGAGAGTATAAGGTAGTAATTACTGCTACAAATTCAGCGGGAAGCAGTGATGCTGTTGCAACGATTACTATCAGCATTTCCGATGATTTTAATCCGGTAGGCAAAACGCTTTTATGGAAATACTTCATCAACCAGGAAGATGGATTTACACTGAAAGGCATGGATGGAATACCGCAAATGCCCTTTAAGGAAATCATATTACCAGTTGGCTGGCCAACAGCAGAAACAGCTCAGGAAGATGTATGGAAACACTTTGTACTTACTGAAATTGAAGGCCTTATATTCCAGGTGCCAAATGATAATACATGCTCCATATCTGGAGATACCCTTGCATTTGTCGTAAATGAAGATTTAACCCTGGGTGCCATCTGTACTGAAGGTACTCCGGAAACGACTATTGGAACCGCCTCTATTTCCTATAAGGATGATGCTTTTGTATTCACACTGGAACTCGTATTTGATGATGTAATTCCAATTATTCTGCCTTATAATATCAGCAATGCAACAATGGCTGAGTTTACTGATCCTGTAGATTCAAGAGCTTATATGGCGATCCAGGGAACTGTAAATGCATTCACAACTCCGACTGACCTTACAGATGAGAGTACTATTACTGATATAACTTCATGGGCTACTCCAAAGGTTGACGTGGTACTTGAAATTCTTCCTTAATATTTATCACAGAAAAACTTAAGAAAAATATAAGCGAAAATCCGTAAGGGTTTTCGCTTTTTCTTTGACTCAGATTTGATGTCCATAAGCATTTATAGGTCCCATCCGGGACAATCAATAGTGACTGCTGTTTTCATTGTAGATACATACTCTAACATCAATAAAAAGTACTAATCCCTAATTGATCCCTTTTATCCCAAAAACCACCATTAGAATATATAGATAACTAATTTTGAAATCCGAAAGTGATGATAGGTTTAAATTGAAAAATAATGAAGAGTACTTTTAAGAAATTATTAATTGTAATTATTGGTGGATTTATATCCATATCAATCCCATCCTGTGACAGTTCTAAAACTGTTTCAAATAAAAGTCTTGCCCGGTTTGTATCAATCAAAGGTCAAAAATTTATTGATCCAAAGGGACGAGATCTCATTCTTCATGGAATTAATGTTGTTAATAAAGACCCTGAGACTAATTATCTCGGACATGTCGGCCCGGAAGATTTTGCAAAATTTAAAGCCTGGGGTTTTAATGTAGTTCGACTTGGGATAATCTGGGATGGGCTAGAACATGAACCTGGCATTTACAATGAGGAATATCTTAAAGGTATCGATGAGATGATCCAATGGGCAGCAGATAATGGAATCTATGTATTTCTGGATATGCATCAGGATTTATATAGTGTGGAGTTTAGCGATGGTGCTCCAAAATGGGCTACAATTACTGATGACCAGCCACATCAAACCGGTGAGATATGGAGCGATTCCTATTTAATCAGCCCCGCTGTTCAAACTGCATTTGATAACTTTTGGAAAAATACCACTGCACCGGATGGTATAGGAATACAGGATCATTATACTAATCTATGGAAGCACATAGCAGAAAGGTACGCTAATAATTCCACTGTTGTTGGATTTGATATCATGAACGAACCTTTCATGGGTTCCGGAGCAAATAACATAATGCCTTTGCTGCTTGAGGGCTATGCCAGGATACTTGTAGAGAAAACAGGGCAGGCACCTCCATCTGCTGAAGAATTAATGTATATGTGGAGTGCGGAACGCCTTAAAGTTTTAGAAACGCTTTCAGAAAAAGAGGTATATAAAAATATGATCGATGCGATCTATGAAGTAAATGCAGAATTTGAAAAGGGTCCACTGACTGCTTTCTTCCAAAAATCCAGGGATGCGATCAGAGAAGTGAATAATAACCACATCATTTTCACAGAGCATAGCTACTTCACAAACATGGGCGTCACAGGTGCTTTGGGTGAGATCGTGGATGAAGATGGCAAGAAAGATCCACTGGTCGCATATGCCGCACACGGGTATGATCTGGTAGTAGATACCGAAGCGCTTGCCTTGGGTAGCAACGATCGCGTGGAGTTGATCTTTGAACGCATTGCTGAGACCGGAAAAAGACTCGATATTCCAGTATTGATCGGTGAATGGGGAGCTTTGCATGGAAAATCTCCGGATTTAGTGCCAGTTGCAGGATTCCTGATGAGTGAATTTAATAAACATGGATTTAGCGATACATTTTGGGCATACGGTAAGTTCCTCAATGATGCATCATTTCTCAGCGTTTTGCAAAAGCCATATCCGGTAGCGACTTCTGGAAATTTAAAGGCGTACAACTATGACTTTGACCAGGGAGAATTTACTTGTGAATGGATTGAAAAATCTAACCTCCCGGCACCCACAGTCATTTACATCCCAAACGTGGAAAATCTGAATAAGGATGATTTAGTAATTTCTCCAGAGGCTGAGAGTATTATCATTGAAAATATTGAAAACTCTGGCGCAGGATATATAAAAATTCCAACAACAGGTAAAGCTGTTCAAAGATCGATAAAATTCAGGATCAATAAGGATGTAGGACAGGTGATATCATTTGTAAACTAATAATTCGAAACGAGTAGAATTACTTGCTATATTTTATGATACTAAGAAATCTTTGGTTTTTCCACCATCCCGCTATCACCGAAGATGTTAAGATGAACAAACAAGCAGAGTACACCATTGGCCAATAGGTTATAAATCCTTTCAATCAACTTGTTACTTTGCTAAAATATTAGCTTTTTTATAACCTGGGAATATTTCTAATCTACCTCAAAGTCATGTCATTTACCCTTATCGGCTTTTTAATCTATTTGTTGGTCATCATGATCGTGGGATTTGTGATGTATAAAAGGAATAAGTCACATGAGGATTTTATTCTTGGAGGGAGGGCAATGAATCCATGGGTAGTAGCATTTTCAGAACGAGCCTCGGGGGAATCGGCCTGGTTGCTATTGGGATTGCCGGGTCTTGGATATGCTGCCGGATATATTGGAATGTGGGATGCAATTGGTTGTGTTTCAGGAATCATATTATACTGGTTGGTAATCGCAGAAAAATTAAGGATTCAATCCGAAGATACCAGCTCAATTACATTGCCTGATTTTTTTGCAGCAAAATTTAAATCTTTGGGAAAACCTATCAGGTTAACAGCTACCCTGATCATCATATTCTTTTTTACATTCTATCTGGCCGCTCAATTCAATGGAGCAGGAAAGGTACTCAACGTAACTTTTGGCATCCCTAATTTCTACGGAATACTGCTAAGTACTATTGTAATTGTCTTTTACACCATGATGGGTGGGTACCTGGCAGTAGCCTGGACGGATTTGGTTCAGGGTATTATCATGTTTGGAGCGCTGGTTATTTTGCCTTTGGTAGGGTTTGTGGAAATTATGGAACAACATGGAAGTCTGAATGTTGCTCTCGATGCAGCAGGTAGCGATTTCACAGATATAACCGGTGGGAAAACCGGATGGGCAGCTATTGCGGTTATTGCCAGTGGCTTGAGCTGGGGTTTGGGTTATATGGGCCAACCACATTTGCTGACTCGTTTTATGTCGATTGATAAAGCTGCAAATATTAAAATAAGTCGCCGCATTGCTTATGCCTGGGCAATTCCAGCCTTTTTTGGAGCTTTGATGATTGGGCTGATAGGATTTGTCTATTACGGTCAGGGAGCTTTTGATGATGTGGAAAATATAATGCCTCAGTTGGCCAATGATTTACTCCCTCAATGGTTGGCTGGTATATTTATTTCAGGAGCAATTGCTGCCATGATGTCCACTGCTGATTCTCAGCTCCTCGTCATTACCTCTTCAGTAATTGAAGATGTTTACCATAAAACGCTCGGCAATGATACAGTCACAGAAAAAAAATTATTGAGACTTAGCAGGATCATAACGATTGCTGTTGGAGCCATAGGTTTTATCATTTCAATCACTTCACAAGAATTGGTGTTCGCCTTGGTCTCCTATGCCTGGGCAGGATTAGGTTCCTCTTTTGGCCCTACATTATTACTTACATTATGGTGGAAAAAAACCACAGCTAAAGGTGTACTTGCAGGCATGATTACCGGAACTTTGGTAACCATTGTTTGGTCCAGCTTCCCGGAAATGGATGGTTTTTTATCCTCAAGATTAATCGCCTGGGTAGCCTCATTACTTGCAGTGGTATCCTTCAGCCTTGCCGGCAGAAAATAATAAGTTTATTTCCGGAATTTATAAATAGAGCCAGTCTATAAAGTCAGAGTTTGTTCAGAATGTTCGAGATCAAGGCTTGTACAGTTTCTAAAAAACGGAGTTTACGTACGTAAATAAGTTTTTTAGAAACAAGCGTAACGCAGAGATCGGACATTATGGACAAACTCTAATTGGCCACTGAATTGATTACTTCCCCTATTTGGCATAAGACACAGACCTCATTTCTCTGATTACGGTAACCTTTATCTGTCCCGGGTATTGCATATCTTTTTCTATTTTTTGAGAAATATCGAAAGACAATTGAGACGCATTGGTATCTGTTACCGAATCAGCATCAACAATCACGCGAAGTTCACGGCCTGCTTGAATTGCGAAACATTTATTTACACCGTCAAAACCAAGTGCAAGTGCTTCAAGTTCTTTGAGACGCTTCATGTAACTCTCCATGATTTCTCGTCTGGCCCCGGGTCTAGATCCGGATATTGCATCGCAAGCCTGGATAATAGGAGAGATCATTGAAGTCATTTCTATCTCATCATGGTGAGCGCCAATGGCATTACAAACTTCTTTATTTTCATTGTATTTTTTCGCCAAATCCATACCGAGGAGCGCGTGTGGCATTTCTGGTTCTTCTGGCCATACTTTACCTATATCGTGTAATAGGCCTGCTCTTTTGGCATTTTTAGCATTTAGGCCCAATTCCGCAGCCATTGTAGCGCATAGCTTGGCAACTTCCCTGGAGTGCTGAAGTAAATTTTGACCGTAGGAAGAACGGAACCTCATGCGCCCGATTAATTTAATTAACTCCGGATGCAATCCGTGAATGCCTATGTCAATTATGGTCTTTTCACCAATTTCAATGATCTCTTCATCAATATTCTTTTTTGTTTTTCCAACAACCTCTTCAATTCGGGCTGGGTGGATCCTCCCGTCAGTTACCAGTCTGTGTAGAGATAACCTGGCAATCTCCCGCCTCACAGGATCAAAGCCTGAAATAATAATAGCTTCCGGAGTATCATCGACAATGATTTCCACACCGGTGGCTGCCTCTAATGCTCTGATATTTCTTCCTTCCCGACCGATGATTTTACCCTTGATATCATCACTTTCAATATTGAAAACTGAAACACAATTTTCAACCGCATTTTCTGTAGCTGTGCGTTGAATAGTTTCGATGACCACTTTTTTAGCTTGTTTGGTGGCGGTCATTTTTGCCTCTTCCATGATCTCTTTTATAAATGATGAAGCCTTTGTCTGGGCTTCATCTTTAAGAGCTTCAACAAGTTGATCCCTTGCTTCATCAGCAGAAAGATTGGCTATTTTTTGAAGTTGATTTACCTGATCTTGTTTAATTTTCTCAAGATCAGATTTTCTTTTATTCAGGATCTCAAGCTGGGCAGTAAGGTTTTCCTTCATGCTATCTGATTCCGCTTCTTTCCGTTTGTTTTGTTCAATTTGCCTGGATAGATGCTGCTCCTTTTGTTTTAGTTTGTTTTCGTTTGTTATAATCTGATTTTTCTTTCTGTTGGCTTCCTCTTCAAAGTCTGTTTTTAACTTTAGAAGCTGCTCTTTTGCTTCGATGATTTTATCTTTCTTAAGTGTTTCGGCCTGCAATTCAGCCTCTTTTAAAAGAATATCTGCCTTTTCTTTTATTTGCTTTTCTTCAGATGCAAATACTTTTTTCAGAATTACTCTTCCGATGATTACTCCGGCTATTAGTCCGCCTAGGGCACCAACCAGCAAGGTTATGGGTTCCATAAATATATATTTAATATTAAATAAAAGGGGGGCTCTGAAGCTTGAAAGTAAATATTTTATTCAACGGACGCGTCTGCTAACCTGTTACTTCTGATATAAGTTTGCTAAGGTAGCTGATTTTATCTATCGCGGATTCACCGGTACTTGTGGAATTGGCTTCTGCCTGAAGTTTTTCGTAAAGACTGTCGAATGCAACCATTGCTAATAAGTCTTGATGGTCGTCTATGCCAAACTGATCTTTGTATAGCTTTATTTTCTCATTTATCTTTTTCCCGGCAAGCCTAATTCTTTCCTCATCCTCCGAATCAACTTTCATAGGGTATTCCCTATCTGCAATCTTTATCTTTATTGAAAGTTCTTCCATTTGCGATAAGATATATCTATTACTTACTCAATTGATTGATACACTTATCAATTTCTTTGATATAGTCGTCGATTTTATTTTTCACTTCTGTAGCCTCAGATTCTCCCACAGAAATACTATCTACAATAGTACTAATTTTAATTTTATTTTGAAAATCCAGAATTTGCTGTTCTTTTAAGTCTAACAGGTTCTTCAATTCGTGGGTTTGACTTTTTAAATCATCGTTGATTTTCTTTTCGTGAGAATACTCGGTCATCAGCAACCTTATTTTTCTCTCGAGTGTTTGAAGTTCATTGTTAAGCCTGTCTCTTTTCATACTTATTGTCTAATAACAGCCCCTAGATTCAATTCGAATTTTTTCATTAGCCGACTCATAATTCTATCAATTACTTTATCAGTAAGAGTTTTCGATTTATCTTGCAATATAAAACTAATCGCATAAGCTTTTTTATCTTTTTCAATCTTTTCTCCTACATAGTAATCAAAAATATTAATATTCTTGAGTACACCAGAAAACTCTTTTTCTTCCGTAATTTCTTTAATCTGCTCAAAAGTCACAGAATTATCTAAAACTAATGACAGATCTCTCCGAACCTCTGGGAATTTTGATATTTCTTCTACGCTAAATCCTGTTACTGTTGTAGAAAGTAACCTATTAATATCTATTTCGGCATAATAAATATCCTGATCAATAGAATTCTGTGCTCGAATGTTTTTATTCAATAATCCAATTTTTGCTACTCGGGAATTATCTAAATTAAACCCCAAACCATAATTAAAAATCTCCTCGGTTAATAAAACAGATTTAAGCTTAGCGTCCGTGAATTTCTCGATTAATTTAACCACTATTGCTGATAAATCATGAAACTCAACAGGTTTATTTTTTGCCATCCAGGATTCCTGATTATTATACCCTGTTATCCAGATGCTTAAATATTCTTTTTCTTCATAAACTCTTGACTCGGTTTTTTTATAAACGGAACCAAACTCAAATATTTTTAAATTATTTTGTTTTCTGTTGATGTTATGAGCAACTACCTCAAGTCCTGAATAGAGCAAACTTTGTCTCAGTACACCGAGATCTTCGCTCAGCCTATTGATAATGGTTACATTTTCATTTTCATTAATAAATGTTGAATGCTCTGCATAAGCAGGTTTGGTCAGTGAGTTTGTGCTAATCTCAAAATAGCCATTTGACACCAAAAGTTCTGCTGCTTTCAATTGTGTCGATTCTTTCGTGATTTTCGGGAAATCTGCCAGATAATCGCTTGATATTGAGTCCTTGAGCTCTATATTATCATAACCATAAATTCTCAATATCTCTTCAATTACATCCGCCTCTCTTGTTACATCTACTCTGTATGGTGGAACAATAGCCAGAAACCCATCAATATTTTCATCCTTTATTTCAATGTCAAGGTTTTTCAGAATGGTAAAAATCATTTCTTTTGATAAAGACTTTCCAATTAACCTGTCAATATTTTTGAATTTCATCGGAACCTCGAATGGCTCAATTTTATTAGGATAGATGTCAATTATATCCGATGATATTTCACCCCCAGCCAATTCTCTGATAAGCATCGCCGCCCTTTTTAGAGCATAAACTGTATTTAAAGGATCAGTACCTCTTTCAAACCTGAAGGCTGAATCTGTTTTTAACCCATGAATTAAGCTTGTTTTTCGTATATAATCAGGGGAGAAATAGGCACTTTCCAGGAATATATTTTTTGTATTCTCACTTATCCCGCTGGCAATTCCTCCAAAAACCCCCGCAATGCACATTCCTTCTCTTTCATCACAAATCATTAAATCTGTTTCGTGAAGCTTACGTTCATTTTCATCCAGGGTAGTAAATAGGGTATCCTGCTCGAGCGTTTTTACTATTATCTTATTACCATGAATTTTATCAGCGTCGAAACCGTGCAGAGGTTGGCCAAGCTCATGAAGTATAAAATTGGTTACATCCACGATATTATTAATCGGCGTCTGCCCGATAGATAATAACCTATTCTTCAACCATTCAGGAGATTCTCTAATGGTTACATTTGAAATTGAAATCCCGGAATACCTGGGACAACCAACTGCATCTTCAACCGTGACGCGGATTTTAGATGAATTATTGTCAATTTTGAAATCAGAAACATCCGGCCAGGATATAGGCCGTTCCAAGACAGCCTTCAGATCTCTTGTTGCGCCTAGATGTGAAGTGCCATCAGCGCGATTTGGCGTCAAGCCAATTTCAAAAACCACATCATCTTCAATGTTGAAATATTCCCTGGCCTCCGTACCATTTGCGAGCTTCGTATCCAAAACCATTATCCCCTCATGTTTTGTGCCAAGCCCAAGTTCGTCTTCTGCGCAAATCATACCCATGGAGATTTCGCCTCTGATTTTGGCTTTTTTTATTTTAAACCCATCACTTCCTTCCGGATAAAGGGTTGTGCCAACTTTCGCAACTAATACCTTTTGCCCTTCTTCAACATTTGGGGCCCCGCAGACAATTGGAGAAGGTTCTAATTCTCCGATATCTACGCTTGTAACACTGAGTTTATCTGCATTTGGATGTTTGGCGCATTCCAACACCTCTCCAATCACAACTCCACGCAGCCCACCTTTAATAGTTTCTATGCTTTCAACACCTTCCACCTCAAGTCCGGTCATGGTGAGAATATGCGCAATCTCCTCGGGAGTTTCACTTATCTCTATATACTCTTTAAGCCAATTAAGGGAAATCTTCATGCTCCAGTTTATTCAAATTATATAATCAATAAAACCTCAATGCGTAATAATTAATAAAGTTTTAATTATGATAATACAATGAAGATTTTATAAAGAGGTGTAAACCTCTAAAAGTGTTCGCAAAAATAGTATTTACTTTTATTGAACAGAAAATTAATGAATAAAATCCGGTATTTTTTCTCCTGCGGGAATCGATATAATTAATTTATTATCCTGCGGTGGAATTGGGCATCGATAGGTAGGATTGTAGGCACAATAGGGGTTATAAGCAGTATTGAAATCTATCCTTATAGTTCCTCCATCGATAATTTCCGGTTCTACATACCTCCCTCCACCATAGGTTAGGTCAGCGCTGGTTTTATCATAAAACGGAATAAATAAGTAATCTTCATCTGACTTAGCAGGTTTGTAAATTGTCAGGTCGAGTTCTTTGCCATTGAGGTGAAAATGAGCATTCCCGAATACGATGTATTCCCTCTGCGTCCCGTCTGTGATGCTAATTTTCACAATTTGTTCGCGATCATTTTTATGTAAATCAGCTCTTATATTATATTTTTCGACAACTGGGAAATAACTCAGATTTTTAAATCCTTCCTTTTGCTCGTCAGTCAAAGGTGAATCATTGGAGGTTCTAAATTCATTATTTTTTTCAATTCGCAATGCCTCTATTTCTTCAATATATCCATCAGTTTTTTTACTCGTCCCTCTTATGGTATAAAAGCTGATAACTATTAATCCCAGTGCAGCGACCAAAAAGAAAGCCTTTTTATTCATAACATTTGATTAAAACCTAATACAATATTTGAAAAAATAACAGCAAATATAATCTAAAATGATCGATCCAAAAAAGTGCTGCATACTAAATTGACCGTTTTCATCCTGGATGCACAGATCCAAAAGAGTCCGAAAATTCCCGAAAACTCATTCATGATTCTTTTATGCTATAAAGACCAATTCTTTATTGCTTTGGAATTGTCTTGTTTTTATTCAAATGAAAAGCCACCATCATAAAACATGACAGTGGCTTCATCATTTGCTATGAATAAAAAACCGGATCTGAATTTTACTCTGAAGCAACTAACTCGAGTTTATCTTTAAACCTCGACTTTATTTGAGGCAGTGGCTTGCCATTCTAAATAAGCGCCATCATAAACTTTCACATTTGAATAATTCAAAGCTGAAGTCAATGTAAAATAAATGATTCCCGCCCTTACGCTTGATTCACAATAGAGGATAACTTCCTTGTCCTTTGTAACTCCGGCGGCGTCAAATATTTTTTGCAATTCCGCAGAGGACTTTAATTTGCCTTTGGCATCCAACATATTTTTATATTCAATATCTATAGCTCCTGGAATATGTCCTTTTCTTAATTCAGATGCCGAAGCACCATTGAATTCTTCAGGAGATCGGGCATCGATAATGACAACATTCGATTTTCCAATCGCTCCTTTTACCTGCGCCATAGTGGCAATTTTGGAATTATCAACCTTTGCTGTAAAAGTTGTTGCCGTGACTTTTGTAGGATTTTTTGTAACAGGCTTTCGTGCAGCCTTCCATGCGTCCATGTGACCATCGAGAATTTTAACATCCTTAGCACCTAAATAGCTTAAAATCCAATATAATCTCCCGGAATATTTTCCACTTCCATCATCGTATAATACAATAGTTTTTGATTCACTTATGCCTTGTGCCCCCAGGATCTTTGCAATTTCTTCCGGGCTTTTCAGCATACTTTTCACAGGGCCATTCTTATATAAATCCGTATGGTTTATATGTACTGCGCCTGTAATATGCACTTTTTTGTAGTCAGAATTTGTTCTTGCTGACACCAATACAACATTATCTTTTTTAATAATTTTTGAGAGTTCCGATGCTGTAATAATATCCTGTCCGTTAAGAAATTGTATCGGAATAAGAAATACAAGGACTAATAAAATATTTAACTTTTTCATGACATTATGATTTTAAAATCTGACTTGTAATTGAAGTAATAACATATCGTTGTTAATTTCTTTTGGCTTTTCTGCCCTATAAACATAGTTTAGCTGCAGCCTGGTCCAATCGTTTGGATAATAGTTAAGGCCAAATGTTTGGCAAATAGATGATTCCTCGACGTTTGTTGGCGTATCTCCTCCATCACTTTTAATAGTTTCGTAGCTCTCGATTTTATAAACAGGCTCAAAATTCGAGCTTGTTCTATACACAGCCATCACATAAAAGCCATCGGCATTATTCGTACCCGTTTTTGTGATTGCATCACCTCCACATCCACCACCTTCGGTGTATGATCCTTCATCTTTTCCATGAATATATTCGCCTAATAAAGTGAAATTTTTAAATGAGTACTGTGCATCAAATCCGTACCGGAGTTTAGTATCATCATCTTCCACACCTTCTGCTTTAGGAGGACTTTGCGTAGTTCGTGCACTGGCACCAAAATAAAGCCCTTTAAGCGGCTGAATGGTAACTCTTCCATTTAAAGAATATGTATTGAGCAGGTTGTTATCCGTTTGAAACATACCAGTACCATTTGTTATTGAAGCACTATAGGTAAAAAATGTAGTGTCGTTTCCGCCTAACAGCATCAGACCAATATCCCGGTTGCCACCGTTCAAATTTGCGGTAAGTTCATCTACCATTTTTGATCTGTTGATTGTATATAAACCATGGCATGGCATACTCAATTCGCGGCCAAACTGATATTTGAATGATCCAAGTGCTATTCTTAAATTTTTAAATCTGTTGTAGCTCACGAAAGCATCCATTAGAAACGGGCCTGTTTTATTCGGATTTAAAAACTGGCTTGTTTCCAATAATACATAATAACTAAAGTCGTAGGGAATATTTCCCATCACTCCTATACGCATTCTTCTAAACTGAAATGAGGCCTGGGTATCATCTGTGAATTTGGCATTAAATTCGGGTTGAAGATATCCCCATAAGACTACGCCTTCATCTGAGCTTGGCGTGGAGCATCCTTGTCCGCTTGACAAGATTGGCAAGCACAACAGTGCTATACTAAGTAATATTATAATATTTTTCATCTCTTTTGCTTTTGAATGGAAAAAAGCCTTGAATAAATATTCAAGGCTTATAATGCTTTAGTTCTGAACTACTGGTAAATCAACAGTAGGTACGGTGAATTTATGCTCTTTAAGATTGCTGTAAATCATTCCGTTGGTGCCAAATTTCAAGCTTTTAGCGTTGTAACCCAAAACAGAAAGATAGGCTGTAACCATCGAAGAAGTCTGTCCTGTCCAGCAATAAGTAACCACCGGTTTTGATGGATCCATCGCGGTAATATTTGAAATAGATAAAGGGCTGGTTCTGTATGCAGATGCTATGTGACCATAGGTATCTACATCTTCTTTTGCCCAATAATTATTAATATGATAATTTGCAGGAGTTTCAAGAACGTCTCCATTTTCTACGCCTTGAAAACCACCACTTAGCATATTTTTAACCTGTTCTGCAAGGATACCTGCGCCATCGGTTGCCGAAACTGACAATGTTGGTGTTCCATAAGTTTCATCAGCCTGAGTTGTATTGGTCGCTGACCAATTTGGGTCACCAATTGCCGCATCTCCAGTATTACTACTCCATGGTCCTGAAAAAGTAGAATTCCATCCACTCATTCCCCATTTCAATACTTTGGCGTCACTGTGACCACTCAATCTCAGGGCTATTACCGCATGAGAAGCAGTCTGCCCGGTATAGCAAACTACCAATATTGGTTTGGTGGTTCCGGATGCCGTAGTAAGAATATCTGCCAAAAATGAATGTACAGCGCCCTGAATATGACCACCATCATAGTCTGCCGGAATTCTGAGATCAATAATGTCATAAGAGTCAATAAAAGCCTGGACATCATTTACATCTAATGGAGCGGCAACGATCCATCCCGATAGCATATCCGGTAGATCCAGGTTGTTGCTGGACATATAGTTAGTCAGTGTTACAAAATTATCATTCGGAGCAACGGGATCCGTGCTCTCCTTACAACTTGTTATGAATACGATATTAACTATCGCAATAAGAAATAATATTTGAAATAACTTTTTCATTGTTTTAAGATTTAATTGTTCTAAAAGTTTAATTGATTTAAAAAATATTAGCATCCGCCAGCGTCAGCGTTATCTTCTTCACCCCCACCAGACAGCATATCTAAGTCCTTCTCCGTTAAGTCGGGATATTTGAGTTCCCATTTTTTCCAACCCCCATCAAGGGTGTAAACATTTTTATAGCCAAATTGCATCAGGGATGATGCGGCCATAATACCTCTATTACCTTTCTTGTCGTAGAGTATGATTTTTTCATCCTTGAGGGGCATGTATAAACCCTCTTCTTCCCAGTATTCCTCTTTACCAATCAGGAATTCCAAACTCCCACGTGGGATAACAAGTGAACCTGGAATAAATCCGTAATAGTGTTCACTCTTCTGTCTTACGTCAATTAATGTGTAAACCTCCTCACTGTCCATAAGCTTGTTCAATTCATCAACAGAGATGGTTTTTACAACCTTCAGAGCCTCTTGTACCATTTGCTCCGGTGAATCGTATTGATCTACTCTATTACAACCAGAATAGAGTACCAACACAAATAAGATTAATGTGAGCTTTCTCATAGCAATTATATTTAAACCTGATTCTTAATTAATTCTTCGTCTTCTTCCATTTTTTCAAATCCTGTAATCATTGCTTTAAGATTTGTCAGTGGGGTTGATCCTGTTGTGATAAGATACAAATGCACAATTAGAAAAACCACCAGCAGGAAGGCCCCAATCACATGAATTGTGGCAACAGTTTGTAGCCCTGCCATCTCTATAGGCTTATTTGGATAGTGCTGAAACATATACAAAAAACCGGAGATCAATTGTACAGGAAAAACCAAGATGATCAACGCCAGATAAACTATTCTCTGGAGTGGGTTAAGTTTGCTCAATTTTGTTTTCTTAGTAGGATGAGCCGCGTGTTTAAATATTCCCGATAAATAATAATTGATCTGTGCCTTTAAATTTTCTGTTGTTGGGATGAAATTTTTATATTGTCCGGTTACGAAAAGCCAGAAAATTGCCATGGCAATCAATATTAAAAATGCCCAGGATGCTGCGGAATGCAACCTTACGGAAGTTTCAAATCCGAATAATTTGAACGAGTTATGAATTTCAAACCCTGTAATCCCTAACAATATGACCAGGCCTCCCTGGGTCCAGTGCCAGAAGCGTTCAAACTTGCTGTATAATTCTATTTTTTGTGTCTTCATTTTATTGCTATTAATTATTTTTCCTACCTGTAAACATTCTGATTATACCGTGTCCGAATACCCCGAGTAATGAAAGTATTATCAAACTAATTCCACCATACTCCACAATAGAAGAGTAATCTCTTCCAGGTAGATAGAAATCATTGATTTCAGCAAGCCTGCCAACACGTGAGTGACATTCGATGCAACCAACAGTTTCGTCTTTTGGCGATACCATATGATTGATTGGCCAAAATGCTTCTGTTTTCACGAAATCATATGATCCGCTGTAAGGCCTGTTATTATATTTCATTCCGAGATAAGCCGCAGTATCATAATCGAAATCTTTCCAATATGCGCCCTCTCCTTTATTTTTGGCAAATAGCTTAAGACTGATAAGTGTTTTGTTTTCTGTGTCGTAGATCTGTTTACCACGGTGTACTTTCACAGGCCAGATCTTTGCTTCCGGATCCTGGTACTCACCAAAAAGTGTATTTATTTTTACTGGTATTTCCGAAATGGTATCCGTTGACAGGTAGTGATCTGCGGTGCCATTAAACCAATAATATTCGGGCGTCACATTATCGTCCCAGACAAAGTTCCCTTTGATAGACAGATAATTATGGTTTCCATCTGCATCAGATTCAGAAATTGGATTTCCCTCATCATCCAATCTCCCGGCACTTGACCAATCCCAATACATCTTCGTAGCATTGACCTTGGCATATTTTGGGATATGACAGGTTTGACATGCAACCTTATAATAATGTTCATCCAGGATTTTGTCCATGTGAGGAGTAGAGGTATGACATTCTTCACAGGTTGCCCTGTTTTTATTTTCTGATGAGACCGAATACAATTTTCCGGTAATGTTGTGCTTTTCCGTTTTATGACAATCGATGCAGTTCATATCCAAACTGTCTGAAGCCATATGAACATCCACTTCAAACGAGCAACTCAAGAGCGCTTCTTCCAGATCTCCATGCTTCACGTTATTGCCGCCCCCACCTGCGAAATGACAAACTCCACAATTATGCTTTTTTGGTAGGCCCACATTCTGTGCGACATAATTGTAATTTGGAACTGGAAATTTTAAGGAAGCGTTCTCGGTTGTAGCAGGCAATCCTGCCTCACCGCTTTTCTTAAGATAGGTTTCTGTCTGATCGTGACAAACCAGGCAATCTACATTTTTAGAATTAGCAAAATCGAAACTTTTATCTTCCCAGCCCAGACCAATATGGCAACGCATACAGGAACCGTTGTTTCCGGCAGCGCCGGTGCAGAAGTTGTTGATTAGATTCTTTTTACCGATGTTAACTGTTCCTTCTCTTCCGGGTATCTCAGCTTCACGTTCCCATTTCCAGTGAGCACTGGCCATGATTTCATCATCACGACTTGTATGGCAGGAAATACATGCTGCTGTTACCTCGTGAGGGTCATTAAATTCTTGTTGTAGAATTTCAAATTCAGAATGATCAGTGGATGGAACATGATCTGCACTGAATTTAACATTGATAGGCGTATGCTGATCTATTCTTTTTCCATAATATGAGAAAATGACATAGATTACTAATCCCGGAAGTATAAATACCACCAGAAGTGAGATTAAAAAATTCTTTCCTCGGCTTTTCATAACAAATGATTTTAACTGTTACAAAGGTAAATCAGGTATGTATGGGAAGAGATAAATCAAAGGCTAAGTAAAGCAAGATTAGGAGCCAAATGAATCCACCATTTAAGTGACCTATATCATATGATTTATTGATCTGTTACGCTAATTTTGTTGACATACATTTAAGAGCCGGGTATGAACAACGTTTTAGCAATAAATAGCTGTACAGTAGGGAAGAGTCAAATGTGTTGCTTTGACCACTTGACCCAAGAAGAAATAGATTTGGTGGAGGCGAATATGGTTGAAGTTAAGTATTCGAAAGGGGAAACCATTTGTAAACAGGGCAGTTTTGCCTCCCACATCATGATGATCACTGAGGGGCTGGCCAAAGTTTTTCTTGAAGGAGGCAATGATATTTTAATCCTGAAAATATTACCGGCTGTGAATATGATTGGACTTACAAGTCTAATGGAAGGAAATTTGGTATTTCAGTATTCTGCACAAGCCTATCTGCCAACAACCGTAAAACTAATCGATATAAATACCTTCAAACAACTGCTTAATAATAATGGCAAATTCGCCTCAAGTGTCCTTAGTATATTTGCTGAGAATTCTGTAATTACTTATGGCCGTTTTTTTTGTCTGACAAAAAAACAAACCTATGGCAGGTTGGCCGATATATTATTATGCCTGGCTCAGCGGATTTATAAAATGGATCAATTCCCGCTTCAACTTACCAGAAAGGAATTAGCGGAGTTATCTAGCATGTCAGTGGAAAGTATTACCAGGATTCTCACAAAATTTAAAGAAGACAAGCTGATCCGCATTGATCCTGACCATATTGAAATTTTAGATGCTGAGCGTTTGATTAAGATCAGTCAAACTGGTTAAGATTATTTCATAATAACCCATCATCTGCAAAACTCAAATATCCCTCATCACCAAAAATAAGGTGGTCTAAAACGGGGATTTCCAATAATTTCCCGGCGGTTTTCATTTTATTGGTAAGATCGATATCTGCTTTGCTTGGTTTCAGGCTTCCCGATGGATGGTTGTGAACCAGAACAATAGATGAAGCGTATTGGTCAAGAGCCGCCTTGAAAATGATTTTCGGATCGGCTACTGTTCCGGAAATTCCACCAGAACTTATTTGTTCTTTTTTGATTAAATAATTGGCACGATTAAGTAGAATTGTCCAAAATTCTTCTTTTTGCAAATCCATCAATTCAGGTTTCATGAGTTGGTAAATGTCATTTGAGCAGGTGATTTTAAGTTTTTGTGAAAACTCCGATTCTTTTCTTCTTCGTCCCAACTCCAGGGCACTCACTATTGAAATTGCCTTTGCCTCGCCTATACCTTTTGTTTTCTTGAGATCTTTAACAGAAAATTTCGCGAGGTTATTCAAATTGTTATCAGCTTCACTGAGTATAATTTTGGCTACATCCACTGCACTGATTGACCGCGTTCCCGAGCCGATTAAAATTGCAATAAGTTCGGCATCGCTCAGGGCAGCTTTTCCCTTTAGTAATAATTTCTCTCGGGGACGGTCCTCTTCCGCCCAGCTTAGAATATTCAGATATTTACCTGGCTCAGACATATTCATTGGGGTTTTCATAAAAATGTAGAATAATCCATGAAAACAAAAGCTTATAAGCAGAAAAAGCCTCACCGTGTACCGGTGAGGCTTTTAACTATATTTTTCTATTAAATATTACTGAACAGCAGCCATCACTTTATGAAGTTTGGCTTTTTTGTTAGCAGCGTTATTTTTATGAATGATGTTTCTTTTAGCCAGTTTGTCGAGTAAACTACATACTTTTTTATATAATTCAAGGGCCTCTTTTTTATCTGTTGACTTTCGGAGTCTCTTTATAAAAGTTCTGGTGGTTTTCAGATAATACTTATTTCTAAGTCTCTTTGTCTCATTAGACCTTATTCGCTTTAATGCTGACTTGTGTTGTGCCATTCCTTAATTATTCTAACTTATTTTTTCAGGACGCAAATGTAGAAGTATTATTTATTTTTGGCAAATGCTTACCCATTAAATTTTAGTTGAGATTGAAATAACATTTCATCAATTGGAATTGACTTATAAAAATCTCAACAAGAAATACATTTAATTCTTCTGTTTTTTAATGGGTAATAAATTTTTTTTCATTTGTTCAAAAACCTTTTTGCAATGCGACAATGATACAATGCAAGAATGCTTGAATTATTGTTATATGTAAACTTTTGAAGTCCAGCGATTTACAATTATACTTTATTTAATTTTCGCTTTGAAGTATTCAATAATACATGCATTTATGTAATAGTTGAATAATCCAGTATTGTCATTTTCCACTAAACCTGCATACCGCATTAGGGTTAATGGTAGAACCATTCAATTTTTATCCTACCTTTAATTCAAATAATCGATAAATATATTCTGTGAAAATCATCATTGCCCCAAATTCATTCAAAGGAAGTCTTGACGCTTTTAAAGTTGCAGAATCAATTCAGCGTGGTTTATTAAAAAGTGACCTCGATGCTGATTGCCAATTATTTCCGATTGCCGATGGTGGCGATCATACTTTAGATGTTTTTAAAAGATGGCAGGGCGGCAGTGTTAAAAAGTCCAAAGTCATCGGCCCTCTTGGAGCTCCGATAGTTGCGGAATGGGTTTTAATCAAAGAGAAAAACACGGTCGTCATCGAAATGGCTAAAGCATCGGGCATTAGTTTACTTGAAAAAACAGAATTAAATCCATTAAAAGCGAATACTTATGGCACTGGACAGATAATAAGAGAGGCCATAGATTATGGGTCAAAAAAAATCATTCTCGGCCTGGGAGGTAGCGCAACTGTAGATGGAGGAACAGGTATTCTACAGGCATTGGGAGCGGAACTATCTGATCTCCGCGGGGAAATTATTAAAAATGATACCAATGCTATCCTGGATTTAAATGAAATATCCATGAACAAGGTTGACACCAAAACTTATGATATTGAATTCCTGATTTTATGTGATGTAGAAAATCCACTCCTAGGTAAGGATGGTGCCGCCCATATTTTTGGGCCACAGAAAGGTGCGGATGCAAAAGCTGTAGAAAAGCTTGAAAAATCCATGGAAAGATACAATGACCTCATCAAAAGGAAAACCGGGAAAGACTTTTCAAAGGTGGATGGGGCTGGAGCTGCCGGAGGAATAAGTGTTGCTTTAAAAGCTTTTTTCAATACTTCAATGGTCAGTGGGGTTGACTTTCTATTGAAGAAGATGGGATTTGAGGAAGCCATTAAGGACGCTGATCTATTAATTACAGCAGAAGGGAAGGTTGATGTACAGACATTGCAGGGGAAAGGGCCCTTTGGTGTTGCGGCAAAAGCAAAAGACTATGGAATCCCATCTATAATTCTGGCGGGAAAGGCAGATAACATTGATGAACTCAATCACGGATTTAATGTTATTTTTCCCATAACGAACGGAGCCATGCCCTTAGAAAAAGCTATGAGAAATACCGCTGAAGATTTGGAAGTAACTGCCTGTCAGATTGGAAATTTGCTGGCATTGAAAAAATGAGGCATTGTTTGGCTCGCCATTCCTATTCCCTGCGACCAACTCAAAACCCAGAACCATTGAACCTCTGAACCATTGAACCCTGAACCTTATAAGTTACATCTTCAATCCCTCCAAAAAATCCCTGAACTTTTTCGTATTATATTTAGCCATACCTGATTTTTTCACAACAATTTTTCCTTCCGGAGAAATCACGTATGTAGTCGGAATAGCATTGCTTTCATAAACCTTTGGCAAGGGGCTCGCCAGTTGATAAATGGGAAAATCAAATTCTTTCTTTTTTACAAAATCCCTGGCCTTCTGAAAGTTGTCATCAAAAGAAATGAGGACAAATACGATATCATCAGAATTGATTTCATTGTACAAGTCATTAATGTCTGGCATTTCGGCAATACAAGGGGGACACCAGGTTGCCCAGAAATTCACGAAAACTACTTTATCTTTAAAATCAGTAAATGGTTTTCTATTGCCTTCCTGGTCAATGAGTTCGAAATCATAATCTGCAGATTCTGTGGATGATTCATCAATCGAAGGTTGCATTATTCCTGTTTTCAGAATAAGTCCCTGGAAAAACCCAAACACCGGTGTGTGTAAGCCCGTACCAAATAAAAATCCAAGGATGCCCAAAAATATAGCCCATTCTATTATTTCCTTCTTTATTGATTTTTTCTTTTTCATTTTTCTCTATCTCTGAATCAAATTGCTATTTTTGCCCGATTTTAAAAACACAAATATAGATGATTATTAATTATTCTAATGTCGTAGCAACAGAATTAGCCATCAAAGCCCGACAGGTGCAGGCAGTGATCTCATTGATTGAGGATGGGGGAACCGTACCGTTTATTGCACGTTATCGAAAAGAGGCAACAGGTAGTCTTGATGAGGTGGTCATCGCTAAAATTCGAGATAGAATTGAGCAATTGAAAGAACTTGATAAAAGACGAGCGGCAATTTTAAAATCAATAGATGAACAGGGTAAACTAACCTCAGATCTCACAAAAAAGATTAATGAGGCTGAGACAATGACAGCCCTTGAGGATATCTATCTTCCATATAAACCGAAAAGAAAAACACGTGCTTCTATGGCCAGAGAGAAAGGCCTGGAATCCCTGGCAGAAATTATTCTTCTCCAAAAGGCTATGGACGTCCATTCTGAAGCAAGAAAATTTGTTGACAAGGAAAAAGGAGTTGGCAGTACGGAAGATGCATTGCAGGGAGCAAGGGACATCATTGCTGAAAAAATTAATGAGAACGCCGACATCCGAGCCAGGGTCAGGAAGCTTTTTCTCTCCCGGGGGATCATCAAATCCAGGGTGCTAAAAGGTAAAGAGGAGGCTGCTGCTAAGTATAAGGATTATTTTGACCGGGAGGAGCCTGTTAGCAAGGTGGCATCACACAGGTTGCTCGCCATGAGAAGAGGAGAAAAGGAAATGTTTTTGAGCCTGGATATAAGTCCAAATGAAGAAGATGTTTTCAGAATTATTGAAAAGGAATACCTGAAAGGACCAAATGAAGCTTCAATGCAGGTAGAGATTGCTATTAAGGATGCTTACAAGAGATTATTAAAACCCTCAATAGAAACAGAGATTCGACTGGAAACCAGGAAAAAAGCTGATGTCGAAGCGATTTCCGTATTCAAAGAAAATTTAAGGCAACTTCTACTTTCGGCTCCACTGGGAGCAAAGAATGTAATGGCTATTGATCCTGGTTTCCGAACCGGATGCAAGGTAGTTTGCCTGGACAAACAGGGCAAATTGCTGAAATATGAGGCCATTTTCCCTAATGAACCACAGAAAAATACTGTTCAATCTGCAGCGACTATTCATGAACTCTGCGCGAAATACAATATAGAAGCCATCGCAATTGGAAACGGAACTGCGGGGAGGGAAACGGAGCAATTCGTGAAATCTATAGGATTGTCGAAAGATATTCTGGTGATTATGGTCAATGAAAGTGGCGCATCTATATATTCAGCATCTGAAACAGCCAGGGAAGAATTTCCTGAGCAGGATGTCACGGTTAGAGGTTCGGTTTCCATTGGCCGTCGTTTGATGGATCCTCTATCTGAATTGGTGAAGATTGATCCAAAATCCATTGGTGTAGGGCAATATCAACACGATGTTGACCAAAACGCCTTGAAACAAGGACTGGATGACATAGTAATCAGTTGTGTAAACGGGGTCGGTGTTGAGGTGAACACAGCCAGCAGAGAATTGTTGAGCTATGTATCGGGACTGGGACCCGCTTTGGTTAAAAATATCATTGCGTATAGAAATGAAAACGGCCCGTTTAAAAGCAGGGAATCTTTGAGAAAAGTACCAAGGATGGGAGATAAGGTTTTCGAGCAATCTGCTGGTTTTTTGAGAATTAAAAATGCCGTGAATCCTTTGGATAATAGCGGAGTACATCCGGAGAGTTACAAAGTTGTTGAAAAAATGGCGGGTGATATAAACGAAAGCATCAACGCATTAATCTCAGAAAAAGAATTAAGAAATTCTATTAAAATAGATAGCAACATCACTGATACCATCGGCTTGCCCACCCTTAAAGATATCATGGATGAATTGGAAAAACCTGGGCGTGATCCACGGAAATCCTTTGAACAAATGGAATTTGATGACAGCGTACATTCCATGGAAGATCTGAAGATTGGCATGTCACTAAATGGAATTATAACAAATGTAACCAACTTTGGCGCTTTTGTAGATGTTGGGGTTCACCAGGATGGTTTGGTGCATAAAAGCCATCTGGCAGATCGTTTTGTTGATAACCCGGCTGATTTTGTAAAAGTTCAGCAAAAGGTGAATGCAACAGTTATCGGAGTTGATATACCGAGAAAGAGAATTTCTCTTTCATTGAAAAGTGATCCTTTCGGAGAAAAACCCAAAGTGAAAAAACCTGCAAAGAGAAAACCAGAACAGAGGATGGACTCTTTCCAGGATAAGCTTTCACAATTGAAAAATAGATTTAAATAGTACTTTGGTCAATCAGCCATTGTGGTAGTTTTCACAGAACCTGGATAAACCGGCAACATCCGCCAACCAATTCATCAATGGAAAAATAAATAACTTAATAGAATTGCCGCAATAATTCCAGCAAAATCAGCGATTAATCCGCATACAACGGCGTATCTGGTATTTTTAATATTTACGGCGCCAAAGTACAAAGCCAATACGTAAAAAGTTGTTTCTGTGGATCCCTGAAGAACGCTCGCCACTCTGCCTACAAATGAGTCCGCGCCGTGAGTCTTCATCGTCTCCACCATCATTGCCCTTGCACCACTACCACTCAGCGGTTTCATAATTGCAGTTGGCAATGCCTCGACAAAATCGGTATTTACGCCAAATGATTCAAATATCCAGGCAATAATGGCAACAAAATAGTCCATTGCTCCGGAAGCCCTGAAAACTCCGATGCCTACCAGCATTGCAACAAGGTATGGTATAATTTTAATTGCTACCGAAAATCCCTCCTTTGCGCCTTCAATAAAATCTTCATATAAATTATTCTTCTTTCTGATGCCCAGACTTATCATTCCGATTATAAGCGTAAAGAGCAGGAAATGGCTTGATAAAGTAGAAATATTTTGAATTTGCTCTTGCTCTAACTGATTGAAATAAAATATTATAGCCGCGATAAATGCCGTCATCGTCCCAAGGTAGAGTAAAATGGTTTTATCAAATAAATTTATTTTTTGATAAATACTGACAGCAATCAGTCCTGCAAGAGTAGAAAAAAATGTGGCAATTAAAATTGGAAGAAAAATATCTGCCGGGTCTGCGGCGCCAAGTTGCGCTCTGAAAACCATAATATTGATGGGAAAAATCGTAAGGCCCGATGTATTAAGCACCAGGAACATTATTTGGGCATTGGATGCTCTGTCTTTACTTGGATTAAACTCCTGCAAACCTTCCATAGCTTTTAGACCCAGCGGGGTAGCTGCATTGTCTAGATTGAGCATGTTGGCTGATAAATTTAGCAATAGCGGGCCTAATACAGGATGATCTTTTGGGATTTCAGGAAATAATTTTCTAAAGAAGGGGCCAACGAGTTTGTACATGATCTTTACCATGCCTCCTTTCTCACCAATCTTCACAATCCCCAGCCAAAATGTTAAAACTCCCGTAAGACCCAGGGAAATTTCAAAACCTAGTTTTGATGAATCTATCGTTGATTGGAATATATCTGAAAATACTTGTGTGTCGCCGAGGAAAAATAACCTAAATAGGGCAATGACAAATGCAATGATAAAAAAGGATACCCAAATATAATTAAGAACCATAAATCTGATTTATGAGGAAAGCTATGATAAGAGGCTACAAAATAGGGTATTCAATTAAATAAATAAAAACCGAAACTTGAAAAATAAAAATATCACAATAAAAATATCAAATTCCGGGAACTGAGTGCACAAACAGTAAAGTAAAGTATTGTACAAATTATTGCTCCTGAAACGTCAGCCAGAGTATTTGTCCCTCAAATGCGGTCTTTTCAATTAAATCGGCCAATTGTTTATCATTTCCACCTCCACCATTTAGTTTAGTGGTAAGGCCAAAACATTCCTCCCTGATCTTATTCCACTTTTGTAAAGGTTTAATTTGTTGGTTAAAATTAATCATTTCGTCCTCGTACTTACTAAGTAACTCTGTCAAGTGTTCACTACTATTGATGGGGATGCCTTTATTTTTAAGTCTTGCTTTCAGCCAATCAGAAAACAACTCTTCACAATTTTGGATAATTCCAAGGTTTTTTTGTTGTTTGATCATTGTATTTTTCAAAGAAACAATATCACTTATTAATTTCAATTTCTAAACTACTCTATATTAAATCCTATTTTATTGGGAACAACAGTACATCGGTTAAAACCTTACCTATTGTTCAATTTTGAAAGATAATAAAAGAATTTTGAAAAACAATAATTGTCAATATTCATAGCACGAAATTCATATTTAATATTAGAATTGTTAAAAATGAACACACTCCATTTAGGATTATTTATAGATGATAATATATTTATATATATAATAAGCATGTACTTAATAATAAATGGGGTTACTACAATGAAAATAGTGAAAAATGACAATGCCGGATCATACGACCAATTCAATAATGCGAGATGATTGAATGCGTCAATGTGAGAACACAATAAAACGGAGTTGAAAATGATACATAGTCAAAACTTTATTCAATACAAATTTTCAGGCATTCCTGCATTCAATCATTGATGCATTACATATAATTTTTAAATAAATGAGCAATAGTTTTTACCCATTAAATTAACAGTAAAACCCTAAATGGTATTGAATTAGATTGAAGAGTTGGTCCTTTTGCAATGTAAGCTGAAGTAATTTAGTGACTTCTATGGCACTCGGATGTTATGGTTATCCTAAACCTCTATAAATAAAAAATGATCATATTTAATAAAATCCAATTAAAAAAAATACTTGTGTCCAAAGAAGGTTATATTCATAGGGAAAAGGTTTTTTTTGAGGTGTGTAGTCACTTTTTAACCAAACCTCAATAAGAACTACCACTTTGGAAATAGTATTGAATTTAATCATATCTCATTGGTATTCAATATCAATCCCCCTTCCCCTAGGGCAATCGGGTTTAAAGCAAATTAATAAAAAATACCATGGTCTGTGAGCCACAGACTGAGACACGAGATGTTAAATTTTTCTAAACCCAATTTCCCTGCCCTCCCTCCTTCTCCAAGGGAGATTTAGTCGGACATCAGTAAAAACAATATCATTTCCATCAAAATGACTGTGAATATTAACAGATTTATATTGTTATTTATTAATGCTGATTATCTGTATTTTTATAAAACTCTTTCCAATTCGGAGATATTCTCTATTTATATTAATTATACCCTCTATAGATAATGTATGCACTATAATATCATTTACAGCCACATAATTAAACCATACTTAACTATATCTGCAATTAGTTGCTATTTAACTATTCATAATCGACCCTATATATAATTATTTTACATTTTAACTATTCACAAGAATGAAAAACACGTATAAATGCAATGTTGTATTATAATATTTATATAGATTCCAGTTCCATTTATTTATTTCGAATGAGATATGTTGCAAATATTTCAATAAAGACATTAGTTATATTTAATTAAATTAACTTTATGCAATAAATGTTGCAGCTAAATGAAATATATGCATTTATTATTGCTAATTTTTTAAATCCTAAAACTGTCTCTACCTTTGTCATGTAGAGTTGATTTAGTATCCAATAATTGTTCATCTTATCTATTCGTTAACCATATTAATTAGAAGTTGAGCCAGATCAGTTCTAATTAATCATAAATATTATATGTTATAAAATAAGTTATATTTAATTAAATTAATTTTTATCTATGGATTCTTTTTTTACTAGTTTATTTACAAGTCCGGAATTGCTATCAGGAGTAAAAAGCCTGCCAATATTGTCGGATGTCCTTTTATTAGATGTGGCCACTGTTGCGGTTGAAACAGCTGATACAGCCGCAACAGCATTATTTACTGCTAATAATATTTGGATGATGTTGGCAACGGCACTCGTATTCATTATGCACCTTGGATTCGCAGGTGTGGAAGCCGGATTTGGGCAATCTAAAAATACAGTTAATATTCTTTTCAAAAACACCATAACTCCAATCATCGGACTATTGACCTATTGTTTTGTCGGATTTAACCTGATGTATCCCGGTGAATTCAACATTATAAGCGGCGTTTTTGGATTTTCCGGATTTGGCATTGGATATGACCCGGATGTCAGTGGAGCCTCTATAGGTTACGCAAGTGGCGGTTATACATACTGGACGGATTTCTTGTTCCAGGGAATGTTTGCTGCTACTGCTGCAACCATAGTTTCCGGAGCTATTGCCGAGCGTGTGAAATTATCTTCCTACATGATTTTCACATTAATATATGTTGGTTTGGTTTATCCATTCCTGGGGAGTTGGAAATGGGGTACAGGGTGGTTAGACGAGATGAATTTCTACGATTTTGCCGGCTCAACATTAGTTCACTCTGTAGGCGGTTGGGGCGCCTTAGCAGGTATTATCGTGATTGGACCAAGGCTTGGTAAATATGTAGGTGAGAAAGTAATTGACAAACCCGGATCTTCTGTTCCTCTGGCGGTGATAGGTGTGTTCCTCCTTTGGTTGGGGTGGTTTGGATTCAACGGAGGTTCTGTGCTTTCGGCTGATCCGGATTTGGTATCATATGTACTTGTCACAACATGTTTAGCTGCCAGTGCAGGAGGATTATTTGGTTTCATAACTTCCTATATGAAATTTAAAAGAATGGACCTTGGTATGGTTTTAAATGGCATCCTGGCCGGTCTTGTAGGTATAACGGCAGGTGCAGATACAGTTTCTATCAATGCTGCTTTAATCATCGGTTCTGTTGCAGGAATACTAGTGGTGTTGTCTGCTGTCACATTAGACAAATTTAAATTGGATGACGTCGTAGGAGCTGTTTCCGTCCACCTTACGTGTGGTATTTGGGGCACTTTGGCTGTAGGAATGTTTTCCAGCAATGCTGACCACACTTTTGGAACGCAATTAATTGGCGTTTTATCTTATGGCGCCGTTGCATTTCCAATTGCCTTGGCGATATTTTACGTCTTAAAAATTACTGTTGGAATCAGGGTGAGTAAGGATCATGAAATGGACGGTCTGGACAGTCATGAACACGGAATCAGGGGCTATACAATTGTTGTTGAATAAAAATTTTATCACTATCGGGATTAGGCAGATGATCAATTTGTCCAATCCTTCTCATTCTTTAAATTATTTTAAATCTGAAACTTTATATCTTTAATTATTTGACTATGAAAAAATTATTCTTACCAATTATTGTCTCGCTAATCAGTGTTGTTCACTTGTATGCACAAGATGAGGAAGAAAATGGGTTGCAGATCTCCGGCTCTGTCGATACCTATTGGAAATATGACTTTTCCGGTTATAAAGATGGCAGCGGAATTTCAAATATACCGACAAGCTTTGCAGATGAACAAAACTCTATCTCTATTGGAATGATTGATGTGGCATTATCGCAAACTGTGGGTAAAGCCAGCTTGGTCGGTGAATTTGCCTTTGGGCCAAGAAGTGTTAAATCTATTCCATTATTTCAACCTGATGGAGATAACGATGACGCTTACGTTGGTATTCAAAACTTATATGCCTCGTACGCCTTTTCTGATGTATTCTCTCTCACAGCCGGTTACATGGGTACATTTGTAGGTTATGAAGTCATTTCACCCGTAGGAAACTTCAATTATTCAACTTCATACCTTTTCACAAACGGACCATTTCAGAATTCCGGGATAAAAGCAGACTTTGCGATCTCAGATAGATTTGCATTTATGGTCGGTTTATTTAATGACTGGAATGTTTACCAGGATTTTAACGGCATTTCCGATTTTGGGGCGCAATTATATTTCGTACCAATTGAAGGGTGGAATGTATATTTAAATTTCGTGACAGGTAGCCCGTCAGGTACAATTATTGATATTACAACCGGGTGGCAAATTTCTGATGATTTCTATTTGGGATTGAATGCAGCCGATTATTGGGTAACAGGAGAGAATGCGGGTGGATATACCGGTGTAGCACTATATCCTCAATATGCTTTTTCAGATGCGTTTGAAGTGGGTGTAAGATATGAATACTTTAAATTCAAAGAATTTACCGATACCGATCTTTCAAAAATCTCATCACAAAATGTAAATACGCTCACATTAACAGCCAACCTTAAAGCTGGACCTCTCACAGTAATTCCTGAATTCAGAATAGATGGCGCTAGCGATGATTTTTTCTATAAGAAATCATCTGAGATAACGCCAAATTCTAAAAGTGCATCTCAATTTCTTATTGCGGCCGTTTATGCATTCTAAATTGATTATAAACACTATGCTCCGATCAATCCTATTGATCGGAGCATTCAACTTCTATATAACTTGAAGATATTCGGGATTATTTTATTGGTTTTAATAAGTGGTTTTATTTCAGAGGATTACAACTTTCCGATTAATGAGCAAGGGAAGTATCATTTCAGCGAAGTCGTTGAAATTCCTGGTTTGGATAAAGAACAACTATATGAAAACGGGACTTCCTTTATGAAAAAAATAAAGGTATTGAATTCAAAGAAAAAATATCTGTACACTGATATTGAGAATCTGACTCTAAAAAGTAAAGGAAGTTTTATGGTTTACAAGATTGGCTCCATCAAAAAAAGTATTGCGGGAGCAGTAGAGTACAATATACAGCTTGAATTTAAGGACGGAAAGTGCCGGTACACAATTTCGAGTTTTACTTTCAATGAATATAAAAGAAACCGCTATGGAAAATACGAACCTGTTAAAGGCAAACATTCACCCCTGGAAATGGAAGTTTCAAGTTTAAATAAAAAGGAGTGGGAGAAACACAGACAGGTCGTATATGAAAAAACTCAGGATTTAATACAAAATTTACAATCCGATTTAATACAGTACGAGGAGCCGAAAACCAAAAAATCAAAAAAGAACGATAATTGGTAAAATACAATACAATATTGTACAGGTTTACAAATAAAAGCCAAAAACAAGTCGATAAATAATCAATTTCTTTTTCCTTTTACTCCATTCTGCTCAACAATTCTATTTTTTCGCATTTAAATAATATTATTAATAATTTATATAGGCATTTTTGCAAACATTCACAAAATCAGACCATTAATTACTTATAAATGTATGATTTTTTGAATATTACTTTACTTTCAACTCTTTTTTTACTCATAATTGCGCGGTTTTACAATTTATTGCTAAATTTGACCTGAATTATAAACAAATTAAAATAAATTAAAATTTTATGGCGAATCATCGTTTTAACGCTGTCAAAGAAGCAGGTAGCAGGCAGCCTTTTTTTATTGACTTACCTTCAAATAAGGTATCGGATTATTATGGATCAACGAGTTTTGATCTTTCAAAAATGCAGGCAACTTTAGCTCCGGATGTTTTTAAAGAAGTAAAACATTGCATTGATAAAGGCAAGAAGATCGATGGTGACATAGCAAATGCCGTTGCCGCTGCAGTAAAATCATGGGCAATTGACAATGGCATTACTCATTATACACACTGGTTTCAACCATTAACAGGGTCAACAGCAGAAAAGCATGATGCATTTTTTGATAGCATGAGTGGGATTGAAAAATTTAAAGGTAGCGCCCTTGTGCAACAAGAACCGGATGCATCTTCATTCCCATCGGGAGGAATTCGGCAAACCTTTGAAGCGAGAGGCTATACTGCCTGGGATCCGAGTTCGCCAATGTTCAAGTGGGGAACGACACTTTGTATTCCAACAATTTTTGTTTCGTACACAGGAGAATCATTAGACGTTAAAGCTCCTTTATTGAAGGCTCTGGAAGCTGTTGACAAAGCCGCAACAAAGGTTTGTAAATATTTTGACAGAAATATTTCAAAGGTTACAGCTTCCCTGGGATGTGAGCAGGAGTACTTTGTCATTGATAAAGCGCTTTTCAATGCAAGACCTGATTTGGTAATGACTGGAAGAACCGTCTTTGGACATGCTCCTGCAAGGGGTCAGCAATTGGACGATCACTATTTTGGTTCCATCCCGAGGAGAGTTATTGCCTATATGGAAGACTTTGAAGTTGAATGTCATAAACTGGGAATCCCGGTAACAACCCGACACAATGAAGTTGCACCGAGTCAGTTTGAAGTTGCACCACTTTTTGAAGAAGCGAATGTAGGTACCGATCATAATATGCTCATGATGGATGTCATGAGAAGAATAGCGGACAGACATGAATTGGCTTTACTTCTGCACGAAAAACCATTTGCTCAAATAAATGGCACAGGGAAACACAACAACTGGTCGCTGGTCACCAATACCGGCGTCAACTTATTCCAACCGAGCAGCAGTGCAAGGGAAAACCTGTTATTCCTTACATTTTTTGTGAACACGATTACTGCCGTTCATAAATATGCAGACATCCTGAGAGCATCTATCGCATCTGCGGGTAACGATTTCAGGCTGGGGGCAAATGAAGCTCCTCCTGCGATCATTTCTGTATTTATCGGTTCCCAGTTGAGCGCTGTTCTCGATGAGCTTGAAACAAATGGCAACATCAAAATTGAGAAAGGTGACAACATGTATATGAAACTTGGAATTGATAAAATTCCGGAAATCATCCTTGATAATACGGATCGAAACAGAACCTCGCCCTTCGCCTTTACGGGAAATAAATTCGAATTCAGAGCTGTAGGAGGAAATGCCAATGTTGGTCTGCCGATGACTGTTCTTAACACAATCGTTGCTAAGCAACTAAACGATTTCAGAGAAGCAGTAGATGCTTTAATTGCTGACGGAAAAGAGAAGAGACTTGCCATTATTGAGGTTTTGAGAAAATATATTGCAGAATCAAAAGATGTTCGTTTCGAAGGAGATGGCTATGCTGAAGAATGGGTTGCGGAGGCGGAAAAAAGAGGTTTACCCAATATAAAAGATACTCCCGAAGCGCTTGATGCATTTCTAACCGAAAAGAGCAAGGAGGTATTTGGCTTATACAACGTGCTCAGTGAACGAGAATTGGAAGCAAGAAATGAGATCCTGTGGGAAAATTATGTGATGAAGGTACAGATCGAGTCACGTGTAATAAGTGATTTGGCGCTTAACCACATTATTCCTACGGCAGTAAAGTATCAGAAAAAATTGATTGATACAGCTAAAGGTCTTCAAGATATCGGTTTGGACAACAAATCAACAGTAAATGTTATCAGTAAAATCACAGAACATATTGATGGTGTAAAAGATGGTGCACTCAATATGATTGATGAACGCAGCCGAATCAACGAAATTGAAGACGCACGTGAAAAAGCCGTAGAATACTGTCATAATATAAAGCACAAATACTTTGAACAAATCAGGTATCACGTTGACAAATTAGAGCTGTTTGTCGATGATGAAGACTGGCCATTAGTGAAGTACCGCGAAATGCTCTTTGTGCATTAATCACGAAGTGTAAATGAATTATTTATAAAGCGGTGTATTGATTGATACACCGCTTTTTTATTTTACAGAATGGCTACGACTGGAAAATAAAAAACCGATTTGAAAAAATTCCTGATCAGACTAAAGTTCTTTGTGAGTCTCGTGGTTGCAGAACCAAACAGAACTTCCATATTATGCTGAATTTCTACTCGCGTTAATATTTCCAAATAATGAACGCGTCACCATTTTTTCATAAATATTTAATAACTCGTTATTTACATTTTCTTCCTTTTGTAATTTCTGAATATTAAGCAATGCATATTGTTGAATGGTGAGTAAGGGCAATACAATATTTTCACGTATATCAATAGATGCTTTACCAACTGGGTTATTTTGCATGAGTTTGCTATAATCAGCTAGCTTGAGGATCAATCGTAAGGTGGTTTTATATTCATCATAAATAACATTCCAAAACTCACCAAATTCTTTATCCTCCGCCATATATTTAGTGAGTTCAAAAAATGACTTAGAAAGCGACATCATACTATTTTTGATAAGTGCCTTAAAGAAATCAGAATTTTTATAGAGCTGTTTTATCTTGTCAAACTCTCCATTGTCTTCATATTTTATTAATGCCGTACCAACCCCATAAAATCCGGGAACGTTTTGTTTCAACTGACTCCATGATCCAACAAATGGTATGGCACGCAAATCAGAAAAATTAAGACCTTTTGATTTTGAACGCTTTGATGGACGACTTCCAATATTGGTTTTTGCATAGTATTTTAAGGTACTCATCCGCTGCAGATAAGGTAAAAACATAGGATGATTTTTAAAATCGACATAAGCGTTATAGCTTATTAATGCCAAATCATTCATGACTTCAGTATCACTTGCAGATAAGACATTACTGGTTTTGCTAAACAGTACATTTGATATGCCCGAACTTAATAATTGCTCAATGTTATATTGAGATGAGTCGATAGTGCCAAAATTGGAACTGATGGTTTGGCCTTGCACTGTTAGTTGAATTTCTTTGTCTTCAATATTTGATCCCAACGAGGTATAAAATTGATGTGTTTTCCCTCCACCGCGAGCAGGAGGCCCACCTCTTCCATCAAAAAATATGACTTCTATACCATGTTTCCTGGAGATTTTAGTAAGACTTTCTTTTGCTCTAAAAATAGACCAGTTGGCCATTAAGTATCCGCCGTCTTTTGTTCCGTCAGAAAAACCAAGCATAATGGTTTGCTGGTTTTTTCTTTGTTTTAAATGGTTTATATATGCCTTGTTTGAATATAGTTGCTCCATTATTTTTGGCGCATTTGTTAAATCATCAATGGTTTCAAAAAGAGGTATAATATCAACTGTTATTTTATTTTTAAAGCCACATAATTTAAGCATTGCAAAGGTTTCCATTACATGCAGCGCAGATTGATTGTTGCTGATAATGTATCGGTTAGCTCCACATTCTCCATTATTTTGTTGAATAGTTTTAATAGCATGCATTGAGCTTAAAGTCTTTGAAACGATGTCATCTTTGAAGAGTGACAAACTAATATTGCCCTTCACTTTTGATAGGATTTCAATTTGTTTGTGCTCCTGTAACTTTAAATAATTTTGTGGGAAAATTTTATCCCCCTTAGCCAATAACGTTGTGACAATTTGTGCGAATGTTGCGTGGTGTATCCGACTATCTTGCCTGATATCCAGGGTAGCAAAATGATATCCAAATAAATGTACTTTGTTTATAAAATCATTGATTTCACTTAGATAAAGCGACTGATGATTAGCGATTATTATTTCTTTTATTGCATTTAGTTTTATTAAAAATTCCTTCAAAGGAATCATAGTGTTCACTTCAGTATTTACACTATTTTCTAACAACAATTTTTCTAATTCTGCGATTGATTGCTCAACACCTTGAAATGTTAATCGCCTTTTTAACTTGCGAATATCTTTATAGTAATTTTTAAGAATAGTCTGTTTTAATCGCTTGGCAACCATTAAGGTAGTTTCCGTAGTTACAAATGGGTTTCCATCACGATCGCCACCTGGCCAAAAACCTAAATTTATTATTTCATTTTCAATTGGTTGGTCATCAAAAATATTGCTTTGTATATAATTGTAAATTTTAGAAACCGAATGATAAAAAACATTTTCCAAATACCAAATCAAGCTAACAGCTTCATCATATGGTGATGGTTTTTCATGTTTAAAAAAGGGTGTTTTACCCAATTGAGCTAATAATTTATTTATCAATAATAAATCATTGTTTTGTATAGCTTCCTTTAAATCATTTATAATACCCAATACAGTCCCGGGATAAAACTGAGTTGGATGTGCTGTCAAAACAATTCGAACTTTAAAGTTTTTCAAATGCTCTTTTAGCGCTTCTTTTTTACTTTCCAACTCAGCAGTTTCCTTACAATTGCGCAATGTTCCGATACCGGCCATATTATTTACAATTGGAAATGCTGCATCTTCAATGGCATCAAACAAAACTACCTGGCGCTCGATGTACTGAATAAAATGAAATAATAATTTTATTTTTTCTTCCTCTGATGGGTTTTCCTGATAAGCTTTAAAAAAAATTTCAACTATTTCGCCTGGATTTTTACCCTCAAGAAATCCTTTTTTACAAACATCATGAAAAAGTGGTAATAGTACTCCTGTTTTAGAGATTGTATCAAACGGTAGTGTCATGAAAATACTGTTATATATTTGGTATTTCGCCAGAACATTTTCATTGAACCTGATTAATTTCGGCTGTTTTAACATAATTTATAAATTAAATCGAATACATCAGAAACAAGATAAAAGAAAGAGTACACTGATTTTGCCATGATATTTTAGGGAATCTTTAGAATTATTTTTCATTGCTTGATGATACCAATTGAAAATCTTTCTACAATAATCGGATGAAAGACCTGTGTGTAATCACCTATATATAAGATTCTTGTCAAATGAAATATATTCTATCCCTATAATTGATCATGAACGTTTCAGCTATCTTAAATCTCAATCTTCGATAAAGTTTGTTGAAGATTTTTAAATAATAGCTTGCAAATATAATAGTATTACTACTATATTTGCAATTAATATTATTAAAATGTGAAAAATCTTCAAATACATATTAAAGTTAGTCCGGAGTTATACATAAAAAATCCGGACTCCACTGAGCTGGGGAAAAGTATTGTTTCTCAGAGTATTGACCTTATAGTCGAATTAGGCTTTGAATCATTTACTTTTAAAAAGTTGGGAGAGAAAATAGGGTCTCCGGAAAGCTCTATTTACAGGTATTTTGAAAGTAAACACACCCTACTGGTTTATCTGACTTGCTGGTACTGGAGCTGGATTGAATATAAGCTGGTTTTCGCTACAATCAATATTGATAATCCAGGTAAAAAGCTCAAAGACGCAATTAAGATATTAACTCAGCCGATAACCACTGATACATCATTTTCATATATTGATAAGATCTTGTTGGACAAAATTATGATCACCGAATCCATTAAAACCTATCACACCAAAAATGTTGATAGTGAAAATAAGAAAGGGTATTTTAAAGTTTATAAGCAGGTAGTCAATAGGGTTGGCAATATTGTACTTGAGTTAAATCCAAAATTTGAATTCCCGCACATGCTAATTTCCACCATTATTGAGGGAGCCCACCATCAAAGATATTTTGCGGCCCACCTTCCATCGCTAACCGATGTAAATATTGGCAGGGACAATATTTCTGAATTTTATACGCAACTAGTTATTAAAGTCATCAACGAATGAAAGATATTAATCTATTTCGTTCAATAAATATTTGCATCCGCGTCAGGAGTTTGCTATTTCTTTTCCTGGTTTTATATATGACTACAATTCCTGTTATAGAAGTTGTTTTTCATATGTTTGATGCACATTATGAATTGTGTGAAATTTATGAAGACAATGAATTCAAGGAAAAAGAAATGATTGTTGATGACGAAGAAGACGAGGGTCATAATTTTAATTCTGTACAAAATTTATCTTCTTCTCACAATCATAAATATCTCACAGATTTTAATCCTGACGTCCCGCTACCTCCTCCTAAGGAAGTGTAAAATTTCCAGCAAATTTTTACTTTGCCAATGCTGTCATTAAATAATTCAGACAAATTGAGTTACCGCTAATTTGAGTAAAGCAATTGAAATTACTCGAAAATCTAAGTTTAATATAAAGTATCAGTTGTGAGGTAGATAGATTTCTATTCCTGCCTGTTATAGCTACAAAAATTTTAATACAATAATTAAATCATGAAATCAATTAATAATCTAAATCCGTTAAATAATTTTAAAAATGATATCCCGGCCAGTATTGTTGTCTTTTTTGTTGCGCTCCCTTTATGTCTGGGTATTGCAATGGCATCAGGAGCACCATTATTCTCAGGATTGATAGCGGGAATAATTGGAGGAATAATAGTGGGAGCATTAAGCGGCTCACCAATAGGGGTAAGTGGACCGGCAGCAGGTTTAGCAGTAATTGTACTAACTGCAATTCAAGATTTAGGGAGGTTCGAAATCTTTTTGGTGGCAGTGATTTTAGCAGGAATCATACAATTGATTCTTGGCTTTATAAAAGCAGGTAACATTGCCTATTTTTTCCCTTCATCTGTAATTTTCGGGATGCTATCCGGTATAGGGATTATTATTTTCCTAAAACAGATACCTCATGCTTTTGGATATGACAAAGACCCGGAAGGTGATTTTTCATTTCTTCAGGTTGATGGAAAAAACACATTTTCTGAGATATATAAAATGTTGGAATTTATTAGCCCCGGGGCATTAATTATTGCCGCAGTTTCCCTCGCAATATTATTGTTGTGGGAGACAAAATTATTTAAGCAATACAAAATATTTCAATTAATACAAGGCCCATTGATTGCAGTATTATCTGGAATAGGGTTGAATATTTATTTTTCTAATATGGAGGGATATTCACTGAACAGCGACCAAATAGTAAGCGTCCCTATTGCTGGTAGTATGGGTGAGTTTTTTGCAAATTTTACGCTGCCTGATTTTTCAGCGCTTACCAATCCTGCTGTATATATTACAGCAATAGTAATAGCAATTGTGGCTAGTTTAGAAACTTTATTGTGCGTAGAGGCAACCGATAAGCAAGACCCCTACAAAAGAGTTACCCCAACAAACAGAGAGTTAAAAGCTCAAGGTGTTGGTAATATTCTCTCAGGGTTAATTGGCGGTTTACCAATTACACAGGTAATAGTGCGTAGTTCCGCCAATATGCAAGCTGGAGGAAAAACTAAAATATCGGCGATAGTTCACGGTTTGTTACTACTAATAAGTATCATGCTCATACCGAACTTATTAAACTTGATTCCCCTGGCTACGCTTGCAGCCATTTTATTTATGGTAGGGTACAAATTAGCAAAACCTGCTGTTTTCAAAAAAATGTATCAGCAGGGAATGGGGCAGTTCATCCCATTTATAGTTACTATTTTAGGAATTGTCTTTATCGATTTACTATGGGGACTGGGAATAGGTCTTATGGTTGCCGTATTGGTGCTTCTTAAAAATAGCTATAAAATTCCATATAAAATGAGAAAAGAAAACCTCAAAGGGAAAAAGAAAATCGTGATTGAATTAGCTCAGGAAGTTACTTTCCTAAATAAGGCGAGCATATTAAAATCTTTGAATGAAATACCTGAAAATACCGAAGTGGTAATTGACGCCTCTAAAACCAATTATATGCATTATGATGTTGAAGAGATTATAGAGAACTACAAAATCAGTGTACAAAACAAAAATATTCAACTTGAAATTATTGATCTGCACGCACACAAGGGGGTTGTCCCACCCATACACATCAGTGTTAAAAGTAATGGGGCGTATAGTAATTCAGATAAATAATAATAAAATAAACTAAAAAAGAAAAAATGAAAGCACAAACTAAAGAAACTCAAGGAGCAATTACTCCACAAAAAGCTATAGAATTATTAAAAGAAGGAAATAAAAGATTTGTACAAAACAATAAAGCTAACCGTAATTTGATAGAGCAGGTTGGTGAAACCCGAAATGGACAATACCCTTTTGCGGTTATACTGAGTTGTATTGATTCACGGGTGCCAGCCGAATTGGTATTTGATCAGGGAATAGGAGATGTTTTCAGTGCGAGAGTTGCCGGAAATATCATCAACGAAGATGTACTTGGTTCCATTGAATTTGCCTGCAAAGCAGCGGGATCAAAATTAATAGTAATACTCGGACATTCATCTTGTGGTGCTGTAAAAGGAGCTTGTGATCACGTTGAGTTGGGTAACCTCACTGGATTATTAAACAAAATTCAGCCTGCAATAGACGCAGTTGACGAGGAAGGTGAACGAACCTCTGCCAACACTATTTTTGTGCAAAAGGTAGCAGATAAAAATGTTGAAATTGCCTTGAAACAGCTGAAAGAAAAAAGTCAGGTACTTAGAGAAATGCTTGATAATGGAGAAATAGGATTAATTGGTGCTATGTACTCGGTTGAGACGGGTCGGGTAACAATTATGGAGCTGTGAAAAAAGTAGATCAACTTGTATTATTTTTTTCGTTGATGATATTGGCATTGCCTGCTTCTCTGTTTGCTCAACAAGAGAAGACAGGTAATTGGCTCATGTATTTTGGAATGAATAGGGTGAGCGATAAATTCAGTATCCATTCCGAGGTGCAATACCGAAACCATACAGTTGCTCCTGTAAATATTGAACAGATGCTGTTGCGAATAGGCTTGAATTATCATTTTTCTGACAAGGCATTTGTGACTGCAGGATATGGCTATATCACATCGTATGTTTTTGAATCAGAGCAAAAAGCTCCTGAATTTATTGAACACCGGATCTGGCAGCAGTTTATTTTAACAAATAATATTGGCAGGGTTAAATTTGAACATCGATACCGAATAGAGCAGCGTTGGGTTGAAAATAACTACCTCAACAGGTTTCGTTATCGCCTGATGCTGTTTGTTCCAATAAACAAAACTAAAATAGAAAAAAACACACTATTTATAGGACTGTATGATGAGATATTTATAAATGGTGAAAACCCATTTTTTGACCGTAATCGCTTGTATGGGGCGTTGGGGTATCAATTCAATAAATCTACAAGTTTGCAAATAGGGATGCTGCACCAACAAGTAACTGATTTTGGAAAATGGTATTTGCAATTTGCCTTAGTTCTTAATCCGGATTTCAGGAAAAAGCAATAATGAATAGAATTATCATTTTAGATGTTGATTAATAGAATGTTTTTTATTACATCAAAAATTTCAAAATACATGATACTTTCATAAAATAATTTTTAAAATAATCATCATTTTCTCGTGAATTCAATTTTGCCTGGCCGCCAGTGATTTTCAAATCACTTTTCGGACTGGATAATCATCCATAGTTCAATCGTTTATTTTTTGCAGTTTAAATTACTATAACAAACTTCCATTTTCTTTATATGGGTATATTTCGTCATATCTTAATATAGAATTCATGCTCACTCTTCTGTTAATGTGGGTTCGATTTAAGTTTTCTGGAGTGGAAATACCAGCAGCAGCTATTAACTCTGCAAAACTTTTAATTGTTTTTTCATGATATTTAGCTACTCTTTTCGCTTTATCATTAACATCCAAGCCCCTCATTAAACTTTTATTTTGAGTGGTTACTCCAACCGGGCACGTGTTGGTATTGCACTGCAATGCCTGGATGCATCCAATAGCCATCATCATCGCCCGTGCACAATTGCACATATCTGCGCCAAGAGCAAGGGCTTTGGCGATATGAAATCCTGTGATAATTTTGCCTGAAGCAATTATTTTAATATTTTTCTTTAAATCAAATCCGACTAAAGTATCATAGACAAATGACAAACCATCTCGCAAGGGTCTTCCTAGCGAATTAGAAAATTCCACCGGAGCTGCACCGGTTCCTCCTTCCCCACCGTCAACGGTAATAAAATCCGGAGATATTCCAGTGGAAGTCATGGCTTTACAAATATTTATAAATTCTTGCTTTTTACCGATGCACAGTTTAAACCCAATTGGTTTTCCTCCGGATAAATCACGTAGTTGCTTGATGAAATGTAATAATTCTTCCGCATCATTAAATGCTGTATGCGTGGGTGGTGAATAAACTGTAGTATGTGGTTTTACAAGACGGATTGCAGCAATTTCTTTTGTGTTTTTACTTGCCGGTAAGATTCCCCCATGACCGGGTTTTGCCCCTTGTGAAATTTTTATTTCTATCATTTTCACACTTTCAATTTCTGCATTTTTCTTAAATGTGTCCGGACAAAAATTACCATCCTTTGTTCTACAACCAAAATAAGCTGTGCCAATTTGCCATATTAAATCACCTCCAGGTTTAATGTGGTAGGAGCTAATCCCTCCCTCACCGGTATTATGGGCAAAGTCTCCTAAGTTAGCGCCGGTATTCAAAGCCAATACAGCATTTTTGCTCAATGCCCCAAAACTCATGGCAGAGATATTTAAAATACTTGCAGAGTAAGGTAGTTTACAAGCAGGACCTCCAACTAAAACTCTGAAACCATCACTTATTTCAACATGGTTTTTAGCGTAAATAGAATGGTCCATCCATTCATAACCATTCTTATAAACATCCATTTGCGTCCCAAAAGGTGCCGTATCGATTACCCCTTTTGCCCGCTGGTAAATTAATGAACGGTAAATTCTGTTAATCGGTCTTCCTTCTGTATCAGTTTCAACGAAATACTGCATTATTTCGGGCCGGATTTTTTCTAATACAAATCTAAAATGACCCAGAACCGGAAAATTTCGTTCTATAGCATGTTTAGATTGGAAAATATCATAATACCCTAGCAAAATAACCGGACCGAAAAAAACAAATGTCCACACTATAGATGGCCAGATGGTATAAAAAATAACTATCCCTCCGGTTATGAGTATAGATACTACAATAAATATTTCTCTTGGTTTCATGATTAAATTTTATTGCTTTTTATCACCATTAATTTTACCCTGGTCATTTCTTCCATAGTATATTGAATTCCTCCCATACCAATACCTGAGACATCTCTTCCTCCAAAAGGCATCCAGTCAACCCTGAAAGCGGTGTGGTCATTAACCATCACTGCCGTTGCGTTAAGTTTTTTTACTGTATCTAATGCTACATCCAGGTTATTTGTAAAAACAGCTGCCTGAAAATGAGCGTTAAGCGCATTGGCCTTTTTTATAGCTACATCCCTGTCAGTATAAGAATAAACACTTACCACCGGGCCAAACAATTCTAATGTAGAAACCTTGGCCTCCGGTGGCGGGTTTAATAAAACCGTAGGCTCATAGCAAGTGTCAGAAATTCGCTTGCCCCCGCACAAAAGTTTTGCCCCACTTTCTATAGCCTCATTCACCCATTGCTCAACGCGGTCAACTTCCCTTGCTAAAATAAGCGGTCCGACATCGGTTGTTTCATCCAATGGATCACCAACAACTAATTTACTCGCCATTTCAGCAAGTCGATTTGCCAATGGCTCACTAATGCTTTCGTGAACATAAATCCTTTGCACCGAAACGCAGACCTGGCCTGCATGGTAAAATCCACCTTGTACAAGAGCTGGCAGCATTTCATCGAAATCAGCGTCTTTTTCTACAATTACGGGAGCAACTCCCCCGTGTTCCAAAGCAGAACGAGTGCCCGGGGATAGTTTAGAACGCAAATACCACCCAATCTTAGCCGAGCCTATAAACGAAAAGTAATTCACCCTATCGTCCAATACCAATTGCTCCGAGGCTTCATTATCGCTAATTAAAGACTGACACCATCCTGGAGGGAGCCCGGCTTCCTTTAAAATACCAACAAAAGCCAGGCATGACAATGGCGTAGTCAATGCAGGCTTAATTATTACAGGACAACCAACAGCAATCGCTGTTACAGTTTGATGAATAATCAAGTTCAGAGGATGATTAAAAGCACTTATTGATGCCACCACCCCTATGGGCTCCCTGGTGGTAAAAGCAATTCTGTTTTCAGATGATTTTGTTATTCCCATAGGAATTTGCTCCCCGTTCAATTGAGAAATGTGCTCTGCCGCAAGTCTCACGCCATTGATAGCCCGGAGAACCTCAATCTTAGAATCTTTATAAGGTTTACCGCCTTCGCGGGCGGCAGTTTTTGTCAATTCCTCAATCCGGGAATTCATAATGGCAACAGTTCGATCCAATATAGCAATTCGCTCGTGGGCAGGAATCCATTTTGCCTGATCCAAGAATAGATCGTAAGCAGTGCTTAATGCATTTTCTACTTCCTCTTTCCCATCTAAAGGAATTTCACCAATTAAGCTTTGGTCGTAAGGTGATAATACTTTTAACATAGTTGTTTATTAATTTTTCCTGTCATAATATATTGGATTTCTTTTCCCGACTTCTTTCTTACCTTAATCTAACTTTGAATCTTCTTTATGGTCCTTTTATGTAACAGTTTCACATGTCTTGGCATAATAAATAATTTGTACAAATAGTTAAATCACAGAAGACTCGTTTTTTCTTTTAATAATACATTTAGAATTGAATGATTCAATGAATAGTCCACTTGCAGATCAATGACATGAACCCCTTTCATATCTAAGCATTTAGTCAAGATATTTCTAAAGTCTTCATCACTCGTAGGCCTATGGCCAATTGCGCCAAAGCTTTCTGCATATTTGATAAAATCAGGATTTTCGTAATCCAACCCAAAATTTTCGAATCCCATTCCTTCCTGTTTCCATTTTATCATGCCATAAGCACTATCATTTAAAATAATCACTACTAAATTCAATTTCATTCGAATTGCTGTTTCCAATTCCTGAGAATTCATCATAAATCCACCATCGCCATTTACAGAAATTACTTTTTTATTAGGGTATAGCAATTTCGCACACATAGCCGAAGGAAGACCGGCCCCCATGGATGCCAGGGCATTATCTAACAACAAGGTATTGGGCTGGTAGCCATTATAGTTCCGGGCAAACCAAATTTTATAAACACCATTATCTAAAGTTACAATACCGTCATCCGGTAATTCTTCCCTGATAATGTGCACCAATCGCTGAGGCAATACAGGAAAACGATCGTCAAGTGAGTATCTAGATAAATGACTTTCGACCTCCTCTTTTACTCTTTTGTAATAAGACAGATCCCAGTTACTCATATCATTAATATGGGATAGAATGTGGTCTATAGAGGTAGCAATATCCCCAACTACGTTTAGTTGAGGGAAATAAACCTCATCAACCTGTGCCGGAGAAAAGTTTATATGTATTACTTTAGTTCCACCTATTTCCATAAAGAATGGTGGTTTTTCGATCACATCATGACCGACATTTATGATTAAATCGGCTTTATTTATGGCAGAATGTATAAAATCATTTTTGGATAATGCAGCTGTTCCCAGGTAATAAGAATGACGCTCATCTACAACACCCTTTCCCATTTGTGTATTAAAAAACGGTGTGCCTGTTTGCTCAATAAAGTTAGTTAATGCTTTGCTGGTTCTTTTTCGATTGGCTCCTGCTCCAATTAACAATAAAGGCATTTTAGCATTTTCTATCATTTTGGCAGCTTCCCGAATGGCCTCTTCATCAGCGTCAGGTCTTCTAAAGCCTACCACATCAAAAATTCTTTCATCACTATCTTCAGCGGCAATATCTTCTGGCAATTCTAAATGAACTGCGCCAGGACGTTCTTCCATGGCCACGCGAAAAGCCTCCCTTACCATTTCCGGAATTTGGTTCCCGTTTACTATTTGGCGTGTATATTTAGTTATGGGGCGAAACAAATCAACAATATCTACAATTTGAAAACGACCTTGTTTGGATTTTTTAATCGGTTTTTGTCCAGTGATCATCATCATCGGCATGCCCCCCAATTGCGCATAAGCTGCGGGTGTCGTGAGGTTGGTCGCTCCCGGGCCAAGGGTAGATAAGCATACTCCAGGTTTACCGGTTAAGCGGCCATAAGTCGCAGCCATAAACCCGGCTCCTTGTTCATGACGAGTGAGTATCAATTTGATTTTCGAATCTTTCAAAGAATCCAAAAAATCAAGGTTCTCTTCTCCCGGAATTCCGAAAATGTATTCTACACCTTCATTTTCTAATGCTTTAATGAATAAATCCGATGCCTTCATATTTTATAAAATATTTACTTCTTTTCATTATAGTAATTTATATGTTGCAATAACTGAAAATCTAAGCATTTATTACTAAAAGAGTATTACCCGACGTATTGAAGGGTTAATAGTCGAGAAAATATATCATTGGTAGGAACGAAACCTGCCTGGTCCGGCGAGGGGTGTACGACAAAATTCCCTTTTACCCCTAAATCCCCTGAAGGGGACCTCCAAAAAATTCGTTTTTTTGGCTCCCTTTAGGGAATGGGGTAAAATAAAAAAAACGAACTTTTTGGATTGAGGGACTATTGTCGTACACTCCCAGCGGGCAGGTGACCTCTAATTTGGAGCATTTGGGTTAAACTATACAGTCTGCCATGCTACGCCTGTCTGCGGCAAGCAAGCTCGCGTTGACAGAAGGCTTAACTTATTGACATTGGACTACAATTCAGGTCAGAAAAGGAGGAAAAGATCACCACTAAAATTATTTTCTGAAGTTTCGCACATACAAGTAATGTTCTTATTACCAATAATTTATCGCTTAATAAAAATTTTTATATGCCTAACAATCAATACTTTATCATTTCCATTTTATAGTATTTTTTCCTCTGTGAAACTTTGTGCTTCTTCGCGCAACTCTGTGTAACAGCTATTTCACAAAGTTACTCAAAGAAGACGCAGAGAG